>NZ_JBIQEU010000003.1:0-374538 GCF_045369765.1 Sphingomonas olei
TAGACCAACGGGATGAGGGGTCCCTTTTCGACGCCGATCACCCCGCTACCGGGGTCCCTTTTCCACGCCGATCCACAGAAGAAGCTGTCAGAACGGCGTGTGCTCATGCGCTC
Organism: Sphingomonas olei; assembly: GCF_045369765.1. Taxonomy (NCBI): domain Bacteria; kingdom Pseudomonadati; phylum Pseudomonadota; class Alphaproteobacteria; order Sphingomonadales; family Sphingomonadaceae; genus Sphingomonas; species Sphingomonas olei. The sequence goes on from NZ_JBIQEU010000003.1 coordinate 114, forward strand.
TCGCTGGGCGCAACCGACCACATGGTGAGCTTGAAAGCGCGGGCGTCGTCGGCATTGCTGAACTGGATGAGGTAGCCTTCCGTGCCTCGCGTGAACATGAGTGATTGATCCTCAAGCGCCAAACCGGCTTCGTTGAGTCCAACTTGGATAGCTACGCGGTTCAGGAGGCGACGCGTTGTCGTGGTTGGAAGTCCGAAGACCGTCACATCGACTTTCGCATCGCTGTCGGTGGCGAGCAATGCTTCAATCTGCTCCGTGCTAGTGATCTTGTCGCCGTCGTTCAGCTTGGTCGCTTCCAACGCGAGAGCGGCTTCGCGAACAATTCTCCACTCTCGTAGCGTTAGTTCTCCGACCATCTGGCGGCGAGCAATCGTGTAGCGATAGCTTGGGATCGTTACGAGATAATCGAAGACCTTCGCGTGCTCCAAGGTCGAGACGTTGAACTTAAATCGGTACTGGTCAGTCATGTGCGTCGTCCTCTCTCTTTTTGACACACATACTTAGTGAAAGTGCTCAGGTCCGGTTTTTGGCCTCTGGGAGTGCAGTGCAGGCAAGTGAAAACCGCGGTGCTCTGACTGAGTAGCCGTCAAGAGCAGATATTTGGTAATCTGTGCTCGCCCTGGTTGGACGCTGGAAACATACGATCAGAAGCAGGGCACTAGGGCACTGCTAAAGATCGGAGTTACACAAGATGGCGAAGTTCAACCCCGCAATGCTCGTCCCCGCGCAGCAGGCTCCGGAGTTCAGCAAGGGCAGCGCAGCCCGTACGGTGCAACAGGTCGAACTCGACAACATCGCACGCATGAAGGAGCAGTTTGCCGCTGGTGACGCCGCCGAGGGCAAGAAGAACTTCAAGGTCGCTGGCGAGAAAGTCGCTTTCACGATCCGCGTGTCGAACAGTGCCCTCGTACTGGAGCGTTTGAAGGTGCAAGATACGGACGTTGATGTGCGTGAAATGAGCGTGCCTAAGGCCAACTTCATCGAAGGTCTCGATTATTACGCGGATCGCATCAAGGCCGGCGAGTACGACGCCCAGCTGACCGCGCTGACCGAGAAGAAGGAGCAGCGCACGACGAAGATGCGGGCAACGCGCGCTTCCAAGAAGGCCGACAAGCCGGCTTAACCGAACAAGCGACTACTCCAGCCCTGGTCGAAAGGCCGGGGCTTTGTCGTATGTGATTGACTTCTGCACGCGCAGTAGGAACTACGAGTGCAGCACACTTGTGGAGGTACTAATGGGCATCCGGGACACACTAGCAGGCTTCATCGACAACACGGGCTTAGCAGAGAAGTTCAAGCTGACCCCCGTCGATCCTGCGAAGGCCCGCAAGCCGCTTCTCGATGGCATCAAGCGCACGCGCGACCAGTTTGCAGCACGAGCAACGACCACTAGCAAGGCACCGAACAAGTGGTGGCAGGTCAAGAACGGCGTCGTCGCTCTCACCGTGAAGGTGAACGGCGACACCTTCGATATCAATGGCGTAGCCACGAACCATATGCCGGAAGAGCGCTTCGGTGAGTTTCTGGACAAGTTCGAGCAGGCCGTGAACGCGGGCGAGTTTGATACCGAGTTGAAGAACAAGGGCAATGGCGATGCGAAGGTCCGCATCCCCAAGGCCAGTGCGTCTAGCGGCAAGGCTGCGCCGTCGATCACGGGCGTTCGTCGCAGCGTGGGCAAGAGCCTTAGCAATGGCCGTCCGCTCGATGAGATCGAAGCCTCGCTAAAGGCTGATGGCAAGTATTCTGCCGCCGATATTGATACCGTTATCGCAGAAAAGCGCGCTGCTGAGGGAGCTTAACGTGACGCTCGCATGGTGTCGCGCGGCCACGATGGCTGGTGTGTTGGCGTTGAGCCTCTCGTCAGGGGCCAACGCAAAGTCTGGGCTTGAAAAGTGGCGAGCCAAGGAGCCGCGTTGGAAAACCACAACGCAGCGCAGCCTTAATGATCTGGAGGGCTGCCTTGGATCTCGCTACGTTGGGACCTTGCACACACACGTGGTCCCCATGAGGATCGAGAACGGCGTCAGCTACCAGAATGACGGCGATAGCCGTGACTTTCTTGTAGACGTTACTGATGACGGAGATCACCGGACGATCAAGCTGTGGCTGCGTGTTTATATGGGCATCACAGTTGGGGCAAAAGAGCAGATTGAGAAACTGGGTAGGTGCGCTCACCCAGACGCTCCAGAAGGCACCAACTTCGATACAAAATCCTGATTGAAGGCTGCGGTTCAGAAGCCCCAAATTTCCTCCGGGGCTTCTCGTTTAAGCACGAATGTGACCGTCGCGTCGGGCATCAGCAGCGTAAGCGGAAAGCGGCTTGTTCGCCTTCCAGTGAATGTCGCGCTCGACGCGCAGACCTCCCGGCCCGACTACCTCCCAAATCTCGTCTATGCTGATGTAGCCGAGTTCCGGCGTTCCGAATCCCAGGTCGGCCAGCCCGAACGCTAGGCCCTCGTCGTCCATTTCGGTGAGCAGCCACGTTCCCGCAGCCCACGGCAGGAAGAGCTTACACACGGGCTCAAAGTCCCGTTCGCGACGGGTGCCCTTGAGGGGCGCTTGCTCTTTGCCGTTTGCAACCAGTTGCTGAACAACGTCGGTCCCGATCATCTTAATCCATTCCATGCGGCAAACTCCCTTTGTGCCGCTAGAATATCGAACACCAACTGAAACTCTGGGCAACCAAAAACCGAGAACAAGTTGCGCTTTTTCAATCTACAAGCGCGACCACTCTACATCTACTCTGCGGCACTCTTCGCTCGCCCTGTTTCCACTCTGGCAGCACAAGCTGTGGGAAGGAGATAGAAAGTGCAGATCGACCTCGCAGCCCTCGCAAACTACGTCGAAGCTACTCTAGATTACTCGCCTGAGTATGAAGACGACCAATTCGCTTTTTCGTTCGCCGGCCATCGCGTCTTCTGCACCCGCAAGCGTCACTCGTTCGCGCTTGAGATCGACGCCGAGGTGTTTGAACTTCCGCGCTTCTAAACTGCGCTAGGAAGCCCACAGGGGGCCAAGACGAGAGGATGCTACTCCGCGTAGCATCCTCTCCCTGTATGCCTCACAGACGCTCTCAGGCGTTATGCGGCGTACTCGTATTCCTTGTCCTCGGGATCGTCGGGACTCCAATCGAGTTCGCCATTCGGCCCGGTGAAGATCGTGTTCGTTTCGCTGATGCGTGAAGCGACCTCGTTGCCCTCGTTGTCGATGACGATCGTCAGAGAGCCTCCGAGCGTGACGGAGGTCAGGCGACTATCGAGGCAGACCATGCGGGTGACGAGCCGAGCGAGCGTTTGCTTCATTGCTACCCGAGTGCGGTTACGTTCCTCGTCATCCTCGCTGCTAAGTGCCTCAACCTGCGCTTGCATTTGCTTTATGAAGTCGGGCGAGGGGGCGTTCGTGCGCGCGGTAGCTAGGCGATCTTCAAGTGATCGGATCGCCTTCATGTCGTCTGCGACCTCCGTCTCCAATTGGAGCATGAGGCGCTCCATCGTCGGACTGTTGGTACGAACGAAGCTGGCCGCTGCGCTCTCGGCCTGCTTCTGCTTGTCCTCTAGGAAGCGGCGCGCTTCTGCTATCTGAACCTCAAGCTCTGCAACGTCGGCAGATGGTGCAGCTTCACGGTGCTTGGCTAGCCATCCGACTGCAATGCTGACCACCGCAGCTTCCAGCTTTTCATATCGGACAGTGGCGCGGTTCTCACAGCGCGGTCGATTGTTCTCCTCGTCCCATACGCGGTTAAGGGCGTTGTGGCATTTGAGGTAGCTGAAGTCCTGCTTCGACGGATTGATGAGGCGCTTGTTCTTCGAGTTGCGACGAGCACCGCCCTTTCTGACCGTCACCTCTTGCTTCATCCTGCCATTGCAGTGCGCGCACTTGGCGATGCCGCTGAACAGATTGTTGTGCGTGATCTGCCACGCCCCGCTGGTGCCCTTACGCTCCTGACGAGCGGCTTGCGCCTTAGCAAACGTCACCGGGTCGATGGCTTGCGGGAAGTGGTTGAGTACAGCGATGCCCTTGCTGGTTTGCGCGCCCGAACGGGGGCGGTTCATGGGATGGTACTCGCCCATGACAGCGCGGTTCATCACGATCTTGGTGAGATAGCCGACCGTCCAGCCGTTGTTGCTGCGCTGACCAAGATGGCTCCACACGGGTTCGCCGCGAGCGTTCAGCTTCTTCGCGATAGCGGGAGTGCCGAAGCCGTCGATGGTTAGCTGAAATATCTCCCGCAGCACCGCCGTGCGGACGTCATTGAGCGTCATCTTGTACGCCGGTCGTTCGGTCGGCTTGCTGATGCGCGTAGCGTCGATCCATGCGGGGATCGTTGCCGTGTGGCTGATGTGCTGGCCGGCGGTTGCCTGTGCGTCACTGATCCGCTTGTTCTGTGCGGCCTTCAGGCGGCGGCTCTTTTTCTCGCTCTCTTCCCGGCTCAACTCCGATTTGACCACCGCTTCGATGACCGATGCCATCGTGACGCGCTCGTAAGCCGGATAGACGCGGTCGCCATCGACGGTCGCAACTGTGACGCCCTGAGTGGTTAGCTTCTGAAGGAATGGGAGGATTGCATCGTAGCCCTGACGGCTGATGCGGTCCAAGTTCTCAACGACGAGGACATGGCCGTTCCGGTAGCGGCCAGCTTCGGCCTCTTGCTCGAACGCATACAGGAGGCCGCCAGGAGCACGGTTTGCACCACTGTACGCTGATACGCCCTCGTCAATCAGCTCGCGATCTGTTGAACCCTGCCACTTGTGCCGGGCGACCATATCCCGGCAGAGAGTAAGCTGTCGGCTCTTACTGCTGCCCTGAGCCTGCTCCTGATTTGAGAAGCGCGCGTAAATCGTAGCCGGTAGCGTCATTTCCCATCTCTGCGTCGGAAGGGGTTAACGGCTTCCAACTCCTATAACAGTATTACCGGGAGCGAGGTGCCCACGATCCGCAGTTGCATCGCCGCCTTGCTGGTGCTCGCCGCCATGGCGATGGGGCGAGAGGCGCTGACCTTGCGGCTGGTGGCGACCGGCGCACTCGTCGTGCTGCTGCTCTGGCCGGAGTCCCTGGCGGGGCCCAGCTTCCAGCTCTCCTTCGCCGCCGTCACTGCGATCATCGCGCTGGCTGAGCATCCGGCGGTCCGCCGCTGGTTCGCGCCGCGCGAGGAATCATGGGGCCGCCGCCTCCTGCGCAATGGCGGCTCGTTGCTGCTGACCGGCGCGATCGTCGAAGTCGCGTTGATGCCGATCGCCGTCTTCCACTTCCACAAGGCCGGCATCTATGGCGCGCTGGCCAATATCGTCGCCATCCCGCTGACCACCTTTGTCGTGATGCCGCTGGAGGCATTGGCGCTGCTGTTCGATACGACGGGGCTCGGCGCGCCCTTCTGGTGGCTGACGGGGCAGGGGTTATCGCTATTGTTGTGGATCGCCCGGACGACGGCGGCGGCGCCTGGGGCGGTCGCGGCACTGCCAGCGATGCCGGCGGGCGCCTTCGCGTTGATGGTCGGCGGCGGGCTGTGGCTGGCGCTCTGGCGGACGCGCTGGCGGCGGATCGGCTTGATCCCGGTCGCGGTCGGCGCGCTTTGGGCGCTGGTGACACCACCCCCCGACCTTCTGGTAACCGGCGACGGACGGCATCTCGGCGTGCGGCTGCCCGATGGGCGCGTAGCGCTGCTGCGCGATCGGGCGGGCGGTTATGCGCGTGACATGCTGGCGGAAAATGGCGGATCTGACGCCGAACCGGTGCTCTTGTCCGATCAGGGCGCGGCGCGCTGTTCGCGCGATCTATGCCGCGTCGATCTGCCCGTCGGCGACCGCGTATGGCGCGTGCTGGCGACGCGCAGCGCCTATCTGGTGCCCGCCGGCGCGCTGACCCAGGCATGCCGCAATGCCGATATCGTGGTCAGCGAACGCCGCCTGCCGCGTCGCTGTACGCCGCGATGGCTGCGCCTCGATCGTGAGATGCTCGCACGAACCGGCGGGGTGGCGATTTCGCTCTCTACCGGGCGCGTCGATACCGTGATCCGCCCCGGCGATGCTCACCCCTGGGTGCTCGCCGGGATGCCAATCCTTTCGGGCCGCTCAACGAATCGCTGGCGCAAGGATGAACAACCGACGTTTCGCCCGGAGAAAGCGTTCAGCCCGCCGCCGGCGGGCCTGCGCCCGGCCAATCAGGAATAGCGCCGCAGAATCCCGGCCAGCTTGCCCTGCACCCGCACCTGCGCTGGCGCATAACGCTGCGGATCGTAGGAGCGATTTGCCGGGTCGAGCCGGATCATCGTGCCTTCGCGCCGAAAATATTTCAGCGTCGCCTCGCTGTCCTCGATCAGCGCGACCACGATCTCGCCGTCGCGCGCCACATCCTGCTTGCGGATCAAGGCGAAGTCGCCGTCGAGGATGCCCGCCTCGACCATCGAGTCACCGGCAACCTCAAGCGCGAAATGCTCGCCCGAGCCCAAAAGCGCCGCCGGCACCGGAAGGCTGGTGGAGCCTTCGAGCGCCTCGATCGGGGCGCCGGCCGCGATCCGCCCGTGCAGAGGCACCTCGACCACGTCGTTGGCCGGTTCCGGCAGTGCGGGCGCCGGCGTGGATGAACGGACGGCCTCGCGGCTCTCCGGGCGATCAGGCACCTTCAGCACTTCCAGCGCGCGGGCGCGATTGGGCAAGCGACGCAGAAAACCGCGCTCTTCCAGCGCGGAAATGAGGCGGTGGACCCCGGACTTCGATTTCAGGTCCAGCGCATCCTTCATCTCTTCGAACGAAGGGGAGACGCCGGTTTCGGCCAGTCGATCATTGATGAAACAGATCAACTCGTGCTGCTTTTTGGTGAGCATGCATCATCTCCGCGGCGAACAGACTGGGAACCTTTAAGGAACGTAAACCGACGCGTCAAGCAATCACGAGGATTTCTGCCGAGTCGCCCATCGCCGCAGCAGGAGCATGTGGTTGACGAACGACGAGGCAGCCTGCCCGTGCCAACGTTCGTAGCATGGAACTGTCCTGGATCGTAGCAACATAGGCCCGTCCATCGCGCAACTCTGCGCGTAGATAATCAGTGCGCGGGCCATTGGCTGGCAACGCTTCGCCAAGGATGCCGGTGGTCGTTTGCGGCAGGGGCTGCGCCGCCCCGGCAAGCGCCGCCACCATCGGCTTCACGAACAGCAAGCCGGTGACAAAGGCGGAGACGGGGTTTCCCGGTAGCCCCAGCACGGCCATGTCGCCGCGCCACCCCGCCATCAGCGGCTTGCCGGGGCGAAGCGCGATGCGCCAGAAATCGATCGCGGCGCCCGCCGCCTGCAGCGCAGGACGAACCAGGTCGTGATCCCCAACCGAGGCGCCACCGGTGGTGACGAGGACGTCGGCCGCCACATGGCGGAACGTGTCGGTCAGCGGTTCCAACCGGTCAGGGAGGATGCCGAGGTCGATGATCTCCACCGGAAGATCCGCGAGCAGCGCCCGTAGCAGCAGGCGGTTCGATTCCGGTAGTCGGCCGGGCTCGACGGCCCGTCCGGGTTCGACCAGTTCATCGCCCGTCGCGGCGATCGCCACACGAACCCGGCGCCGGACGGTGACGTCGCCCAGCCCCCCGGTGGCCGCCACCGCCAGACGCGCAGGCGTCAGCCGTTCGCCGGCCGCGACCAGCGTATCGCCGTCCGCAAAATCGAGCCCACGCCGCCGGATGTTGGCGCCCTCGCGTGCCGGTCCTTCGCCATCGAGCCATAAAGTATCGCCGTCGCGACGGGCCTCTTCCTGCACCATCACCGTGTCCGCGCCCTCGGGCACGGCGGCGCCAGTGAAAATCCGTGTCGCCTGGCCCGCCTTCACGGCACCTGCAAATGGCCGTCCGGCGGCGCTCTCGCCGATCACTCGCATCGGTCCGGGCAGGTCACCGAACCGCACGGCATAGCCGTCCATCGCCGACAGGTCGCGCTCGGGCTGGGTACGGCGCGCGATCAGCGGGACCGCCGCCCAGCGTCCGATCGCGTCTGCCAGCGGTAGCGTTTCGGTCGACAGCGCGGGCGCCGCAGCCAACAGGCGCGCCTGCGCCTCTGCGACAGGAAGCAATTCGCTCATGATCCGGCGAGTGACAGATTCATGCTGTCGGCAACACCCATAATAATCGCGGCGCGGCCCTGAGGGTCAGGCGACGAAATCGCCCGACTTGCCGCCGGTTTTCTTCAGCAGGCGGATGTTGCCGATCGTCATCCGCTTATCGAGCGCCTTGGCCATGTCATAGACGGTCAGCAGCGCCGCGGAGACGGCGGTCAGCGCCTCCATCTCCACGCCCGTTCGGCCGCTGGTGGCAACGATGGCCTGCGCGCTGACGCCGTCGTCCTCGATCGACAGGTCCAGCGTCACCTTCGACAGCGGCAATGGATGGCATAGCGGGATGAGGTCACTGGTGCGCTTTGCCGCCATGATCCCGGCGATCCGCGCGACCGCCAGGACATCGCCCTTTGCCACTGCGCCGGCGGCAATCGCGTCGCGTGCCTCGGCCGACATCGTGATCCTGCCCCCCGCCACCGCCTCGCGCGCGGTTTCGGTCTTGCCGCCGACGTCCACCATCCGGGCGGCGCCCTGCTCGTCGAGATGGGTCAGGCGGCTCATTGCACCAGCGCGCGCGTGGCCGCCGCCACATCGGCCTGCCGCATCAGGGATTCGCCGATCAGGAAGCAGCGCACGCCGTGCTCGGCCATCGCATCCAGGTCGGCTCGCGTGTTGAGGCCGCTTTCGGCGACAAAGGTGCAATCGCTGGGCGCGCTGCCGACCAGCTCGTACGTTCGTTCGAAACTGACGGAGAAGTCGCGCAGGTTGCGGTTGTTCACGCCGATCAGCCGCGATTGCAGCTTCAGGGCGCGTTCCAGTTCCTCCGCGTCATGCACCTCGACCAGAACGTCCATGCCCCGTTCGATCGCGGCCGCCTCGATCTCGGCAGCGGCGGCATCGTCGAGCGCGGACATGATGACCAGGATCGCGTCGGCGCCGATCGCCCGCGCTTCGGCCACCTGCCACGGGTCGACCATGAAGTCCTTGCGGATCACCGGCAGGTCGCACGCATTGCGCGCGGCGATCAGATAATCCTCGTGCCCCTGGAAATAGTCCTGGTCGGTCAGCACCGACAGGCACGTCGCGCCGCCTTCGGCATAGGCGCGTGCATGCGCCGGGGGATCGAAGTCGGGTCGGATCAGGCCCTTGGAGGGGCTGGCCTTCTTGATCTCGGCAATCAGGCCGTAGCGCGGCAGCGCATTGCCAGCACCGCCGCTCGCCACCCGGTCCAGCGCCGCCTTGAAGCCACGCGGCGGCGTCCGGTTGCGCGCCTCACGATCAAGCGCCGAGATCGACCGATCACGTCGACGCGTCGCCACTTCGTCCTGCTTGGTTGCCAGGATCCGGTCGAGAATCGTCATGCTGCTCCCCTTCGCGCCGCTCATGCCCAGGCAATCCAGCGGTCGAGCAGGTCGTTGGCCTCCCCGCTGTCCAGCGCCTCGGCCGCGCGGGCGGCGCCATTCGTCAGCGTCTCGCCGGTCAGCGCCAGCGCCACCGCGGCGTTGATCAGCACGGCATCGCGATAGGCCCCGTGCTCCCCTTTCAGCAGCCGGCGCAGGGCATAGCCGTTATGCGCCGGGTCACCGCCGCGGATCGCCTCGATCGGGTGGCGGCGCACCCCGGCATCCTCCGGCACGATCCGCTTGCCCAGCAACACGTCACCGATCGCGACCGCCACCGTCGGCCCCGCGCCCGATACTTCGTCCAGCCCTTCCTCGCCCGACACGACGATCGCCGCCTCGGTGCCCAGTTGCTCCAGCGCCTCGGCGTACACCGGCGCATAATCCGGCCGCGCGATGCCGATCAGCTGGCGCGTGACATGCGCCGGATTGGCCAGCGGCCCCATCAGGTTGAAGATCGTGCGCTTGCCGATGCGACGGCGGATCGGCGTGATCCGCTTCATTGCCGGGTGGTGATTGGCCGCAAACAGGAAGCAGATGCCGAGTTCGTTCAGCGTCTCCTCCGCCAGCATCCCGGCACGCTCCATGTCCAGGCCGAGTGCTTCCAGCGTGTCGGCGGCGCCGGCCTTGGACGATGCGGCGCGGTTGCCGTGCTTGGCCACCGGCACCCCGCACGCCGCCACGACCAGGCTCACCGCGGTCGAGACGTTCAACGTATGGTGTCCGTCACCGCCGGTGCCGCAGACGTCAATCGCACTGGCCGGCGCGCTGATCGGGATCAGCCGCTCGCGCAGCGCACGTGCCGCCTCGGCGATCTCGATCGATGTCTCGCCGCGATCGGACAGGTCGATGAGGAACCGCGCAATCGCGTCCTCGCTGGCGCGTCCGTCGAGAATGTCGGCGAACGCCTGCGCCGCGCTCTCACGCGACAAGGGCGACCGCGGGTCCGGCAGCAGGGCGATCGTTGTCATGCTGCCACCTTCGCGCCCGTCAGCGCCACGAAATTGGCCAGCAGGTCATGGCCATGTTCGGTCGCGATGCTTTCGGGGTGAAACTGGACGCCGTGGATCGGCAGCTCCCGGTGGCGCAGCCCCATCACCGATCCGTCCGCCGCATGCGCATTGGGGATCAGCACGTCGGGCACGTCCTCCACGACCAGCGAGTGATAGCGCGTTGCGGTGAAGGGGGACGGAAGGCCGGCAAAAACGCCGGTGGAGTCATGGTCGATCGCGCTTGTCTTGCCGTGCATCAATCCCCCACGGACGACCCGCCCGCCGAAATGTTGCCCGATCGCCTGATGGCCAAGGCACACGCCCATCAACGGGCGGCGGCTCTCGGCACAGGCCGCGACCAGGTCCAGGCTGATCCCGGCCTCATTTGGCGTGCAGGGGCCCGGCGACAGCAGAAAACCGGTGGCATTCGACGCCAGCGCTTCGGCCGCGGTCAGCGCGTCATTGCGTTCCACCCGCACCTCGGCCCCCAATTCCATCAGATAATGGACGAGGTTCCAGGTGAAGCTGTCGTAATTGTCGATGACGAGGATCATGTTGGCCCCGACATAGCGTAACCCGCCGTCGCCGCAACGGCTGTTGCGGGCGCCGCCGGATCGCGTAATCACCGCCGCGACGTTCAGCGGGGAGAAAGCTGCTGGCGTGATCGTTGATGGACCATCCAGGAGGTCGCCTCGCATGTTCCGCCCCGTGTATCTCGTTCCGCTAGCGGCGCTGTCGCTCCTGCCGCTGCCGGCGCTCGCCCAGGCCCAGGCCCAGGCCCAGACACAGCCCCAAGCTCAGGCGCAGGAAGGCGCATCCTCGCAGGCGGAAACGGGTCAGCCGCCGCAGCGAATCCGCCAGGTGACGCTGACCGGGAATGAAGCGTGCCCGACCGCCGCGGCGGACGAGATCGTGGTGTGCAGCCGGCTCGATCCCAACGACCAGTTCCGTGTGCCCAAGCCGCTGCGCCGTCCGCCAGAGGTGCCGGCGCAGAACCAGAGCTGGGTCAACCGCGCCGCCACCGTCGATCGTGTCGGCCGCGTCGCCGGCGGGCTCCCCAACACCTGCTCGCCGATCGGCGCCGGCGGCCAGACCGGCTGCGGGATCCAGGCAGGTCAGGCGTGGGCGGCGGAAAAGCGCCAGCAACAGCGCGAAGTGGAGCAGGCGACGCCCGAATCGCGCACCGACATCGACATCGAGGACGATCCGCGCGACTGACACGCATCCCCATCATCGCGGCCAGTCGTCAGCCGCGATGATGCGCCTGCGGCCTAGTTCGTCGCCATCAGGCGCGACAGGTCAGCCTTCCAGAATTTGGCCCAGGTATGCGTGCCGTGGCCCTTGGTCTCGGGCGTGGCGGCAATCAGGCGAAACGTGGCGCGCGGCATCCTCTTCGCCGCGACCTCGGTGATGCCATAGCCTGCCGGGTTGATGAAATCGTCGGCGGAGTTGATCCACAGCACCGGCACGGTGATCTTCTCCAGCCCGGCCGACGGATCATAGGTCCGCGACGCGTCGAGCTGGTAGATATAGTCATTGGCGTCGCGATTGGCGCTGTTGCGCGTGAACGCCTGATCGAGGAACGCCTCGGCGGCCTCGCGCGTCGGATATTGCTGTTGCAGCGCCAGCGGGTTGGAACCGGCGATGATCGACAGGCTGGCCGCCGTCCGCAGGCCCTGGGCCGGCTGCGCGGTGTAATTGCCGCCATTCCAGGCCGGATCCGCCTTGATCGCGTCGATCGACAGCTTGCGCCACATGCGGTTCAGCCCGGCGATCGGCACCGGCAGACAGGCGAACGGCGCGAGCCGCTCGGCAAAGCCCGGATAGGTCTGCCCCCAGACAAAGGCGTGCATACACCCCATCGACGTGCCCAGGATCACCTTCAGCCGGGTGACGCCCAGCTTCTCCAGCATCGCCTTCTGCGCCGCGACCATGTCGCCATAATCATATTTCGGGAACGTCATTCGCATCCCGTCGGACGGCTTGGACGATCCGCCATGACCAATATTGTCGGGCAGGATGACATAGGTCGTCTTGAGGTCGAACGGCTGGCCGGGACCGTAAAGCTCGTCGGCGAATTGCGGCGAGAGGAACTGCTTGCCCGTGCCGCCGGTGCCGTGAAGGACCATCACGGCATTGTTGATCGCGCCGTCAGGACCGCGCCGCGGCGTGCCGAGCGTCGTGTAGTGGATCTTCAGGTCCATCGTCTCGCCCGTGCCGAAGCGAAAGCCCGGCAGCGTCACATCGCCTTCCCTGGTGGGCCAGTTCGTCGGCGCGGGCGCAGGGTTCGCCGGCGTGGCGACGGGCTGGGTGGTCTGGGCAGCGGCGGGCGCGGCGGCGGCGATCAGCAGCAGGGGAAGGAGGCGCATGCCCCGTGCGTATCGGGCGGATCGCCGGTTGAGAAGCCCGCGGATTACGGCCGGCTCAGCGCAGCGGTGTCGCGGCACCCGATCCGACGACGGTGTGCCAGCGGCTGACCTGCCAGCGCATCACCAATCCCTCGCGCACATAAGGATCGGCATTGGCAAAGGCCTCGACCGCCGCGCGGTCGGTGAACAGCAGCAGCGCGGACTCGATCGGCTCTCCCACCGTGCCGCCCAGCAGCAAGGCGCCGCGATCCGCCGCTTCCCATGCAAGCGCCAGATGAGCGTCGCGCAACGTACCGCGCCGTTCCAGATAGTCCGCCGCCAGTTCGTATCGCAGCAGGAAATGGCCGTCGGTGGCTGCGCCGTCGCTCACTGGCCGAAGCCGCCGGCACTCGCCTGCGCGATCGCCTCGCGCGCGGCGGCCAGCAACGCTCCCGACTTCGCCTCGCACTCGCGCTGCTCATAGGCCGGGTCGCTGTCCGCCACGATGCCCGCGCCCGCCTGGACGTGCATGGTGCCGTCCTTCACCACTGCGGTGCGCAGGACGATGCACGAATCCATCGATCCGTCGGGCGAGAAATAACCAACTCCCCCCGCATAAGCGCCGCGCTTCTCGCTCTCCAGTTCGGCGATGATCTGGCAGGCGCGCACCTTGGGCGCGCCGCTGACCGTCCCCGCCGGGAAGCCGGCGAACAACGCATCGATCGCGTCACGCTTGGGGTCGAGCGCACCGACCACGTTCGACACGATGTGCATGACGTGACTGTAGAATTCGACCGTGTAGCTGTCGGTGACCGTGACTGACCCGGCTTGTGACACGCGGCCAACGTCGTTGCGCCCGAGGTCGAGCAGCATCAGATGCTCCGCGCGTTCCTTCGGGTCGGCAAGCAGGCTGGCGCGGTTCGCCTCATCCTCGGTCGCGGTTTTGCCGCGCGGCCGGGTGCCGGCGATCGGCCGGATCGTTACCTCGCCATCGCGCACCCGCACCAGGATCTCCGGGCTCGATCCGGTCAGCGCGAAGCCGGGCAGGTCGAGATGGTAGAGGAAGGGCGACGGATTGATCCGCCGCAACGCGCGGTACAACTCGAACGGCGGCAGCGTGAACGGCGCAGTGAAACGCTGCGCCAGGACGACCTGAAAGATGTCGCCAGCGACGATATAGTCCTTCGCGGCGCGCACCATCTCGGCATAGCGCCCCTCCGGCAGCACCGGGGACAGCGCCACGTCGCTGGCCTCGGCCCGAACGCGCGGGGGCAGGGCAGTGGCCTCCAGCCGCGCCTCGATCGCGTCCAGCCGCTCGGCCGCCGCGGCGATCACGCTCTCGGGCGATCGCTGGTCGTCGGGCCAAACAGGCGCCACCAGGAACAGGGCGTCCGCCAGCCGGTCAAAAACAAGGATCACGGTCGGGCGGACGAACATCATGTCCGGCAGGCCAAGCGCATCGGTCTTTGGCGCGGGCAGGCTCTCGACCAGCCCGATCGTCTCATAACCGAAATAGCCGACCAGGCACGCGAGCGCCGGCGGTAGTTCCGCTGGCACGTCCATCCGGCAGGAGGCGACCAGCGCGCGCAGCGCGGCCAGCGTCGGGGTGTCGCATGGCGCGAACGCCGACCGATCCGTCAGCCACTGGCGGTTGATCGCGGCGTCGTTTCCTTCGGCGCGGAAGACGAGGTCAGGCGCAAGCCCCAACATGCTGTAACGACCGCGGATCGCGCCGCCCTCGACCGATTCGAGGAGGTAATCGCCGCGCCCCGGCTCGATCAGCTTCAGCGCCGCGGCGACCGGCGTCTCGGTGTCCGCGATGCGGCGGCGCCACAGCAGCGCCGGCCGCCCGTTCGTCAGCGCAGCCGCGGCTGCGTCCTGCCCAGCGTTACGGATTGGAGCCCCCCTCGCCGGAGAGGCTGGCCTTCACGCGGGCCAGCGCGTCCGCGTTCTGCGACACCTTCATCGCCCGCTTCACCGCCTCGGTGAATTGCTGGGCATATTCCGGCCCCATCGCACGGCCAAGGTCCTGACGCGTGGCAGCGATCACCTGCGGCGCCTTGGCGGCGTCACCCGGCGAGATCTTGTCGACCTTGACGATCAGCCAGCCGCTGCGATCGGGCGCTTCCAGCATCTTGGCGGTGCCGCCCTTCATGCTGAACAGCAGGGCCAGTACCGGGTTCGGCCCACGCGGATCGGCGTTGATCTGTGAGCGGGCGGCGACCACGCTGTCGGTCTTCGCGCCCTTGGCACCAGCCTCGGCCAGTGCCTTGTCGAACGCCACACCCTTGTTGATCGCGGCCAGTGCCTTGCTCGCGGCGGTGCGCGCGGCGCGGCGGGCGCGATCCTCCTGCAGGTCCTTGGTCACCTGGTCGCGGACCTGCGCGATCGGGCGCGGCGCGGCGCGAACGATCCGGTCGAGCGCGACGAGGGCGAAGCTGCCGTCAGGCCCGGTCTGCACCACCTGCGGATCGTCGCCCTCTTCGGACTGGAAGGCGGCGGACAGGATCGGCATCAGCGCCGCGTCAGGCTGCGCGGCCGGAGCCTCCGGGTTGGCGCCGGTTGCGGTCAGTGCCGGCGTGGTCGCGGCACTCAGCTTCTGCTCGGCCACCAGCTCGGAGAAGTTGGCATTGTCAGCGATCGCATTTTCCAGCGAGTCGCGCATCGCCGTCAGAGCGTCGGCGGTCTTCTTCTTGGTCAATTCCTCGACCAGCGTCGGGCGCGCCTCGGCCAGCGTCTTGCCGGGGACCTGCGCGACCTTCTCGATCTTGCCGACGACGAAGCCGATCGAACCGCGGACGGGGCCGATCACGCCATTGGCCGGCGCGGCGAAGGCGGCATCGGCCACCGCGCCAGAGGTCGCGCCGGTCAGCGCCTGCTTGTCCTGCGCCTCGAGGCGGCGTGCCTCCAGCCCGGCGGCGCGCGCCGCATCCGCGACAGGGGTGCCGCCGCGGATCTTGGTCGCCAGGGCATTGGCGGCATTCTGGTCAAGCACGGTGACCAGCGACACGGTGCGCGTCTCGCGCGCTGCCCAGCGGGCCTTGTCGCCATTGTAGGCTGCGGCGATCTCGGCATCGGTGGGCGTGCCGCGGGCCTTCACGAACTCGGGCGTCACCATGGCGTAGCGAACGATGCGACGCTCGGGCAGCGAGTAGCGCGCGATGTTGCGCTTGTACCAATCCTGCAGTTCCGGGTCGGTCGGCGCGGCACCGCCCGGCATCGCGGCGGCCGGGATCAGCGCGACCTGACCGGCACGACGCTCCAGCAGCAGCGAGGCATAGGGCAGCGCCAGCGATTCCGGCACCTGCGTCGCGCCCATCTGCGGCCGCAACAGGAACTGCACCATCGTCTCGCGCGCAATGTCTTCCTGCACCTGCGCATCGGTCAGCCGGTTGCGGGCGAGCACCTGCTCATACACCGCCTGGTCGAACTTGCCCGTCGGGCCCTGCAGCCCGGGGATGTTGCGCAATTCGCTGCCGACCAGCGCCTTGCTGACGACCATGCCCTGGTCGCGGCCGAACGCTTGCAGCGCCAGGCCGTTCAGCATCCGGTCGAGGATCGCCTCGACGCCGCCCTCGGCGACCAGCTGGCTCATCTCGAGCCCCGGGTTGCGCTGCTGCGCGCCGCGCAGTTCGTCCTGCACGCGCCGGGTCAGTTCGGTCTCGTTGACGCTCTGGCCGCCCACCTTGGCGACGGTCGCGCCAGACGCGCCGCCGGTCTGGAGGCCGGTGATGTCACCCAGCGCAAACGCGATCGCGATAAGGCCAAGGACACCCATGGTGACGATCACGCCGACGCGCGAATTGATGATACGACGAAAGAACCCGAGCATGCAGCGCCAATCCGTTGAACGACGCTCGCTTTAGGGTGCCGCCTTCGTTACCGCAACGGCACAACCAAGTGGGGAGAGATCATGCGGCGCAAGTTGGTAGCCGGAAACTGGAAGATGAACGGCAGCCTCGCGGCATTGGCCGAGCTCGATGCGATCAATGACGCGGCGGACGGCGGTGTCGATGTGGCGATCGCGGTCCCGGCGACCCTGATCCATCCGGCCGCTGGCCGCGCGCGTTTTCCGATTGGTGCCGAGGACGTGCACGGCGCCGACAGCGGCGCGCATACCGGCTGCGTCTCCGCTCCGATGGTGAAGGAGGCGGGCGCGTCCTTCTCGATCGTCGGCCATTCCGAACGGCGGCAGGGCCAGCATGAAAGCGACGCCGACGTGAAGGCCAAGGCGGAGGCGCTGCACCGCCACGGCCTCACCGCCATCCTGTGCGTCGGCGAAACGCTGGAGCAGCGTGAGGCGGGCAAGGCGGAAGCAGTCGTCACGGCGCAGCTGCGTGCCTCACTGCCGGATGGCGCGTCGGGTGACTGGCTGTCGATCGCTTATGAGCCGATCTGGGCGATCGGCACGGGCAAGGTTGCGACGGTCGCCGATGTGGAGGCGATGCACGCCGCCATTCGCGCGGCGCTGGCAGAGGCGCTGGGTGTGGATCAGGCGGACAGCATCCGCCTGCTCTACGGCGGCTCGGTGACGGCGGAAAACGCCGCCGGCCTTCTCCATGCGGCCAATGTGGATGGCGCGCTGGTCGGCGGCGCCAGCCTGACCGCGGCCAAGTTCGTCCCGATCATCAAAGCAGCCGGCTGATCCGCGCCACGGCGTCGCGCCCGTGCGCGACGCCGGACGCTGGCAGAAGCGTCAGCCGTAGCGCTTGCGCAGCACACCCCAGGCGGCGGCGAGCCCCAGCGCCGCGCCGCCCTTGGGCCTGCCCGGCCGGGGGGCAGGGCGCCACGCGAATGTATCGACATGCGCCCAGGCGATATCCTTGGGCACGAAGCGCCGCAGGAACAGCGCCGCCGTCACCGCACCGGCAAAGCCGCCATCGGGCGCATTGACCATGTCTGCGACGTCCGACTTCAGCATGTCGTCATAGCCATCCCACAGCGGCAACCGCCACAAAGGGTCATGCGCGGCGGTGCCTGCGGCAAGGAAGTCGGCCGCCAGCTCCTCGTCATTGGCGAACAACGGTGGCAGGTCCGGCCCCAGCGCAACCCGCGCCGCACCGGTCAGCGTCGCAAAGTCCACGATCAACTCCGGCCGATCCTCCACCGCGCGGGTCAGTGCGTCGGCCAGGATCAGTCGCCCCTCGGCATCGGTGTTGGTATTCTCCACCATCAGCCCCGCCCGACTGCGCAGCACATCGCCGGGACGAAAGGCATTGCCGGCAATCGCATTCTCCACCGCCGGCACCAGCAGGTGCAGCCGCACCTTCAGCTTCGCGCCCATGACCAGCCCGGCAAGCGCGATCATGTGCGCCGCGCCGCCCATGTCCTTCTTCATCAGCCGCATCCCGCCCGACGTCTTGACGTCGAGCCCGCCCGAATCGAAGCAGACGCCCTTGCCGACCAGCGCGATGCGGGGGTGGGCAGGATCGCCCCATTCCAGCTCGATCAGCCGCGGCGCACGTTCCTTGCTCGCTGCCTGGCCGACGACGTGGATCATCGGATATTCCACCGCCAGCGCATCGCCGCGCGTCACTCGCGTCGTCGCACCATGCGCCTTCGCCAGCAGCTCGACCTGCGCCTCCAGATCCGCCGGCCCCAGGTCCGATGCGCCGGTGTCGACCAGATCGCGGACCAGCGCGGTCGCCTCCGCCAGCCGGACGATCTCCTCGATCCGCCCCGGCTCGCCGGTCAGCAGCACGCGCGGCCCCTGCGCGTCGGGCGCGCTACGATAGCGGGTGAAGCGATGCTGCGCGAGGCACCAGCCCAGCATCGCCGCGCCCGGCTCGCCCTCCGCCAGCCGGTACGTGCCTTCGGGCAGGCCATCACCCAGCGACGCAATCCGCCACGGCGATGTCACATCCTCGTTGCACACCAGCAGCATCGCCCAGTCGTCGGGCGCATCGCCGGGAAGGATCGCGCGATTGCCCGGCTTTCCCACCACCTTGTTGGCCGCCACCGCGGTGCGCGTGCGCGCCGGCTGGGCGATGAGCCATTCCTCGAACCGGTCGGGGTGGACGACATGGATGGTGCGGGCAGGCTGGCCCCGGTCGGGGGCGAGCAGGCTGGAAAAGTCGGTCATGGGGCCAGCAAAGCAGGACTTCACCGTCGGCGCAACGCGCGGTTCCCTTGGGTCGCGCCGCATCCTACATCGCGGGCATGACCACTCACTCGACTCGCATGCTCATCCTCGGCTCGGGCCCCGCTGGCCTGTCCGCCGCCATCTATGGTGCCCGCGCGGGCATGAAGCCGATCCTCGTCCAGGGCATCCAGCCCGGCGGCCAGCTGATGACCACCACCGACGTGGAAAATTACCCCGGCTTTGCCGAGGTGATCCAGGGCCCGTGGCTGATGGAGCAGATGCAGAAGCAGGCGGAGCATGTCGGCACCACGCTGGTGTGGGACACGGTCGTCTCGGTCGATCTGGCGCGCCGCCCGTTCCGCCTCACCGGCGACAGCGGCGATATCTATGAAGGCGACGTGCTCGTCATCGCCACCGGCGCGCAGGCCAAGTGGCTCGGCCTCGCCAGCGAGGATGCGATGAAGGGCAAGGGCGTCTCCGCCTGCGCCACCTGCGATGGCTTCTTCTATCGCGGCAAGAAGGTCGCGGTGATCGGCGGCGGCAACACCGCGGTGGAGGAGGCGCTTTACCTCACCAACCACTCGGACGACGTGACGCTGATCCACCGCCGCGATTCACTCCGTGCGGAGCGCATCTTGCAGGAGCGGCTGTTCGCGCATCCCAAGGTAAAGGTGCTGTGGAACAAGGAAGTGCGTGAGTTCGTCGACGGCGGCGGCAATGCCGGCCTCGTCGCGCTCGACCTCGTCGATACGGTCACTGGTGAGCACAGCCGCCTCGACGTGGAGGGCGGCTTCGTCGCGATCGGCCACCATCCGGCGACCGAGCTGTTCCGCGGCCACCTCGAGCTGGACGAGGATCATTATATCAAGGTCGATACCGGATCGACGCGGACCAGCGTGCCCGGCGTGTTCGCCTGCGGCGACGTGATGGACAAGACCTATCGCCAGGCGATCACGGCGGCCGGCACCGGCTGCATGGCCGCGCTCGACGCCGAGCGCTTCCTCGCCGAGGCCGATTTCGAGAAAATGGCCGAAGCCGCAGAGTAAATCTCCAAAAAAATAGCCGTGCCGGGCTTGTCCCGGCATCCACCCTGCCGCAGTCTCGGCGCGCGTTTATCACGCGGAAAAAGAGTGGATGCCGGGGTAGGGCCGGCACGGCCTATTTGGGGGATTGCATGAAGTTACGCATCGCGCTGGCGCTCGGCGCCGCGCTCGTTGCCGCGCCGTTGAGCGCGCAGGACAAGCCGAACAGCAAGGCCGAACAGGCCGCCGACGACACCAGCATCCCGCCGCCGGTCGTCTCCGTCACCCGCCATTCCGGCACCTTCGGCGGCACCCGCATCAATTATCGCGCGATCGCCGGTGAAACCTATCTGAAGGACAAGGCCGGCAAGCCGCTCGCCGCGATCACGTCATACAGCTACATCAAGGAAGGCCCGGTTGATCCCAAGCGTCCGGTGACGTTCCTGTGGAACGGCGGCCCGGGTTCCGGCTCCTTGTGGCTCCACATGGGCGCCTTCGGGCCGAAGCGCGTCGTGCTTCCCTCGGACGCCCGCGACGATGGCGCGCCGCCCTATCCCGTCATCGACAATGTCGATTCGCTGCTCGACGTCACCGACATCGTGTTCATCGATCCGGTCGGCACCGGCTTCAGCCGCGCGCTGGGGAAGACCGATCCCAAGGATTATTGGGGCGTGACGAAGGATGCCAAGTCGATGGCCGACTTCATCCGCCTCTGGCTGAACGAACATGGCCGCTGGAACGCGCCCAAGTTCATCGGTGGCGAAAGCTACGGCACCACGCGCTCGGCGGCGGTGATCAACGAGCTGGAGGGCACCTACACCGACGTGGCGGTGAACGGCATCCTGCTGATCTCCTCGATCCTCGATTTCAGCGTCGCGGCGGATTCGCCCGGCAACGAGCTTGGCTATGTCACCAACCTGCCGTCGATGGCGGCGACCGCCTGGTATCATAACAAGGTCGCCAATCGCCCCGCGACGGTCGAGGAATTCATCGCCGAGGCGAAGGCGTTTGCCATCGGTCCCTACGCCTCGGCGCTGCTGAGGGGCAATTCACTCACCGCGCAGGAGCGCCAGCAGGTTCTGCCGCAGCTGTCGCGCTACACCGGCGTCTCGCAGGATTACCTTGCCCGCGCCGATCTTCGCCTCTCGCCGGGTCGTTTCTACAAGGAACTGCTGCGCGATCGTGGGCAGACGATCGGCCGCCTCGACACGCGCTACGTCGGCAAGGATTATGACGACGCCGGCGAAACGCCCGACAATGATCCCAGCTTCTACGCCATCGACGGCGCCTATACCGCGGCGATGAACGCCTACTCGCGCGAGACGCTGAAATACTCGCCCGACGTGACGTACGTGTCGATCGGTGGCGTGCGTGACTGGGACTGGAAGATCGGCGGCCCGCGCGGCGGGGAGGGCTATCTCAACGTGGCGCCCTACATCGGCAAGGCGCTGCGCGAGAACAGCGGCCTGCGCGTGTTCGTCGGCCAGGGCTATTATGATTTCGCGACGCCCTTCTTCGGCGCGGAATATTCGCTCAACCGCACGGGCATCCCCAACGACGGGCGCATCAGCTGGCATTGGTACAATGCCGGCCACATGATGTACGTTCGCGACGAGGATCTGCGGAAGCTGTCGAACGACATCCGCGCCTTCATCAAGGCGCGCTGAGGACCTGCCGGATCGCCGCTTCCAGCGCGACCGCATCGCCGGAACGGGCGAAGCTGTGCGATCCGGTATCCACGGTGACGGTGCGCGGGGAAATCCCCGCGCGCCGCGCCGCATCTGCATAGGTGATGGCGGTGCCGTCACCGCGCGCCAGCACGATCGTCGCGTCCGGCCCCCATTGTGCAATCGACGCTATGGTGCGGCCGGTCACGCCATCGTCGCGCGGCGATGCTGCGATGCTGTGCAACCCGCGCACCAGCTTGGGCAGCGAAAGGCCTCGGCGCAGAATCCGCGCCCATGCCGCAGGATCGCGTAGCTGCGCTGCGTAATGCGCGCGAACCGCGGCTGGCGGTGGCAGCGCGTCGGTCGGCTCGACCGCCCAGGGGTTGGCAAGGACCAATGCATCGCACCCGGCCTCGCGGCCCCACCAGGCCAGGCTGGTCGCGCCATCGCAATTGCCGAACCCGACCAGCCGCGTGACCTGCGGCGCCGCCGCACGGAATGTCGCCGCCGCAGCGAGCAGATCGTCGCGCGCGCCGCGAAAGCCGCTGTTGATTCCGCTGGAATCGCCGACGCCCCGCCGATCGTAGCGAAAGACGGGCGTGCCGTCCGCCGCCAGCCGCGCGGCAAGCTCAGCCATACCGCGATGCGCCCCGGCGCGTATCTCGTTCCCGCCAGTGACGATCAGCAACCCGGTCGCGCCGCCTCCCCCCTCCGGTGGACCATCCAGCGTCCCGACCAGCGTGTCGCCTTCGCAGGGAAAGGTCAGCAGCCGGCGGCTCAAGCGGTATCCCCGTTGATCCAGCGCGCCACGTCGTCCGCGATCAGCGTCTGTAGCGCCGGGTCCACGCCCGGCTCGGCCGCACGCCACAGGGCGCTGCCGGGAAGCTTGCGATCGGCGGCTCTGGGGTCGCTTTCCAGCCGCACCACGCGGACGCTGCCCTCGGTCGTCGGCTGTGCCCCGGCCAGCTGCGCCAGCATCGCGTCCGAGATGATATTGCCGCCAGCGTCCTCGCCACCGCTCGCCCGTTGCAGGCGCCGCAGCTCGCGCTCGGCCGCTTCCCCGGTCTGCGGCGCCAGATACCAGCGGCTCGTCACCTCGGCGGTCCCGTCGACCAGCGCGCCCGCCCGCCACGCCATGCTGTGCACGGGCCCCGACATGCTGGCGCAGGCAGCGGCAAAGGCATCGCGCCACCTCGCCAGCGTCGCCTCGCGTGTCGGCAGCAAACTTTCGTTGGTGCCCGGCAGGTCGGGCAGGGCGGCGGCGATCCCCCGTGCGGCCAGTCGCCGAAGCACATCGATCAGCGCGGCGCGCGTCCGGTTGGATTCTTCGTAAAAGGGCAGGGTGGCGACCACGACCGGTCCCCGATCCGGTCCGAAGCGAAGCATCGCCTCACGCCCACCGGACCAGTCATAATGTCTGATGGTCAGGCCGGACGCCCCGGCCATTCGCTCAGACCAGCGCCTTGGCGGACGCGAAGGTGCTCAACGCGCCGAATGTCTCCAGCATCTCGCCATCGACCTCGTCATCGTCGATCACGATGCCCAGCCGATCCTCGATCTCGGTCAGCACGCCGGCGACCGCCATCGAATCGAGCTCCGGCAACGCGCCGAACAGCGGGGTGCTATCGTCGAACCCAGCCACCTGTTCGTTCAACAGACCAAGCACGTCCTTGAGTATCGCGCGCAACGTGGCGTCAACTTCGGGCTTGCCTTCAGGAATCACCTGCGTCCCCTCAATTTTGTTGCACCGCCGTTAAGCCGGGGGGATGAATTCCGCAACTTTCCGGGGCAAGGTCAGCCGATATGGTGCCAATCGACCCCGTTCCGCAGCCGATCGACCATGTTCTCGCGGGTGCAGCAGACGCGCCCGCACTGGTCGATCGTTCGGGCACGCTGAGCTACGCAGAGCTTGAGGATCGCGTGGCGCGGCTCGCCGGCTGGCTGGCGGCACAGGGCTTCGCGCCGGGCGACCGAGTCGCCACCTGGCTGCCCAAAACGCGTGAGGCATGTCTGATGCCGCTCGCCGCGCCCCGCGCCGGTCTGGTGCACGTGCCCATCAACCCGTTGCTCAAGCGGGCGCAGGTGGCGCACATCCTCGCCGACAGCGGTACCCGGCTCCTGCTCACCCAGCCTGCGCGGGCGGCGACTCTCGACGCGGCGGACACGCTCGACATCGCTGTTCACCTGCTGGCCGGAGACGGGCCGCCCATGCCTCCGTCCGCGGCCGATCCGGACTCGCTTGCGGCCATTTTGTACACGTCCGGCTCCACCGGCAGGCCGAAGGGCGTGATGCTCAGCCACGCGAACCTTTGGCTCGGCGCGAACAGCGTGGCGCATTATCTGCGCCTCGCCGCAGACGACGTGGTCCTCGGCGTCCTCCCGCTCAGCTTCGACTATGGGCAGAACCAGCTGTTCTCCACCTGGGCGGCCGGCGCCACCGTCGCTCCGCTCGATTATCTCACGCCGCGCGACGTGGTGAAGGGCGTGGAGCGTGTCGGTGCCACCACGCTGGCAGGCGTACCGCCGTTGTGGGTGCAGTTGCTGGAGGCGGAGTGGCCAACCGAAACGGCGGCCAGGCTGCGACGGCTGACCAATTCCGGCGGCGCGCTGACGCCCCGGCTCGTCCGCCAACTGCGCGCGCGTTTTCCGCGGGCTGATCTGTACCCGATGTACGGCCTGACCGAGGCGTTTCGGTCGACCTTCCTCGATCCGTCGCTGGTCGATGCTCATCCGGATGCGATCGGTGCGGCCGTCCCCCATGCCGAGGTGATGATCGTCCGCGCCGACGGCGGCGAGGCCAGTCCGGGAGAGGCGGGGGAGCTAGTCCATGCTGGACCGTTGGTAGCGCAGGGTTATTGGCGCGATCCCGAACGGACCGCGCAACGCTTTCGCGCGGCCCCGAGCTTTTCGCGCTATGGCGGCGTCGCTGTCTGGTCGGGCGACACCGCACTGCGCGGGACGGACGGACTGCTCCGCTTTGTCGGCCGCGACGACGAGATGATCAAATCGGCGGGCAACCGGATCAGCCCGGGCGAGGTGGAGGAAGCAATCGTCGCCGGCGGCGAGGCGTTGGAGGCGGTGGCGATCGGCGTTCCCGATCCTCGCCTGGGCCAGACGATCATGGTCATCGTGCGGGGTGATCCGGCGAACGAAGCCGCGTTGCGCGACCGACTGCGGCGTGATCTGCCCAATTTCATGCAGCCGGCGCAGTTCGAGTGGCGCGACGATCTGCCGCGCAACGCCAATGGCAAGCTGGACCGTGCGGGGCTGCGCGCGGCGATGCTGTCGCGGCAGGCGCCTGCTGCGCTGGGCGAGGAAAAAGCATGAGCAAGCCGTTCGGGCCGCTACCCCCGGAATTTGCCGCTCAGCGCGGTGAGCTGATGATCGGCGATCGCGCCGCGTCGGCATGGGTGGCCGCACACGGATCGCCGCTCTTTGTCTATGATCCAGCGATCGTGGCCGACCGGGTACGCGCTTTTCGCGCGGCCTTCCCGGCTGTCGATCTTCAATATGCGATCAAGGCCAATCCGCACCCGGCGCTGCTTCAGGCGATGGCGCCGCTGGTCGACGGTCTGGACGTCGCGTCGGCCGGCGAACTCGACAAGGCGCTGCGCGTAAAGCCAGCCGGCGCAATCAGCTTTGCCGGTCCGGGCAAGCGCGATGCGGAACTGGAGGCTGCGATCACTGCGGGCGCCACGCTTAACGTGGAATCCGAAGGGGAGGCGGCGCGCGCGCTGGCGATCGGCGGGCGACTTGGAACAGCGCCGCGGCTCGCGGTTCGCGTCAATCCGGACATGGAGCTCAAGGGGTCCGGCATGAAGATGGGCGGGCGCCCATCACCCTTCGGCGTCGATGCGGAACGGGCCGCCGCTCTCGTGCGGGCGATCGTCGCTGGTGGGGGTGACTGGCGCGGTTTTCACATCTTCGCCGGCAGCCAGGCGCTCGACAGCCAGGCGCTGATCGAGACACAGGCCGCGACGCTCGCGCTCGCCGAACGTCTCAGCGACGAAGCGGGGCATATGCCGCCCCTGGTCAATCTTGGGGGCGGTTTCGGTATCCCGCATTTTGCCGGCGACACGCCGATCGATCTGGCAGCGATCGGCGCGGCGCTTGGTGACGCCCTAAGTCGCACCCGGCTTCGATCGACCTTTGCCATCGAGCTGGGCCGTTGGCTGGTCGGCGAAAGCGGCGTGTATCTCACCCGAGTCATCGACCGGAAGGAAAGCCGCGGCGAAACCTTCCTGGTGGTCGATGGCGGGCTTCACCACCAGCTCGCCGCCAGCGGTAATTTCGGCACCGTCGTCCGGCGCAACTATCCAGTCGCTGTGACGCACCGCATGGCCGAGGCGGGCGACGAGGAGGTGTCGGTGGTCGGCTGCCTGTGCACCCCGCTCGATCGGCTCGCCGACAAGGTCGCCCTGCCGCGTGCCGATGTCGGCGACACGATTGCGATCTTTATCGCTGGTGCCTATGGCGCGACGGCGAGCCCCGGTCTCTTTCTGGGACACCCCCCGGCGGTAGAGTGTGTCGTCCAGCGCCCCTAAACGCTATCTTCACCTCTTACTTACATAGTTGACCGTGAGCGATGCTGGTCGGGAACCATGTTTTCCGTGCCGGTTGTGTGCGCCCGACGGAGGTTTTTCGATGCGTGTTTCGCGTGGGTTGAGTTTGCTGTCACCGGTCTTGCTGGCCGCCACCATGCTGGCGGGCTGCGCGACGAATGGCGGCGCCCGACCCGAACTGCCGCCGGCCGCCTTTGTCGCCAGCAAGGAGCAACCGGGCGAGGAATATGTCATCGGCCCGCTCGATTCGCTCCAGATCTTCGTGTGGCGCAACCCGGAACTGTCGGCCAAGGTTCAGGTGCGCCCCGACGGCCGCATCACGACGCCACTCGTCAACGACATGCCGGCGGTTGGCAAGACCCCGGCGATGCTCGCCGACGACATGAAGCTGGCGCTCGCCGAATATATCCAGGACCCGATCGTCAGCGTCATCGTCGACAGTTTCTCGGGAACGTATAGCCAGCAGGTCCGCATCGTCGGTGCGACCGAAAAGCCGGCCGCGCTACCCTATCGCGCCAACATGACGCTGCTCGACGCGATGATCGCCGTCGGGGGGCTGAACGAATATGCCGCCGGAAACCGCGCGCGGCTGATCCGCTACGATCGCGCGACCGGCAAGCAGAAGGAATACAAGCTCAGCATCAACCGGCTGCTGAAGAACGGCGATTCGTCCGCCAACGTCAGGCTCGAACCGGGCGATGTGATCATCATCCCCGAGAGCATGTTCTAAAGGGACGATCGCGTGACCGGCCTTTACGAAGAGATCAGGATCGCGGCCCATGCGATCTGGACGCGGCGCTGGCTGGCGCTCGCGATCGCCTGGGGCATCTGCATCCTGGGCTGGCTCGCCGTCAGCCAGATCCCGAGCCGGTATGAAAGCCGGGCGCGCGTCTTCGTTCAGATGCGCTCCATCCTGCCCGCCGGCGCTGACCCTTCGGCGATGGGCGACCAGCAGCGCGACATCGACACCGTGCGCCAGACGCTGACCTCGTCGGTCAACCTGCAGAAGGTCGTGCGCGGCACCGACCTGGCGAAGACGGTCTCGTCCGATCGCGACATCGCGGATCGTGCTGCCGGGCTGCAGAATGCGATCAAGATCACCGCGCAGCAGGACAATCTTTTCGAGATCGTCTCGACCGCAGCGTCGCCGAAGCTCGCCACCAGCATCACCCAAAAGCTGATCGACATCTTCGTCGAAACCAACCTGTCGGACGACCGCCAGCAGAGCAGCCAGACGCTGCAGTTCCTCGACGGCCAGCTCGAAACGCTCGGCGGCAAGCTGCAGGATGCCGAGGCGAAGCGCGCCGATTTTCAGAACCGCTACCTCGGCTCGCTGCCGGGCACCGGATCGGTCAGCGACCGCATCGGCGCGGCGCGCGCTCAGTTGAGCCAGGTGGACGGCGATCTCGCCGCTGCCTCGACCAGCCTCGCTGCGTTGCAGGGGCAACTCGCCGGTACGCCTGCAACGATCGCGGGCGGCGGGGGCGGTGCGCCGGGTGTTGGCCCTGCACGCGCGCGGGTCGCTGCGATCCAGGGCCAGCTCGCCGACGCGCGTGGCCGCGGCTATACCGATAATCATCCGGACGTGGTGGCCCTGAAGGCCCAACTCGCCCAGGCACAGGCCGCTGCGCGCAGCGAACCGGCGGGCGCCGCTGCCGCCGGCGGGGTCCCGAATCCCGCCCATGTGTCGCTGCAATCGATGATGGCGGACCGTCAGGCCAATGTCGCTGCGCTGCGCATCCGTCGCCAGCAATTGCAGGGTGATCTCGACACGCTGAACGCGAAGCTGACCGAGGATCCCGAGGTCGCCGCGCAACAGGGGGAGATCGAGCGCAATTACACGGTGCTCAAGGATCAATACGATCGTCTGCTCGCACAGCGCGAACAGGTGAACCTGCGCAGCCAGGCCCAGACCCAGACAGACGCAGTCAAATTCTCGGTCATCGATCCGCCCACCCAACCGCGCGCTCCGTCCGCGCCCAACCGGGTGCTGTTGCTGACGGGCGTGCTGATCGCCGGCATCTTTGGCGGCATCGGCGGCGCGTTCGCCATGTCCCGGGTGCAGGCGACGTTCCCGACGGCGCAGCGGCTGGAGAAGGCGTCAGGCATGCCGGTGATCGGGTCGATCGGCGAAATGCTGACGCGTCGGCAGGCCGAACTGCGGCGCAAGCGCCTGAAGCTGTTTGCTGGCGGCGTCGGCGCGCTGGGTGTCAGCTACGTGGCGCTGCTTGGCGTCGAAATGCTCCAGCGGGGATTAGCGGCATGACCAACGCCAGAAAGCGCGAAGAGTCGCTGATCGAGCGTGCAGCGCAGGTCTATGACTTTGGCGCTCACCTCCGCCGCCGCGACGTGGTGCCGGCGTCGGAGCCGGAGGCGCCAGCGCAGGATCCGGTCGCCACCCGGTTGCTCGCCGACGATCCTGTTGCTTTGCCCCCCGCTGCGGACGACCCGGTCGACGCTACCGTGCCAGAGGCGGCGCCGCATGATCAACCGTCGGCTGACGACGAGCCGCTCGACCTCACCTTTGACCTTCTCGCTGCTGCGCCGCCTGCGCCGGAGGGGGCCGAGGCGCTGTCACCGATGGCCGCCGCAACGCTGATGGCCATTCCGCCCGAGCTTCGCGCTGGGGCCGAGGAAGAAGATGCGCCGATCCTCTACGACGACGGTATCGCGCGGATCGATCGGGCAATGCTGGCGGAGAAGGGCATGCTCGTCCCGGGCGCACCGATCGGCGCGCTGGCCGAGGAGTTCCGGCTGGTAAAGCGGCAGCTGCTGCTCAACGCCCGCGCCATCGCGAAAGGGCCATTGGGCGAGCGGTCCCGCACGATCCTGGTGGGGTCCGGCAAGCCTGGTGACGGCAAGACCTTCTGCGCGATCAATCTCGCGATCAGCCTCGCCGCCGAGCGCGATGTCGAGGTGCTGCTCGTCGACAGCGACTTCGCGAAGCCCGACATCATGGCCTCGCTCGGGCTCGATGATTCAACCGGCTTGCTCGACATCCTGGCGGACGAAACGCTCGATCCCGAGGCGTTTGTCGTCCGCACCGACGTGCCGCAACTGTCGCTGTTGCCCGCCGGCAAGCGCAGCCATTCCGATACGGAACTGCTCGCCAGCGCGCGGACCGGCGACGTGATCGATCAGCTGCTGGCCAACGATCCTCGCCGCATCATCGTATTCGATACGCCGCCGGCGCTCGCCGCGTCGCCAGCCTCCGTCCTCGCCCTGCTGGTCGGCCAGGTGATGCTGGTCGTTCGTGCCGACCGGACCACGGAAGCGGATGTGCGCGAGGCCGTCGCGCTGCTCGACGGTTGTGAACAGATCAGTCTGGTGCTGAATTCGCGGTCCTATGAGCCGGGCGGCGGCCGCTTTGGCAGCTATTATGGTCATCAGGGGTAACCCGGTGGGCGTGCGGCATCACTTGGCCGGCGGCGTGGCTCTGGCGGCGCTGGTGGCGTCCGGCGGAGCCGAGGCGCGTACCCGCTATGTGCAGCCTTATGTTGAGCTTTCGCAGGTCGTTGCAGCGGATCTCACCAACGATGAAGTGCTGACCTATTCTCAGGTTGCGGTCGGGGTCGATGCCGGCGTCTCGGGCCGGAATGTCGAGGGGCAGGTCAGCTACCGCTACGAACGGCGGATCCAGTGGAACGATCGCTACGCCGACGATAGCGTGCACACCGGCCTCGCCCGTGCCTCGGCGCGGGTCGCCCCGGGCTTTTCCATCGAGGGCGGTGCCATCGCGACGCGGGCGCGCAGCGACATTCGCGGTGCGGCGCCAGGCACATTTGTCGGGCCGGCCGACAATCTGACCCAGGTCTATTCGCTCTACGCCGGTCCCAGCGTCACGACGCAGGCCGGGCCAGTGCGGATCGCAGCATCCGCCTTTGCCGGCTACACGAAGGTGGAAGCGCCGCGTGCGACTGGGGTCGCACCAGGGCAGCAGCGGCTCGATTACTACGATGATTCGCGCAACGTCGTGGCGCAGGCGTCGGCCGGCGTTGCGGCGGGCACCGTATTGCCCGTCGGCGTGACGGTCAGTGGCGCGTATGAACGCGAGGAGGCGGGCCAGCTCGACCAGACATACGAGGGGTATTTCGCGCGGGGCGACGTGACGGTGCCGGTCAGTCGCACCGTCGCGCTCCGGGCGGGCGCGGGCTACGAAAAGATCGAAACGACCCAGCGCGACGCGCTGCTCGACGCGAGCGGCAATCCGGTGATCGATCGCAACGGACGCTTCGTGACTGATCCGGGCTCACCAGCGCGGATCGCCTACAACACCGACGGCCTCATCTACGATGCCGGGGTGATCTGGCGGCCCAGCCCCCGGCTCGAGCTTCAGGCCAACGCTGGATACCGCTATGGCGGCGACACTTATTTCGGCTCGCTCAACTGGAACATCGCGCGCGACAGCGGGCTCCAGATCGTGCTGTACGATGGCATCGGTACGTTCGGGCGACAGCTGCGCAACGGCCTGCGCGATCTGCCCACCGCCTTTCAGGGCTCGGCCAACCCGTTCGGCCAGCAGTTCAACGGCTGTGTCTTCGGCGGCAACCCCGGCGGAGGCGCCGGCGGCGGGGCAGGGGCATGTCTCAACGACGTCTTCCAGTCGATCTCCACCGCCAGCTATCGCGCGCGGGGCATCGACGGCGTGATCTCCACCCGTCGTGGCCGAACCGCTTATGGCTTTGGCGCGGGCTACGCCAACCGCCGGCTCAACGTGCCGCAGCTTGCGGAGGGGACCGTCGCCTACGGGATCACCGACGAAAGCTATTATGCGCAGCTTTTCTGGTCACGCGCGCTCAGCCGCGTGTCGCAGGTCGATGCCAATCTGTTCGCCAATTATTATGAAAGCGGGCTGCCGGGCGCGGATGGCGTGTTCAACCTGGGCGCCACGGGCACCTACAGCCACCAGTTCGGCCGGATCGGCACGGTGGCGTCGCTGGGCGTTTACACCTTCGACCAGGAACGCTTCGATAGCCAATGGTCGGCACAGGCGCTGCTCGGCGCGCGTTATACCTTCTGAGGAAGCTTGGTATGTACGAGGATCATTTCGGCCTGACCGAACGCCCGTTCCAGCTGACGCCGGACCCGCGTTACTGGTTCGATTCGGCCACGCACAAGAAGGCGATGGCCTATCTCGGCTATGGCCTTGCGCAGGGTGAGGGCTTCATCGTCATCACGGGCGACATCGGCGCCGGCAAGACGACGCTGGTGGGCCACGTGACCGAACAGATTGATCCGGCGAACCTTTCGGTCATTACCATCGTGTCGACCGCGATCGAGGCGGACGATCTGTTGCGGGTGGTGGCGAGCGGGCTTGATATCGATCCCGTAGGCCGAACCAAGGCCGAGCTGCTGACGCTGATCGAACGCGGGCTTCACGCAGTCGCGCGGACTGGCCGGCGCACGTTGCTGATCGTCGACGAGGCGCAGGCGCTTCCTGTGTCGGCGCTCGAAGAGCTTCGCATGCTGTCCAACTTCCAGGCCGGCAACCGCGCGCTGCTGCAGATATTCCTTCTGGGTCAGCCCGAGTTCCGCGAGCGGCTGAACGGATCCGACCGGCTGGAGCAACTGCGCCAGCGCGTGATCGCCATCCATCATCTCGACCCGATGGAGCCAGAGGAAGTCGCCGATTACGTCGCCCACCGGCTACGCATTGCGGGGTGGAAGGGCACACCCGATTTCGCCGACAACGTGTTCCAGGTTTTGCACCGTGCGACCGGCGGCGTACCGCGGCGGTTGAACCAGTTGATGGGCCGTGTCCTGCTGCACGCAGCGATCACCGACGCGACGGTGATCGATGCGGCGCTGGTCAACACCGTGCGCGCCGACGCCGCCAAGGACCTGCCGAGCGCTGCACGGGTGACGCCGGCGGTGCGCGCCGTGCCCGACCCGATCCGGTCCGCGCCGTTGGAGGCAGTGTCTCCTAGCGCCGACACCGACGCCGAGCTGCGGCAGCGCATTGCCGCGCTGGAGTCGCGGGTGGAGGAGCAGGATGCCGCCCTGCGCCGCATCCTCACGCTGCTGGTCGACTGGGTGGAAAGCGACACGCCCGCCCCGCGCGGCAGCCTGGAGGCAGTACGCGGCGCGGCTGCATGACATGACCATCGTCAACGGAATGTCGGTCGACGTGGAGGAATGGTTCCAGGTCGGCGCCTTCGAACGCACCATCGACAAGAACGACTGGGATCGCCTCGAAAGCCGGGTCGTCGCGAACACCGGCACCGTCCTCGACCTGTTCGGCGAGGCAGGGGTGACGGCCACATTCTTCACGCTCGGCTGGGTGGCGCATCGTCACCCGGCATTGATCCGGCGGATCGTTGCCGAAGGGCATGAGGTCGCTAGCCACGGCTGGGATCATCAGCGGGTTTTCACCATGACCGCGGACCAGTTCCGTGCCGATCTGCAGCGGGCACGGATCGCGCTGGAGGATGCCGGCGGCGTCGCCGTGACGGGCTATCGCGCGCCCAGCTTCTCCATCGACACGCGCACGCCATGGGCGCATCCCGTGCTGGCGGAGGACGGCTATGCCTATTCCTCCAGCGTGGCCCCTGTGGCGCATGACCATTATGGCTGGCGGGAGAGCCCACGTTTTCCGTGGCGACCCCTCGCCGACGCATCGTTGATCGAGCTGCCGGTTTCCACTGCCGAGCTGGCGCGCCGGCGCATGGCCGTTGGGGGTGGCTTCTTCCGCCTGCTGCCGGCCGCGTTGACCGACACGGCGGTACGCCAGGCCAACCAGGCCGGCCATGCGGGCATGTTCTACTTCCATCCCTGGGAAGTCGATCCGGCCCAGCCGCGCGTCGCTGGAGCCCCGCTTCGCTCCAGGCTGCGGCACTACAGCCGGCTCGGCGCCATGGCCGGCAAGTTGCGCCGCCTGCTCGGACGCCATCGCTGGGGCCGTGTCGACGCCGTGGCCGTGCAGGAACGGCGCTGGTGAGCGGCGCGCTGGGTGCCGTCGCGGACCGGGTCCTCGTTCGCGATGCCGTCGGCGAGGATGAGCGTATAGATGCCTTCGTGCGCGCGCACCCGAGTGCCACCCCCTTTCATCTGACCGGCTGGACGAAAGCGGTGGAGGTGGGTTGCGGGCAGCGTGGCCGTTTCCTGATCGCCGAACGCGACGGAGTAATTATCGGCCTGCTGCCGCTGACCGAGATGCGGTCCCCCCTCTTCGGCAAGGCGCTGGTATCGGCTGGCTTCGCCGTCGGCGGGGGCGTGCTGGGCGAAGGCACCCGGCCGCTCGCCGCCGCCGCCCGCGCGCTTGGCTGTCCCTCCGTGGAGTTGCGCGGCGGTCCGGTGCCGGACGGCTGGTCGAGCGACAGCAGCAGCTATCTCGGCTTTGCGCGACCGCTCGCGGCGGATGACGACGCCGAACTGCTCGCCATCCCCCGCAAGCAGCGCGCCGAGGTGCGCAAGTCGCTCACCAGCGATCTTGAGGTGGTCACCGGCGGCGCTGAACTCGCTGGCGAACATTACCGGGTATACGCCGAATCGGTTCGCAACCTGGGCACGCCTGTGTTTCCCCGCCGCCTCTTTACCGAGGCGCTGGCGCGTCTCGACAGTGACATTCTGACGGTGCGCTGGCAGGGGCGCGCCGTGGCGAGCGTCCTCAGCCTGTATTTCAACGGCGTGGCTTATCCCTTTTGGGGCGGCGGCACCGTGGCGGCGCGTGCGCTGCGCGCCAATGACCGGATGTATTTCGCGCTGATGGCGCATGCCCGCGCGCGTGGCTGCACGCATTTCGACTTTGGCCGCTCCAAGACGGGGACCGGGCCCGCGGCGTTCAAGAAGAACTGGGGGTTCGAGGGCGTGCCGCTGACCTACGCGCGATGGTCGGACGGCCCCGCGCGAGAGGTTAATCCCCTCAACCCGAAATATGCCCTGATGGTGCGCGGGTGGAAGAAACTGCCGCTTCCGCTGGCGACACTTGTCGGTCCCTGGATCAGCCGCGGGCTCGGCTAGGGTGGAGATCCTGTTCCTGGCGCATCGTGCGCCGTTCCCGCCTGACCGCGGCGATCGCATCCGCAGCTTCAACATCCTGTCGTATCTGGCAGCGCGGGCGCGGGTGCATCTGGTCGCCTTTGTCGAGGAGGACGGAGCCATTGCGCCAGAGCACCGAGCGCGGGTCGACGAATGCATCCTGGTGCGCCGGACCAAGCCGCAGGTGCGTGCCGCGGCCGAGGCACTCGCCACCGGTCGCCCAGTGTCGCTGACTGCCTTCGCCGACTGCCGGATCAAGACCGCGGTGAACGATCTGCTCGCCCGCCGGTCGATCGACGCGATCTACGCCTTTTCGGGGCAGATGGCGCAATATCTGCCGGGGCAGTTCCCGCGCGTCATCATGGATTTCGTCGATCTCGATTCCGCGAAGTTCGCCGCCTACGCCGCCGATGCACACGGACCGATGCGGTGGATGATGCAGCGCGAGGCACGGCTGCTCCACGCGTTCGAGCGGCAGGTTGCGGGTCGCGTTACCGCCAGCCTGTTCGTCAGCGAACCCGAGGCCGCGCTTCTTCCCGGAAGCCTGGCTGTCGAAAACGGCATCGACACGCTCCGCTACGATCCGGCGCTGGTCACGCCGGTGCCCGCAGACCATCCGTTGATCGTCTTCACGGGCCAGATGGACTATCGCCCCAATGTGGACGCCGTTGCCTGGTTTGCCGAGCGGGTCATGCCGCTGCTCCCCGATGCGCATTTCGCGATTGTCGGTCGTGCGCCCACGCCCCGGGTTCGCGCATTGGCTGGCCCCCGCGTCACGGTGACGGGGGAGGTCGCCGACGTTCGCTCCTGGCTGGCCGCTGCGGACGTCGTCGTTGCACCGCTGCATCTCGCGCGCGGGATCCAGAACAAGGTGCTGGAGGCAATGGCGATGGCTCGTCCGGTGGTTGCCAGCCCTGCCGCGGCGGAGGGCATCGATCATGCCGGCACCCTTCGTGTCGCGGTGCAGCCGGAGGATTATGCGGCCACGATCCGGGAACTACTCGCCGGCCCTGAGCAGGCCGACCAACTCGGCACAGCTGCGCGGCGGCAGGTGATCGGCCGCTACGGCTGGGATGCCCGGCTGAAGCCGCTCGACACGCTTCTCGGTCTGGGGCCGGCATGAGGCTCGCGCTCTCTCGCCCCGCTGCCCCGGCAGCCGCAGCGTGGAGGGTGCATCTCTCGTTGCTTGTGCTGGCGTCGGCGGCGATCCTCCTGCTGTTCCGTCGCGACGTTGTCGACCTGCTGACGCTGTGGTGGACCAGTACGACCTACGGCCACTGCCTGTTCATCCTGCCAGTGGTCGGGTGGCTCGTTTGGACGCGGCGGCGGGAACTTGCCGCGCTGCGCCCCGCCGCCTGGTGGCCCGGCCTCGCGCTGGTGGCGGCTGGCGGGGCGGGATGGCTGATGGGGGAGGCCGCCGGGGTTGCGGCTGCGCGTCATTTCGGCGTTCTGATCACGCTTGAGGGTGCCGTCGTCACCATTCTGGGGCCGCATGTCGGCCGCGCGCTCCTCTTTCCTCTCGCTTACGCTTTTTTCGCGATCCCCTTCGGCGAATGGCTTGAGCCGCCGCTGCAACAGGTGACGGTGCGGATCGTCATGCCGCTCCTGCATCTGGCCGGTGTGCCGGCCGCGGCGGACGGCGTCCTGATCCATGCAGGCCCCTATTATTTTGAAGTGGCAGAGGCATGTTCCGGGTCGAAGTTCGTGCTGTCGATGCTCGCCTTCGCCGCGCTGGTGGCGAACACTTGCTTCCGGTCGCGCCGCCGCCGGGCTATATTCCTTGCGGTGTCGCTGGTGCTGCCGGTGCTCGCCAACGGGGTGCGTGCGTTCGGCACGATCTACGCTGCGCAACTCGTCGGGCTCCAGGCCGCCACCGGATTTGACCACATCGTGTACGGCTGGCTGTTCTTCGCGCTTGTCATGGCCGTCGTCATGGCGGTCGGCTGGCGGTGGTTCGACCGAGCGCCCGATGATCCCGCTTTTGATCCTGCCACGCTTCCAGCGCCTTCGACCAGGGTCATTACCGCGCCGGTCGCCGCCCTTCTAGTGATCGCCACCACCGCGATCTTCCCGGCATGGGCCGGCGGACTTGGCGCGCGAACGCAACCGTTGCCGAGGGGGATCGACCTGCCGGAGGTGCCGGGCTGGACGCGCGCGCCGCTGAGCACCCGGGCGTCGTGGCAACCCTTCTATCCCTCTGCCGATCATCAGGTGATCGGCCGCTACGTCGATGCTCAGGGGCGCGCCGTCGACGTGGCGATCGCGGTGTTCGGCCACCAGGAAGAGGGCAAGGAGATCATCTCCTATGGCACCGGCGTCCTGCGCGAAGGGGATCGCTGGGTCCGTATCGCAAACCCGCCGCCAATAGACGGTGGTTCGGCCATGCGGATCACCGCGGCGGCAAGCGATGGGAAGCCGGTGGAGCGTCTCGTAGTCACATGGTACCGGGTCGGCGGAATCGTGACCAGCCAGCCCGCCATCGTCAAACTCGCCACACTGCACGCCCGTCTGCTCGGTGGTGAGCCGGGGGCGGTCGCGCTTCACCTGTCCGCGGTGAAGGCGCCCGATGTCGATCCGGCTGCCGACGTGGCACGTTTCCGCGCGGCACTTGGCCCGCTCGACGAAGTAACCGCTGCGGTGATGCGCTGATGTGCGGCCTCGCCGGCCTCTATTATCCCGAGACGCCCAAGCCGGTCGATCCCGCGCGCATCCGCACGATGATCGACGCCATGGCCGCGCGCGGGCCCGACGGGGAGGGAGTATGGACCGCGCCGGGCGTCGGCTTTGGTCATCGGCGATTGTCGATCATCGACGTCGAAGGCTCGCGGCAGCCGATGCACGATCCTTCGGGCGCGCTGTCGGTCCTCTTCAACGGCTGCATCTACAATTATCGCGAATTGCGCGCGGAGCTTGGCGCGAAGGGGTGGGCGTTCCAGACCGCGGGCGACACCGAAGTGCTGCTGGCGGCATGGTCCGCCTGGGGTCCGGCGATGCTCGACCGGCTCGACGGGATGTTCGCCTTCGTGCTGCACGACTCGAGATCGCAGCGTCTGTTCATGGCGCGCGACCGGCTGGGCGTGAAGCCGCTTCACTATGCCCGCCTTGCTGATGGCGCGCTGGCCTTCTCCTCCGAGCTGAAGGGGTTGCTGGCGCACCCGCTGCTGCGCCGCGTCGCAGACGTGCGCGCGGTCGAGGACTTCATGGCCTTTGGCTATGTGCCGGATGACGCCTGCATCATCGCCGGGGTGAGTAAGCTTTCGGCCGGCCACTACCTGTTGGTGGAGCGCGGCAAGCCTGTCCCCGCACCCATTCAATGGTGGGACGTATCCTTTGCCGATCGGCGGCGCGGCTCGGTGCGCGCGCTGGAAGAGGAACTGGTCGACCATCTGCGCACCGCGGTGCGGTCGCGCCTCGTCGCGGATGTACCATTGGGTGCGTTCCTGTCGGGCGGGGTGGACAGTTCGGCGGTGGTTGCCCTGATGGCGGAGGCGACCCCACAGGCGGTGCGCACCTGTACGATCGGCTTTGACGAGGCAGGCCATGACGAGCGTGGCTATGCTGCGCTGGTCGCGGATCGCTTTCGCACCGATCATAGCGAGCGGGTGGTCCGGTCCGACGATTTCGGTCTGATCGACCGCATCGTCGCCGCCTTTGATGAACCCTTCGCTGACGCTTCCGCGCTCGCCACCTATCAGGTCTGTGCCTTGGCGCGGGAGAAGGTGACCGTGGCGCTGTCGGGTGATGGCGCAGACGAGATATTCGCCGGATACCGTCGCTATCGTTTCCAGGCGGCGGAGGAACGCGTGCGCGCGATCCTTCCCGCTGAGTGGCGCCGCCGCGTCTTTGGAGCGGTAGGCGCCGCTTATCCGAAGGCGGATTGGGCGCCGCGGCCGCTGCGCGCGAAGACGACGTTGCTGTCGCTCGCGATGGACGGCGGGGAGGGATATGCACGCGCCGTCGGCGTGACCGATCCAGCGCTGCGACGCCGGCTGTTCACCGATGCCGCGCGTCGGGCGCTCGGCGGGCATCGGGCGGAGGATCGCTACGTCGCCGCCATGGCTGCGGCCCCCGCTCGCGACGCGATCGACCGGGCGCAATATGCCGACATCAAGATCTGGCTGCCGGGGGATATCCTGGCCAAGACGGATCGCACCAGCATGGCCGTCAGCCTGGAGGCGCGCGAACCATTGCTCGATCACCGGCTGG
The DNA here is from genome assembly GCF_045369765.1 of Sphingomonas olei. Classification (NCBI taxonomy): domain Bacteria; kingdom Pseudomonadati; phylum Pseudomonadota; class Alphaproteobacteria; order Sphingomonadales; family Sphingomonadaceae; genus Sphingomonas; species Sphingomonas olei. The sequence continues at coordinate 38,403 of NZ_JBIQEU010000003.1, forward strand.
TCTCCTTCGCCGCGTCGCTCCCCGCCTCGCTTCGTCTGCGGCGGGGCGAGGGCAAGTGGCTGATGAAGAAGGCGATGGAGCGCTATCTGCCCAAGCAGGTGCTGTACCGGCCCAAGATGGGCTTCGTGACGCCGGTCAGCGCCTGGTTCCGTGGGCCGCTCGCCGGGGAAGCCGCGGCTCTCGCACGGTCGCGCACCCTCGCGGATACCGGCTGGTTCGATCTTGCCGCGCTGGCGGATCTCGCCGAAGCGCATCGCTCCGGCCGGGCCGAGCATGGACGGACCTTGTGGCAGTTCGTGATGCTGGAACGAAGCCTGCGGCGGCTGTTCGGCTAATCAGCATTACTGGCGCGCGCGGGCCTGCCACGCCTGATATTGCTCCACTGCGGGCGAGCGGCGCAGCACCCGCGCCATCGGGTCGATCACGACGTGCTGACCAGCGGGAACGGTCAAGGTGCCCCTGCCACCCGCCATCGCGACCCGTTCGACGCGATCGCCGATCTTCACCTCGATCGGCATGGGGAAGCGACTGCCTTCGCGCCAGTCCAGCCGCAACGTGTCACCGTCACGCCGTACGGTCAGGTCGGGCAGTTCGGCGCGTCGAAGATAGGCATCGAAGAACCAGCCGAGATCCTGGCCGCTTTCCTCCTTTACGATCGCCTCGAACTCCCGCGTGGAGCCGAAACGCGGCCGAAAGTTGCCGGGTGCAGGATCTTTACGGCCGTAGACCAGCCGGCGTACCGCACGATAAAAGGCGTCGTCGCCGATCAGGCCTCGCAGCGTGTGCAGTGTCAGCGCGCCCTTATAGTAGATGTCGGTCCCCGCGCCCCCGAGGGACGGCTCATACACCTCCTCCTCGCTCAGCAACTTGTCCCGGACAATCGGCGCGCGATTGGTGATCCGGTTGCGCTGTGTCTCCAGCATGGTGAGGTAACGCGCGTCGCCCTCGCGCCAGAGACCGTATAATGGCTGCATATATTGGGCAAAGCCCTCATGCAGCCAATAATCATCCCAGTTCCCCGCCGTTACTTGGTTGCCGAACCATTCATGCGCGAATTCATGGTGAAACAGCCAGTCGAAGCCTTCCGGTGCCTTGGCGTAATTGTTGCCATAGGCGTTGATGGTCTGGTGCTCCATGCCCATGTGCGGCGTTTCGACGACGCCGACCTTTTCATCGGCAAAAGGGTAGGGGCCGATGACTTGTTCGAAGAAGTCGAGGGTCGGCGCAAATTCGGCGAACAACGCCTTCGCCTGTTCGGTCTTTCCGGGCAAGTACCAGTAATACAGCGGGATTTCGTTGCCGTAGCGGCTGCGGTACGTGCCGGTGAGTTCCTCGAACGGTCCCACGGCGAGCGCGATGGCATAGGTATTCGGCTGCCGGGCGCGCCAGTTCCAGCGCGTCCGCCCGTCGCTGAGCGTATCGACGCCGATCAACCGCCCGTTCGACGGCGCCTTCAGCCCCGGTGGTACGGTGATGTGGAGATCGACCAGCGCCGGCTCGCCCGAAGGGAAGTCGAGGCATGGCCATAATTGGTCGCAGCCATAGCCCTGCGTGGTGGTGGCGACCCAGGGGCGACCATCGGGCGTGCTGCTCCAGACGATACCGTCATCCCAGGGGGCGTTCAGCGCGACGTGCGGCGTGCCGCCATAGGTGATCCGCGCCTGCACCTTCTCGCCGGCGGCCAACGGTTTCGGCAGCGCAATGACCAGCTGCCCCTCGGGATTGCTCCACGCCCGTTTCGACAGGGGCGATCCGTCGATCGCGATCGATGATACGGGAAGATTGCGATCCAGATCGATCACCAGCCGTGCCAATGGCGCGCGCGCGGTGAAGGTCAGGAGCGCATCGCCCCGGATGCGGCGCTGCCGCGGCACGACTTCGAACGACAGGTCGGCGTGGTCAAAGCGGACCGCAGTCTGCTCGGCCGGCCTCGGTCCGCCGGACATTCGGGTTTGGGCGGTCAGTGGTGGCTGGCCCTTGTCCGGCAGCGAGGATGCCGCCGCGATCAGCAGAAGAAGCGAGATCATGCAGAATAAGAATGCTGCAGCACGTTATCGGCTCCGCAAGCGACATGCGGCGATTGATGGACAAGCGCGCCACCCCATATACACTGCAAATCGCCGCCTGTTCGAAGCGGCGCCGGAGTTTGCATGACCCAGACCTACCCTCTTCTGCCCCTGCGCGACATTGTCGTTTTCCCGCACATGATCGTGCCGCTGTTCGTCGGTCGCGACAAGTCGGTCGCTGCGCTTGAGGCAGCGATGGCCGCGGACAAGGAGATTTTCCTCGTCGCGCAGCTTGATCCGGCCGAGGATGATCCCAAGGCGGACGACCTCTATGATGTTGGCGTCACCGCGACGGTGCTTCAGCTGCTGAAGCTGCCTGATGGCACGGTGCGCGTGCTCGTCGAGGGCAAGCAGCGCGGCCGGCTCGGCGGTCTCGTCGACGCTGGCAGCTATGTGACGACCGAAGTGACTCCGATCGAGGAGGTTGAGGCCGAGGGCACCGAGGTGTCGGCGCTGATGCGGTCCGTGATCGACCAGTTCGAGAATTACGCCAAGCTCAACCGCAAGCTGCCCGCGGAAACCGCCTCGCAGCTGGGCGAGATCGAAGACGCCTCGCGCCTCGCCGATGCGGTGGCTGGCAACATCTCGATCAAGGTTGCGGACAAGCAGTCGCTGCTGATCGAGTCCGATCCTGCCCGCCGGCTGGAGATGGTCTATGCCTTCATGGAAGGCGAGCTCGGCGTCTTGCAGGTCGAGAAGAAGATCAAAAGCCGCGTCAAGCGCCAGATGGAGAAGACGCAGCGCGAATATTACCTCATTGAGCAGCTGAAGGCGATCCAGCGCGAGCTCGGCAACGAGGGCGAGGAAGGCGAAGGCGACGAGATCGGCGAGCTGACGCAGAAGATCGCGACGCTGAAGCTTTCCAAGGAAGCGCGCACCAAGGCCACGGCCGAGCTGAAGAAGCTGAAGACCATGGCGCCCATGAGCGCCGAGGCGACCGTCGTGCGCAACTATCTCGACGTGCTGCTCGGCCTGCCGTGGGGCAAGAAGTCGAAGCTGAAGAAGGACATCGCCGCGGCGCAGGCGATCCTCGACGAGGATCATTATGCGCTGGAGAAGGTGAAGGACCGGATCGTCGAATATCTCGCGGTCCAGGCGCGCACCAACAAGCTGAAGGGGCCGATCCTGTGCCTCGTCGGCCCGCCGGGCGTGGGCAAGACGAGCCTCGGCAAGTCGATCGCCAAGGCGACCGGCCGCGAGTTCATCCGCCAGTCGCTGGGCGGCGTGCGCGACGAGGCCGAGATCCGTGGCCATCGCCGGACGTACATCGGCTCGCTGCCGGGCAAGATCGTGACGAACCTGCGCAAGGCAGGGGCGGCGAACCCCTTGTTCCTGCTCGACGAGATCGACAAGCTCGGCCAGGATTTCCGCGGCGATCCCGCCTCGGCGCTGCTCGAGGTGCTGGATCCGGAGCAGAACAGCAAGTTCAATGATCACTATCTGGAGATCGATATCGATCTTTCGGACGTGATGTTCGTCTGCACGGCGAACACGCTGAACCTGCCGCAGCCGCTGCTCGATCGCATGGAGATCATCCGCCTCGAAGGCTACACCGAGGACGAGAAGGTGGAGATCGCCGAGCGTCACCTGATCGCCAAGCAGATCGAGGCCCATGGCCTGAAGGACGGCGAGTTCACGCTGACCCAGGAGGGCCTGCGCGCGCTGATCCAACGCTATACTCGTGAGGCCGGCGTGCGCACGCTGGAGCGCGAGATCGCCAAGCTCGCCCGCAAGGCGCTGCGCCAGATCCTTGAGGGCAAGGCGACCAGCGTCACCATCACGCCGGAGAACCTCCACGAGTTCGCGGGTGTGCAGAAGTATCGCCATGGCCTGTCCGAGGAGGAGAACCAGATCGGCGCCGTGACCGGCCTCGCCTGGACCGAGGTGGGCGGCGAACTGCTGACGATCGAAAGCGTGACGGTGCCCGGCAAGGGCGCGATCAAGCTGACCGGCAAGCTGGGCGATGTGATGAAGGAATCGGCGGAGACGGCGATGAGCTTCATCAAGGCGCGCGCGCCGTCCTACGGGATCAAGCCGAGCCTGTTCCACCGCAAGGACGTGCACGTCCACTTGCCGGAAGGCGCGGTGCCGAAGGACGGCCCGTCGGCCGGTATCGGCCTCGTCACCTGCATCGTTTCCACGTTGACCGGCGTGCCGGTGAAGAAGGAAGTGGCGATGACCGGCGAGGTCACGCTGCGCGGCCGCGTGCTGCCGATCGGCGGCCTGAAGGAGAAGCTGCTCGCGGCGTTGCGCGGCGGTATCACCACGGTGCTGATCCCGCAGGAGAATGAGAAGGACCTCGCGGACATCCCGCAGAACATCAAGGACGGCCTGAAGATCGTACCGGTGACGCATGTCGACGAGGTGCTTCGCCTCGCACTGACCGAGCCGCTGGAAGCGATCGACTGGACTGACGCGGACGAGCTGGCGGCGCAGCCGCCGGCCCCGATCGCGCCGGCCGGGGGGGAGCTTCACCACTAAGTTCCTTTAAGGCAGCGAAAACGGGACACGGCGGTTCATCGCGACCGCCGTGGTTTCGTTTGACACTGAACGGGCCAGCCGTCTTACTGGAACGAGCGGCCTCGCGCGGGCCGAATCCGTATTTTTTCGAATATCCGCAAAGCCAAACGGGGGTCGGTGCATGAATAAGCAGGAGTTGATCGCGACGGTTGCGACCGCGTCGGGACTCGCCAAGGGCGATGCCACGCGCGCGGTCGAGGCCGTGTTCGACACGATTACTGCGCAGCTCAAGAAGGGCGATGAAGTGCGCCTGGTCGGCTTCGGCACCTTTGCGGTGACGAAGCGCAAGGCGTCGACGGGTCGCAATCCGCGGACTGGCGAACCGATGACGATCAAGGCGTCGAGCCAGCCGAAGTTCAAGGCGGGCAAGGTGCTGAAGGATTCGTTGAACTAATTTGATGATGGCGGGCTGGACAGGCGGCGCGATGCCTCCTAAAGGCCCGCTTCCGGTTTCGAGCTGAAAGGCTCTCCGGGCGCGTAGCTCAGCGGTAGAGCACACCCTTCACACGGGTGGGGTCACAGGTTCAATCCCTGTCGCGCCCACCATATACAAAGCCCCGCAGGTCGATCGACCGGCGGGGCTTCCTGTATCACGGGGCCTGAGCTTCGTGCCTCAAGCCATTGTGGTGGCGCGATTTGTCACGCGGCCCGGCGGGAGAGGAGCGGCGATGCGCCTGCTCCCCCCCAGACGGGCCAGATCCTCGCCGCGATCAGTCTTTCCAGCACCAGTAGAGCTGCGCCGGCGGCACGTTCCACCATTCCATGTCATGGTCGATGCGGGCGAAGTGCGGGGACAGGAAGTCGCGCACCTTGGGGCTGAACTGATAGACGAGGAAGGCGCCGCCGGGGCGGATGACGCGGTGCGTCGCCTCCGCGATCGCCGGGCCGATCCCGGCCGGCAGCGTCGAGAAGGGGAGCCCAGACAGGACAAAGTCGGCCTGTTCGTGGCCATTTTCGGCCACGATCGCCTCAACGTCGGCCGCAGACCCGTGGACGGCCACGAAGCGGGAATCGACGATCGTGTGATCGAGATAGCGAACGAAATCCGCATTGGTGTCGATCGCAATCAGCGTCGCGTCCGGCGCCATCCGCTCCAGGATCGGGCGGCAGAAGGTGCCGACGCCCGGACCATATTCGACGAACACCTTGCAATTCGCCCAGTCGACCGGCGCCAGCATCTTGTCGATCAGCTTGGCGGAGGACGGGATTACCGAACCCACCATCACCGGATGCTTCAGGAAGCCGGAGAAGAACATCTGCCACGGCTTCGGCACGCCGGCCTTGCTGGTTCGGGCGCGGCGCACCGCACTGGTTGAGCTGGGCATGGAGGAAAAGTAACTCCCCGGAAAAGTCGTCAATTGTGCCGAACGCGGCACGGCCTAGACAGTTGCCATAGCGGGGTTGCGCGGCGCTCCCAAGCGCCTAATCGAGCGTCATGGTAGAGGAACGGGGGCACAAGCAGAGCGCCATCCCCAGGCGCCCGAGGATTCGACGCGCGTTCGACCGCCGGTTTGCGCTGATGTTCATGGTGATGCTCACCATCGCAGCGGGCAATACGGCACTGCAATCGGTACTCCCCGCATTGGGCCGCTCGCTGGGCGTGGCGGACAGCGCGGTCGCGGCGGCATTTTCGGTATCGGCGCTGCTGTGGGTGATCGCGGCACCGTTCTGGGCCAATCGATCGGACCGTTATGGCCGGCGACTGATGATCCTGTTGGGGATGGGCGGATTCTGCGTGAGCCTCGCGACCTGCGGGCTATTCCTGGCCGCGGGGATCAACGGGTGGATCAGCGGATCGGCGGCATTCCTGCTCTTCATCATGGCGCGCCTGATCTACGGCACGTTCGGATCGGCCGCGCCGCCCGCGGTGCAGGCGATCGTGGCGGGCGAGACGACGCGGGAAGAGCGCACGCGCGCGCTGACGCTGATCGCCAGCGCCTTTGGCCTCGGCACGATCCTCGGCCCAGCGATCGCGCCCTATCTGCTGCTGGGGCATATCGGGGAGATCGAGATCGGGCTGGCCGGGCCGGCGTTCGTGTTCACCCTGTTCGGCATTGCGATGTTCCTGACCGTGCGCACGATGCTGCCGGAGGATCGCGCCACGCCGCTGGGCGGCCACGGCGGGACGACCGGGTATCCGTCGATCGGCGGGCAGGGCACGGGGGCCAGCGTGCGCGGCGCAACGGCGCCCAAGGGCGGCATCAAGGTCAGCTATTTCGATCGGCGGATTCGTGGCTGGATGATCGCCGGGCTGGTGATGGGCCATGCGCAGGCGATGACGGGCCAGGCGATCGGATTCCTGGTGATCGATCGGCTGAACCTGCCGCCCTCGCAGGCGCTGGAGCCGACCGGTATCGTGCTGATGATGGGTGCCGGCACCGCACTGCTGGCGCAATGGGGCATTATCCCGACGCTGAACCTCGCGCCGCGCGCGCTGGTGCTTGTCGGCCTCGTCTTTGCTGCGGCGGGGACGGTGATGACCGGCTTTGCCACGTCGCTGTACGGCATCGCCACCGGCTATGCGCTCGCCAGCCTTGGCTTCGGCTTCACGCGGCCGGGCTTCACCGCGGGCTCGAGCCTTGCCGTCGGGCCCGCCGCACAAGGATCGGTCGCGGGCAAGGTGACGAGCGTCAATGGCGCCAGTTTCGTGCTGGGGCCATCAATCGGCGTCGGCCTGTACGGCCTTTGGCATTCGCTGCCGTATCTAATCGCGGCGGTCGGCTGCGTCGCGCTGTTCGCTTATTGCTGGTTCGCGCTGCAGGAGCCCGATGAGCAGGAAGTCGCGGCATTCGACGACCCGGTGATCTAAACGCGATTGCCGTCAAGGCGGCGAGCGAATAGACGCGCGCGCCATGACCGACTCCTCCATCAAGCGCGTCGTGCTCGCCTATTCCGGCGGCCTCGACACCAGCGTCATCCTGAAGTGGCTGCAGCAGACCTATAACTGCGAAGTCGTGACCTTTACCGCCGACCTCGGCCAGGGCGAGGAGCTGGAACCAGCGCGCCGCAAGGCGGAGCTGGCCGGCGTGAAGCCCGAGCATATCTTCATCGACGACCTGCGCGAGGAGTTCGTCAAGGATTACGTGTTCCCGATGATGCGCGCCAACGCGACGTACGAGGGACTGTACCTGCTGGGCACCTCCATCGCCCGGCCGCTGATCGCCAAGCGCCAGATCGAGATCGCCAAGATGGTCGGCGCCGATGCCGTGAGCCATGGCGCGACCGGCAAGGGCAACGACCAGGTCCGTTTCGAGCTGGGCTATTATGCCCTTGCACCCGACATCAAGGTGATCGCGCCGTGGCGTGAATGGGATCTCACCAGCCGCAGCCGCCTGATCGAGTTCGCCGAGCAGAACCAGATCATGGTCGCCAAGGACAAGCGCGGCGAAGCGCCGTTCTCCACCGACGCGAACCTGCTGCACACCTCGTCCGAGGGCAAGGTGCTGGAGGATCCATGGGAGGAAGTGCCCGATTACGTCTATTCGCGCACGGTGAACCCGGAGGACGCGCCCGACGCGCCGGAATATATCACGGTCGATTTCGAGCGTGGTGACGGCGTGGCGCTGAACGGCGAGGCATGTTCGCCCGCGACGCTGCTGACCAAGCTGAACGAGCTTGGCCGCAAGCATGGCATCGGCCGGCTCGACCTGGTCGAGAACCGCTTCGTCGGCATGAAGAGCCGCGGCATGTACGAGACGCCGGGCGGCACCATCTATCACCTGGCGCATCGCGGCATCGAGCAGTTGACGCTGGATCGCGGCGCGGCGCACCTGAAGGACGAGCTGGCGATCCGTTACGCCGAGCTGGTGTACAACGGCTTCTGGTTCGCGCCGGAGCGCGAGATGCTGCAGGCGGCGATCGATTATAGCCAGGAGAAGGTGTCCGGCACGGTGCGGCTGAAGCTGTACAAGGGCAGCGTCAACGTGGTCGGCCGCAAGTCGCCCAACTCGCTCTACAGCGAGAAGGTGGTGACGTTCGAGGACGACCAGGGCGCCTATGACCAGCGCGACGCGGAAGGCTTCATCAAGCTGAACGCGCTGCGCCTGCGCCTGCTCGGCCGTCGCGACCGCCTGTAATCGGCCTATCGCACGCCGGGGGAGGATTCCTGCCATCTCCGGCGTGCCGGCCACTGCGGACAACGCGTATGATCGTTGTCGATCAGGAACGATCCTGCCGCCATCGACGTTCTTTCCGCGCCTGGGGCGGCTCAAGGCCCCGAGTCTGAGGGAGATTGCGATGAAGGGTGCAACATTTGGCGCATTGCTGCTGGGGGCCACCGTGCTCACCGCCTGCGCCGAAAACCGCCAGGACGTGGTCGCTCCGGCGCCGCCGCTTGGCCCGGGTGCACTGGCCGGAACGGTCGCAGCTGATCGCAACGGCGATGGCCTCGTCGATGGCTATTACACGCCGGACGGCGTCTATGTAGCGTTCCAGGCGCCGCCGTGCCCGCCGCCGCCGCCGCCCCCGCCGCCGCCCACCCCGCGCGGCGAACGAGGCTGAGCTTGTCGGCCGGCGAGGGCGCGCCGGCGCGGCGCGCGAGCCGGCTGGCGCTTATCCTGTCATTGCTCCTGCCGGTGGCGGCGCTTCCCAGCGTCGCCGCCGCGCAGGACGATGTTCCGGTCGGCGAGTCGACCAACGCGGTTGCCCAGGCAATTCGGGGCCAGGTCGGCGGCCGGCTGAAGGATTTCTATCGCGCGCGCGGCTATTGGCCGCTGTGGATCGTCGATGACCGGCCCGGCCCGCAGGCCGAAGCACTGGTCGGCGTGATCGAAAGCGTGCGCGTCGATGGCCTCAACCCCGATCGCTATTCGCCGGACCGGTTGCGCCGGTTGATCGATGAGGGGCAGGACGGCAATCCGCGCGCGCTCGCCTATCTTGAGGTGGCATTGAGCGGCGCGCTCGGCAATCTGGTCCGCGACATGCGCGAGCCGACGATCGAGATCGAATATCTCGAGGAATCGCTGAAGCCGAAGCGCCTGCGCCCGGAAGAGGTGCTGCGGCGCGCGGCGCTGGCCAAGTCGATGACCGATTATGTGCGCAACATGGGCTGGATGAGCCCGCTGTACGTGCAGCTGCGCGCGGCATTGCCGACGACGGCGCCGGACGATGACCGTGATGTGCCTGGAAGCGACGTCACCGTGCCCGGCGGGCCGTTGCTGAAGCCAGGCATGACCGGCGAGCGCGTGATGCTGCTGCGGCAGCGACTGGGGCTGGCGGATGGCGGCACTTACGATGCGGAGCTGAGGGCCAGCGTGCGCCGCTTCCAGGCGTCGCGCGGCTTGCCGGTCGATGGCATTGCGGGCGCACAGACGATCGCCGCGTTGAACGGCGAGGGCGGGGCGAGCGAGGACCCTATCGCGCAATTGCGGCTGAACCTGGAGCGCGCACGGCTGCTGCCCGATGCCTATACCCGGCATATCGTGGTCGACGCGGCCGCCGCGCGCCTGTGGTATTACGGTGGCGGGGCGGAGCAGGGCACGATGCGCGTCGTTGCCGGCACGCCCGAGACGCAGACGCCGATGATGGCGGGGCTGGTGCGTTACGCGACGCTCAACCCTTATTGGAATGTCCCGGTCGACCTCGTGCGCAAGCGGATCGCCCCCAAGGTGCTGGCGGGTACCTCGCTGGAGCGGCAGGGCTATGAGGCGCTGTCGGACTGGACGCATGACGCCACCGTCATTCCCTCCGCCTCGATCGACTGGCAGGGGGTGGCAGACGGCACGGTCGAGCCGCGCGTTCGCGAGCTGCCCGGGCGGGGCAATTCGATGGGGTCGGTCAAGTTCATGTTCCCCAACGATCACGGCATCTACCTGCACGATACGCCGCAGAAGAATTTGTTCGCCAAGGCGGACCGGCATTTCTCCAACGGTTGCGTCCGGCTGGAGGATGCGCCGCGGCTGGGCCGGTGGCTGTTCGATCGCCCGCTGAAGCCCGACAGCTCGCAGCCCGAGCAGCATGTGCCGGTGCCCGAGCCGGTCCCGGTGTATCTGATGTATTTCACGGCCAGTCCCTCCGAGACGGGACGCGGCGTGAAATATGTCGTCGATGTCTATGATCGCGATTCGCCCGCCCTGCAGCATCTCGCCAGCCGGTGATCTGGTGCGCCGCGCGGGCGGCGCATTAACCACGCCTCAATCATCGTCCTTCATTGCCGATGCTGCATTGCTATGGGGCAGCATCAGATGGCGAATCCTGTCGGCACGGTGGACGTGGCGATCATCGGCGCGGGACCGGCGGGGCTGACGGCGGCCTATCTGCTCGGAGAGGCGGGCTATTCCGTCACGGTGATCGAGAAGGACCCGCGCTACGTCGGCGGGATCAGCCGCACCGTCGAGCATGAGGGCTTCCGCTTCGACATCGGCGGGCACCGCTTCTTCTCGCGATCGAAGGAGGTGGTCGACCTCTGGAATGAGATCCTGCCCGACGATTTCATCGAGCGGCCGCGGATGAGCCGTATCTACTACGAGGGCAAATTCTACAGCTATCCGCTGCGCGCGTTCGAGGCGCTGTGGAACCTTGGCGTGTGGCGATCGGCGTTGTGCATGGCGAGCTTCGCCAAGGCCAAGCTTCTGCCCAACAGGAGCGTGAAGAGCTTCGAGGACTGGACCGTCAACGCCTTCGGATGGAAGCTGTATTCGATCTTCTTCAAGACCTACACCGAGAAGGTGTGGGGCATGCCATGCGATGCGATGAGCGCCGATTGGGCGGCGCAGCGGATCAAGGGGCTAAGCCTGTGGGGCGCGGTAACCGATGGGCTGAAGCGCAGCCTTGGCCTCAACAAGCGGCCGAATGACGGGATGGCGGTGAAGACGTTGCTGGAAAGCTTCCGCTATCCGCGGCTCGGGCCGGGCATGATGTGGGAAGCGGCGCGCGATCATGTGGTCGCGCACGGTAACCATGTGCTGATGGATCACAAGCTGAAGCAGCTGGCGTTCAACGACGTCACGCAACAGTGGACGATGACCGCCACGGACGGCGAGGGTGCGCAGGTCGCGATAAAGGCGGCGCACGTCATTTCCTCGGCGCCGATGCGCGAACTGGCGAGCCGGCTCCATCCGCTGCCGGCTGCATTGCCGGAGGCGGCGAACCTCAAGTATCGCGACTTCCTGACGGTCGCGCTGATGATCCGCTCGCCCGACCTGTTCCCGGACAATTGGATCTACATCCACGATTCCAAGGTGAAGGTGGGACGGGTTCAGAACTTCCGGTCGTGGTCGCCGGAGATGGTGCCCGATCCCGATCTTGCCTGCGTCGGCCTGGAATATTTCTGCTTCGAGGGCGACGGGCTCTGGTCAGCAAGTGACGACGAACTCGTTGCGTTGGCGACGAAGGAGATGGCGCAGCTTGGGCTATGCGAGGCGGAGCAGGTGGTCGGCGGAACGGTGGTACGGCAGGAGAAGGCCTATCCCGTCTATGACGAGGATTATGCCGCCAATGTCGAGGTGCTGCGCCAGGAGATCGAGACACGCTATTCGACGCTGCATTGTGTCGGGCGCAACGGGATGCACCGCTACAACAATCAGGATCACGCGATGATGACCGCGATGCTGACCGTGCGAAACATCGAAGCCGGCGCGCGGGTCTATGACATCTGGGCGGTGAACGAGGACGCCGAATATCATGAGAGCGGCAACGAGGGGGAGCGCGCCGCGCTCGCAAGCGTGCGCGCCGTGCCGGAACGCCTGAAGGCGGCGTGACCTTGTGGGCCACCCGGCAGCAGGCGACGCGGTGACGGGCGCCCTCGTCGGGGGCGGGCGTGCGTCGGATGGACAAATCCTAGCCTCCGGCGCGCGAAAACGGGGCCGCGGGATCGTCCGCCCTGTCCTGATCGGGTGGCTGCTCTCCACCATCGTTCTGCTGCTCGCCACTGCCGGCGATATTATGTCGCTGCGCTTTCCCGATCCCGATGACGCGATGCGCCTGATGGAGGTGCGCGACTGGCTTGCAGGGCAAAGCTGGTGGGATGTGGCGCAGTATCGGCTGAACGGCGGCGACTTTCCGATGCATTGGTCGCGGCTGGTGGACCTTCCGCTGGCGATTGTTTTGGCGGCGACGCGCCTCGTCATGAGCGAGGATGCGGCGACGCGCGTGACGATGGCGATCGTGCCCTTGCTGTCGTTGCTGGCCGTCATGGCACTGGTTGCGGCGATGACCCGGCGGCTCTCGGGCGCGGAGGCGGCGCGCTACGCCGTGCTGCTGGTGCCGCTGTCGGCGCCGCTGGTGTACCAGCTGCGGCCGCTGCGGATCGATCACCATGGCTGGCAGATCGTTCTGGCGCTGGTCGCGGTGGCGATGCTGATCGGGCGCGGGAGGGCGCGTGATGGCGCCGTGGCCGGCGTTGCGCTGGCGATGCTGCTGACGATCTCGCTCGAAGGAATGCCGATCGCGGCGGCGATTGCCGGCGTCGCGGCGCTGGCCTGGGTGTGGCAGCCGGAGCGGCGCGGGTTCCTGCTTGGGCTGGTGTGGAGCCTGTTTGGCGGCGCGCTGCTGCTTCACGTGGCAACACGCGGGCCGGGCTTTTTCGCGCCTGCCTGCGACGCGGTTGCTCCTGGTTGGCTGGCAATGCTGGGTACGGCGGCCGTTGGGACGAGCGTCGTGACGACGGTGTTTCAGCGCCAGCCGGCGGGCGTTCGACTCGGCGGATTGCTGGGGGCCGGGGTGCTTACCGCGGGGGTGTTGGTAGTGGTATCGCCGGGGTGTTTGGCGGGGCCGTTCGCGAGCCTGCCGCCGATCGTTCATGACATCTGGTATGTTGGGGTGAGCGAGGGGCGGCCCTTGTGGGAGCAGAAGCCGCACTGGGCGGCGATGACGATCGGGCTGCCGCTGGTGGGCCTTTTCGCCACGTGGCGCGGCTATCGTTCGACAAAGGGCGACGTCAGGGTCAGGTGGTTGCTTTTGCTTGCTATTCTAGCTCTTGCGACATTGGTGGCGGTGCTTGTCAATCGCGCGGGGGCGACGGCCAATGCGCTGGCCGTCCCGGGGGTGGCGACGTTGTTGCTGACGCTGCTGACGCGGGCGCGGGCGGTGTCGGGGGCGGGCAAGCGGTTGGTCGCGACGGCGGGGGCGTTGCTGGTCGCGTCCCCCGGACAGGTCGCGGCGATCGGCGTGGTGGCCGGGAAGGCAGTGGCCGCGGACGACCGATCGGCGGCGACATCCGGCCTGTCCCCGGCGAATATCGGCCGCGCCGGGACGGCGTCCGGCCAGCAGCGCCCGTCATGCGAAAAAGTCGGCGACGTTCGCGTGATCGGGCGGCTGCCGCCGGGCATTGTCTTTGCCCCCATCGACATTGGACCGGACATCATCGCGACCACCCATCATGACGCGATCGCGGGCGGATACCATCGCGCGCCGCGCCCGATGGAGCAGGTGCTGACCGCCTTCACCGGGTCGCCCGAACAGGCGCGGGGGATCGTGATGGCGAGCGGGGCAGCGTATATCGCCGGTTGCCCGGGGCTGAGCGAGACGGAAATCTATCGCCGCGATTTTCCGGAAGGCTTCTGGGCGCGGTTGCAAGCTGGCGAGCGGTTCGACTGGCTGGAGCCGGTCGAGACCGGCACCCCGGCGCTGGCGTGGCGGGTCATTCGGCCCTTGCCCCCCGTCGCCCGACGCCCGTAAGGCAAAGCGATGGATCACATGGGGGCGCCCCTTCGTTGGTGGCAGACGCGCACGTTTGTCGTGATCGCGACGCTTATTTCGATCGTGCCGCTGATCTGGCCGGACATTCCGCCGCTGGTCGACCTGCCGGGGCATATGGGCCGCTACCGCGTCCAGCTGACGCCGGTGGAACAGGCGCCGTGGCTGGCCGAATGGTATAATTTCCAATGGTCGCTGATCGGTAACCTGGGGATCGACCTGCTGGTCGTCCCCTTTGCCAAGGTTTTCGGCCTGGAACTGGGCGTCAAGCTGATCGTGATGACGATCCCGGCGCTGACGGTGGCCGGTTTGCTGTGGATCGCGCGCGAAGTGCATGGCCGGATCCCGCCGACGGCGATGTTCGCGCTGCCGCTGGCCTATTGCTACCCGTTCCAGTTCGGTTTCGTGAATTTCTCGCTGTCGATGGCGCTGGCGCTGTGCCTGTTCGCGCTGTGGCTGCGGCTGGCGCGGCTTGGCCGGTTGCGGCTGCGCGCGATCATCTTCGTGCCGATCTCCTGCCTGTTGTGGCTGTGCCATACGTTCGGCTGGGGCGTGCTGGGCGTGCTCGCATTTTCCGCCGAGATGATCCGCCAGCACGATATCCGCAAGGATGCGGGATCGGGCCATTGGGTGGAAAGCTGGATCCGCGCGGGGCTGGGTTGCGTGCCGCTGGCGCTGCCGATGCTGCTGATGATCTTCTGGCGGTCGGGCGACCATGTCACCGGCCAGACGGCGGACTGGTTCAACTGGCAGGCGAAAGTCGCCTGGCTGCTGATGGTGCTGCGCGATCGGTGGGAGCTGTGGGACGTCGCCTCGACCGCGGTTTACCTGCTGCTGCTGTTCTACGCGGTGCGGGACCCGGTGCTTGGCTTTTCGCGCAACCTCGTGCTGTCGGCGCTGTTCCTGGCGGCGGTGTACGCGCTGCTGCCGCGGATCGTGTTCGGATCGGCCTATGCCGACATGCGGCTGGCGCCGTTCGTGGTGGCGGTGACATTGATCGCGATCCGTCCGCTGCCGGGAATGAGCGCGCGCAAGGCCGGTATCCTGGCGATGCTGGCGACCAGTTTCTTCGTCGCGCGGATCGCGGGCAATACGGTCAGCTACTGGCTGTTCGATCGCGATTACGACACCGAGCTTGCTGCGCTGGACGAATTGCCGGAGGGCGCGCGGGTCGTGACGTTCGTCGGCACCAATTGCCGCAACGAATGGAAGATGAGCCGGCTGGAGCATTTGCCGGCCATCGCGCTGACCCGGCGGCTGGCCTATGCCAACGACCAATGGTCGATGCCGGGTGCCCAGCTGTTGACCGCGAAATACAGCAAGGCGGGCATGTTCGCGCATGATCCCTCGGAGATCGTGACGCCGGGCTGGTGCCCGCGCGAATGGTGGAAGCCGATCGATTTTTCGATGGCGCGATTCCCTCGTGAGGCGTTCGATTATGTGTGGCTGATCCGCACGCCGCCGTTCAATTCGCGTTATGCCAGCGACCTCGATCGGGTCTGGCGGTCGCCGACCGGCGCGAGCGCGCTGCTGAAGGTGAACCGCGACCGGCCCACCCCGCAGATCGCCGACGAGGAACTGTACCCCAGATGGTTCCTGGAGCTGCGGGAGCGGCGGATGCGCGAGCGGAAGTTGGAGCTGCCGCCACCACCGCGTTCGTGACGCGCCGAGCACTGGGCTGAACCCTCATAAAGCCGCAGCGCAAAAAAATGCGCCGCGCTGCGGCACCTTTCCGATCCTTAAGGTGTTGAAGAAGGAGAGGGGAGGACCGGCCATTGAACCGATGCTGGGCGGCAGCTGTGGCTGCATGTGCGATGGGGGTTGCGCTACCGGTGGCGGCCGAGACCAACCACGGCGGGCAGATCTGGGGCGGGATCCAGGTGACGGCGCCGCTTTCCGACGATGTTTTCATCACCAGTGAGATCCAGCCACGCTGGTCGACCAAGAATGCCGCAACCGCACCGATCACGGTCATCCCGCCGATCATTTCCTGGCGAAAGAGCGAGTCGCTGATCCTGTCGGCGGGGTATCTTTATGCCTTCATTGATGGTGCGCGGCTGCCGCAGGACCTGCACGAGAACCGGTTCCTGCAACAGGCATCCTATCGCATCGGGGCGATCGGGCGGGTCGGCGTCCGCGCGCAAACGCGCTTCGAGCAGCGCCAGCGATCGACCGGCAAGGACTGGAATTTGCGCGTGGCGCAGCAATTGCTGCTGGCGACGCCGCTGACCAAGAAGGAAAGCGGCGGGCCGGTGGGCGTCGTCTCGGTCGAATTGTACTGGAACCTGACCGACGCCGACTGGGGCGCGCAAGGGATATGACGACCTGTGGACCTTCGCCGGGGTGCGCACGCCCATTTCGGAGGCGGCGGCGCTGGAGCTTGGTTATCTGAACCAGCGACAGCGGGCAGTGAACGGCCGCGCCAACATGAACCATGCCGCAGTGATCGGCATATCGTTCCAGCTGTCCACCAAGATCGTCCCGCCCAAGGTGGTGCCGACGACCGGGCCGGGATTGCAGCCGCTGCCCGACCGCGAGCGCGTGCGGTAGCGATCAGCCCTTGCGGAAGGGAGTGAGCTGACCGAGGAATTCCTGGTCTGCCTCCACCGCGACGCGTTCGCGGGCGAGGAAATCGGCCACCGCGCGGCGGAAGCCGGGGTTGGGGAAATAATGCGCCGACCAGGTGGGGACGGGCGCATAGCCGCGCATCAGCTTGTGCTCGCCCTGCGCGCCGGCCTCCACCGTCGAAAGCCCGCGTTCGATCGCAATGTCGATCGCCTGATAATAGCACAGCTCGAAGTGCAGGAACGGCACGTCCTCCGTACAGCCCCAATAGCGGCCGTAGAGCGTGTCGGCGCCGATCAGGTTGAGCGCGCCGGCGATTGGCTGGCCGTCACGCTCTGCGAGGATCAGCAGCACGCGATCGCCCATCCGTTCGCCCAGCATCGGGAAGAAGGCGCGGGTGAGATACGGGCGGCCCCACTTTCGGCTGCCGGTATCCTGGTAGAAGGTCCAAAAGGCGTCCCATTCGCGCTTGCCGATCTGATCGCCGACAAGGTGGCGGATCGTCAGCCCCTCAACGGCGGCGGCGCGTTCCTTGCGGATCGCCTTGCGCTTTCGGCTGGCGAGGGTGGCGAGGAAATCGTCGAAACTGGCGAAGCCCTGGTTGCGCCAGTGGAATTGCGTGCCCTCGCGGATCAGCCAGCCGGCGGCTTCGAAGGCGTCGATCTGATCGGGGGCGACGAAGGTGGCATGGGCGGAGGACAGATCATGCTGATCGGTCACCGCCTCCAGCGCCGCAATCAGCGCCGGCGCGGCGCTGGGATCGCGCAACAGCAGCCGGGGGCCGGGCACGGGGGTGAAGGGGGCGGCGACCTGAAGCTTGGGATAATAGCGCCCGCCTGCGCGCTCCCACGCATCGGCCCAGGCATGGTCGAAGACATATTCTCCCTGGCTGTGCGCCTTTGCATAAGCGGGGGCGACGGCGATCGGCGCGCCATCCGCGCCATCGACGACGACGGGTACCGGCTGCCACCCGGTGCGACCGCCGACGCTGCCCGAATCCTCCAGTGCGGAGAGGAAGGCGTGGCTGACGAAGGGATGGGCGGTGCCGGCGCAGGCATCCCACTGCTCCGCCGCGATGCTGGCGACGCCGTGCATCATGCGGGCCGAGAGGTTCATTCGGCCACAGTCCCCGTCATGTCCGGGGGGCAGACAGGATGGAGGAAGCGCGCCAGCGCGCGGGGATAAGCCGCGGCTGGCGCCGATTCGGAAAAGATCTGGTCAGGCAAGCGCACGGCTTGGCCGGAACGACCGGGTAGCGCGAAGGTTCAGCGCGCCACTTCGATGATGGCATCGATCTCGACCGCAGCGTTGCGCGGCAGGGCAGCGACGCCGACCGCGGCGCGGGCGTGCTTGCCGGCATCGCCGAACAGCGCGACCATCAGGTCCGACGCGCCATTGGCGACTTCGGGCTGATCGCCGAAGCCGGGGGCTGAGTTCACGAACACGCCGAGCTTCACGATGCGCGCGACGCGCGACAGGTCGCCGAGCGCGGCCTTGACCTGCGCCACGACCATCAGCGCGCAAAGCACGGCAGCGTCCGAACCGGCGGCGACATCGAGATCGTCGCCGAGGCGGCCGGTCACGACCTTGCCATCGCGGAACGGCAGCTGGCCCGAGACATGGAGCAGGCCGCCGGCCTCGACCGTCGGGACATAAGTGGCGACGGGCGCAGCCGCCGTGGGGAGGGTGAGCCCGAGCTCTTCGAGCTTGCGATCGATACGGTCAGTCATGGTCCGGGGTAGAACACCAGCCGCCGTTCGCGGTCAACCGTGCGCGGCGGCGGTGCGCAGCGGGGTGGGCGCGTGCTGACCGCTGGCGAGACGATCGATGATCCAGGGAAGCGCATCCGGCCAGGCATCGATCCGCGCGTGCGCGGCCGGGGCGGCGGGCACGCCGGGGGCAAGCGCAGGCTCGGCCACCATGTGCAGGCGATGGACCTGCGGCGCATGTTCGGCGACCGATTCATGGTGCATCGGCAGATCATCGACGAACACCGTTACCGGATTGCCATGCTCTGCGACGAGCGCGGCGACCGGGCCGCCCTTTGGCCCCTGGTTGCATTCCACGCGGTGCGCGATGCCGAAGGCGGCAAGCTGATCCATGCGGTGGGTGCGGCAGCTGTCCTGCAGGTTAGTGAGGATGACGATGTCAGCAACCTCGGCGATCCGCGCCAGCGCGTCGCGCGCGTGGGGGACCAGCGTCTGGCGGTGCATCTCGGCCGGGAAGAAGCCATCGAGGAAGCCGCGCATCTCCTCCCGGCTGGGGGCGTCGCCACCGCTGCGCCGGCGCATGTTGCGTCCCAGTTCCCAGCTCGAGGGCGTGAATTCGATATCGTGCGCCTCATCCAGCCAGTCGCCGAAATGGCGCACCATGTGGATCAGCACCTCGTCGCAATCGGAAATCAGCAGCGGTCGGGTCATAGCCTCTCCAGTTCGTGGCGGGCGCGCACCAGCGCCTCGGGTTTGCAATCCAGCACAGACGCGCAGGCGATGAGATCGGGTTCATGCGCCTCCAGAAACAGGAGGCAGGCGGCGAGGACGGAGGGCTCGCCAATGCGTTCGCGCAGATCATGGGGGTGAAGCCCGGTGAGCGCCAGCAGGCGTCCCGCGCGGTCGGAATCGGACAATGTCCATGCCAGCGCCTGCAGCGCGAGCGCGTCGGCAGGTTCTCCGTTTGAATCGGCTATTTTCATTGCCTATTGTCGTTCACCAATCGGGGGATCTAACGCGCGTGGCAAAGAAGGTGCTCGTTGTCGAGGACAACGAACTCAACCTCAAGCTGTTCTGCGACCTGTTGCGGGCGCATGAATTCGAGGCCGAGCCGGTGCGCGACGGGCGCGAGGCGGTGGCGCAGGCGCGGGCCTGCCTGCCCGACCTCATCATCATGGACATCCAGATGCCCTATGTGACCGGCTATGAGCTGATCCTGGAGTTGAAGGCGGACGAGGAATTGCGGCGCATCCCGGTGATGGCGGTCACCGCCTATGCCGGGCGCGACGACGAGGATCGAATCCGGGCGGCGGGGGCGGAAGCCTATGTGTCGAAGCCGATCAGCCTGGTGCGGTTCATGGAAACGGTGCGCGCGCTGATCTGATCGGCGCGCCCGCTTAGACGAGGCCAAGCTCCGCCAGCTTGCCGAGCAGGGCGGGGGGCAACGTGGCCATGCCGCTGCCGTCGCCGCCAAGGTCGGCGGGCGCATCGGCATCCTCAAGATAGCGCCAGCCCTGGTGCGCGCGCTTGGGCCGGGCGGCGACCATGCGAAGCACCGGATCGATGTGGATCGCGACGCGGCCGCCCTCCGCCTCGCCGAAGCCGAGGATCGGCGAACGGGCGACGAGCTGGTGCTTGATGATCCAGAACAGTGAGCCCTGGCCGGCGATCTCCTCATGCCGTTTGGGCAGATAGCGCGTGGTCAGGAACAGCGGGCCTTCCTCGCCGCGCTCACGCAGCCGATCGGCGAGATGCTCGACGGCCGTGTGGCCGAAAGCGACTTTCGTGATGTGAAGCGGCATGGCTCTCCGGCAGCAGGGGAGGCTGCCATGTGGGGAGTGTCAGCCCACCAGGCCAGAGGCGCTGGCGAGGCCGAGGAAGGCGAGGAAGCCGATCGAATCGGTGGTCATGGTGACGAACACCGAGGAGGCGACCGCGGGATCGGCGCGCAGCCGTTCCAGCACCACCGGTACGAGGACGCCGGCGAGCCCGGCGACGAGGATGTTGGTCATCATCGCTGCGGCGATCACGCCACCTAGGAGGACGTTGGCGAAGATGAGCGCGACGCCGGTGCCGATCACCAGCGCGATGGTCGCGCCGTTGAGCAGGGCGACGCGGATCTCGCGGCCGATCGCGCGCGCGGTGTTGGATTGCGTCAGCTGGTTGGTGGCCATGGCGCGCACGGTGACGGCCAGCGTCTGCGTGCCGGCATTGCCGCCGACGCCAGCGACGATCGGCATCAGCGTGGCGAGCGCGACCATGCGTTCGATCGTCCCCTCAAAGCGGGAGATGATGAATGAGGCGAGGAGCGCGGTGAACAGGTTGGCGATCAGCCAGCGGACGCGCGCCTTGTAGCTGTCGAACACCGGCTCGTTGATGTCGCCTTCGCCAGCGCCCGAGAGCAAGAGCGCGTCCTCGCCGGCCTCTTCCTGAATGATGTGGACGATATCGTCGACGGTGATCATGCCGACCAGGCGGCCGGAATTGTCGACCACCGCGGCGGAAATCAGCGCGTATTTCTGGAAGCGGAGCGCGACCTCTTCCTGATCCATGTCGACCGGGATCAGCGTCTGTTCGCGCGCCATGACGTCCGAGATGGCGATCGCGCGCGGCGTGCGCAGGATCCACGAGAGCGCGCAGGTGCCGACCGGCTTGTGCTGCGGATCGACGACGAAGATTTCCCAGAAGTCGGTGGTGAGTTCCTCGTCACCGCGCAGGAAATCGAGCGTGTCGCCGACCGTCCAATGTTCCGGCACCGCGATCAGTTCGCGCTGCATCAGACGGCCGGCGGATTCCTCCGGGTAGCTCAGCGCCTCCTCGATCGCCGCGCGATCGTCGGGCTCCATCGCGCGGAGCACCTCGCGCTGGTCGTCGGCGTCGAGATCCTCGATGATCGCGACCGCGTCATCTGTGTCGAGTTCGGACGCGATGTCCGCGACCTGCCGCGCGTCGAGCGCGTCGATCAGCTGTTCGCGGACGTAATCGTTCATCTCGGCGAACACGTCGCCATCGAGCAGGTCGGCGACCGCCGAGGCCAGAGCGGCGCGGCGGTCCTCCGGCGTCAGCTCGAACAGGTCGGCAATGTCGGCGGGGTGGAGCGGTTCGACGAGGCGCTGCGCTTCCTCGGTATCGCCGCGCTCGACCGCATCGAGCACCGCATCGACAAAATCGGGCTTCAGCCGATCATCCGCGTCGAGCTGGCCTTCATCCTCGCCCGCGCGATCGGCATGACGGAGTTCGGTTTCGCTCATCGCTGGCCTCCTCCGGCGGGTTGATCCGTGCGGCTCCTAGCGGGCGGAAAGTCGCGTGCCAACCGCCTGCGGGTTTGCGTTCGGGAGGGCCGACGGGTAGGGCGCCGGCTTTCCGGATAACCCGAAGGAGGCTTGCGATGGCCGATACCTACAACACCCTGACGCTGACGCTGGATGGCGGCGACGTGACGATCAAGCTGCGCCCGGATCTGGCGCCCGAGCACGTCAAGCGCATCGCCGAACTGGCCAACGAGGGCTTTTACGACGGCGTCGTGTTCCACCGCGTGATCCCGGGCTTCATGGCGCAGGGCGGTGATCCGACGGGCACCGGCATGCACGGGTCGGACAAGCCGAACCTGAAGCAGGAGTTTTCGAAGGAGCCGCACGTGCGCGGCGTCTGCTCGATGGCGCGGACCAACGATCCGAACAGCGCCAATTCGCAGTTCTTCATCTGCTTCGACGACGCGCGCTTCCTCGACGGCCAGTACACCGTGTGGGGCGAAGTGACGAACGGCATGGAGCTGATCGACGCACTGCCCAAGGGCGAGCCGCCGCGCGAGCCGGGCAAGATCGTCAAGGCACGCGCCGAGTAAGCGACGGGTCACGCCGCCGGGTGGCTGCGTGACCGTTCCGCCGGGGTGCGGGCGGAGAGATCCGCCCGCGCCGTCCGGTGTTCTGCCGATACCCGCTGACAGTCAGACGTTCTCGGCCGCGAGCGTCGTCACGAGCCAGTCGCGGAAGATCCGCACCTGTTTGAGCTGCAGCGCCCGCGGGCGGCAGACGAACCAATAGCTGTACGGGCTCACCACCTCGATATCGAACAGCCGGACGAGGCGCGGGTCGGCCGCGTCCTGGAAATGGCTTTCGTGCATGAAGGCGACGCCGAGCCCCTGTGCCGCCGCCTCCAGCATCAGCGCGCCCGAATCGAAATGGTCGACCGCCAGCGGCTCGATATCGTGGAGCCCCGCCGCCTGGCGCCAGGCGGTGAAGGTGTCGGGCATCTCGCGATGGACGAGCGCGGTCAGCGTCGCGAGTTGCTGCGGCCGGACGATCGGGTCGGCGCGATCCACCAAGGTGCGGCTGCCGATGACATAGACGCTGTTGCGGTCGAGCCGGCGGGCATAGAGGCTGGGGTCGATATCGCGGGCGAGCGCAATGACCGCATCGAGCCCCTCGCCGAGCCGGGCGATGCCGTGGGCGCCGGTATCGATGTCGAGATGGATTTCCGGGTGCGCGCTGCGCAACTCGCCCAGCCGCGGGAACAGCCGCTGCGAGGCGAACAGCGGGAGGACGCCGAGGCGCAGGCGCAGCACGTCGACCGCGCTGGTCATCGATTCGACCGCGTCGGACAATTGATCGAGCAGCGGCGCGATCTGCGCCAGCAGCCGTTCGCCATCGCCGTTCAACACCATCGCCTGATGCCGCCGGTCGAACAGGGGGCGGCCAAGGAAGCGTTCGAGCGTCTGGATCCGGCGGCTCAAGGCAGGATTGGACAGCGCCAGTTCCTGCGCGGCGGCCTTGATCGAGCCCAGCCGTGCCACGGCCACAAAGGCCTCGATCGCAGTCAGCGGCGGCAAACGGCGCATGGACTGATCATTCCCCTATATCCGGCCATCATGAGACCGGCCCGGTGCCGGAACAAGCGGCACGAGTGACGATTGCAGGTTTTGCATTCATCATTCGTTTCTTCGCACTTGCACAAAAGACACCCCGACGGCAATTAGGGCGGGCCTTTCAGGCATCCTCTCCTAAAAACTTTCATGGGCTGGTCTTCGGACCGGCCCTTTTTTTTGCCTGTCGCGCGCGCGCGGGCACGTCGTCGGACCCGAAGCGTTACGATCACGGGTGGCACCCCTCTAAAAACGCGGGCGCGCTTCCATATCTATCGTCGCCTAGCCCGGAGGAGAAGTGCATTGGCGGACGTCGAGACACAGGCGCAAAAGCTGCAGGTCGCGAATTCGAGACCGGAGGACAGCGGCCGGGGCATCGCCCACCTGCCGCGTGCGTTCATGGCATCGCTGGGCCTGACGGAAGGCGATGTGATCGAGATCGTCGGCAAGAAAACGACTCCGGCGCGGGCGGTTGGGCCCTATTCCGAGGACGAGGGGCTGGCGATCGTCCGGATCGACGGCCTGCAGCGCGCCAATGCCGGCGTCGGCTCGGGCGATTTCGTGGAAGTGCGCAAGGCCGAATCGAACCCCGCGACGCGGGTGGTGTTCGCGCCGGCGGCGCAGAATTTGCGGCTGCAGGGATCGACGGTGGCGCTGAAGCGCACCTTCATCGGCAGGCCGCTGGCGCAGGGCGACGTGGTGGCGACCGCAGGGCATCAGCGCGTGGCGAACATGCCGCCGGGCATGCAGCAGTTCGTCAACGCGCCGGCCTATGCGCTGCAGGAGATCCGCCTGGTCGTCGTCTCCGCGGCGCCCAAAGGCATCGTCCACATCGACGAGAATACCGAGGTCGAGCTTCGGCCCGAATATGAGGAGCCGAACGAGGCGCGGCGTGCCGACGTCACCTATGACGATATCGGCGGCATGGCGGCGACGATCGACCAGCTGCGCGAGATGGTGGAGCTGCCGCTGCGTTACCCGGAGCTGTTCCAGCGGCTGGGCGTCGATCCGCCCAAGGGCGTGCTGCTGCACGGCCCGCCCGGCACCGGCAAGACGCGGCTGGCGCGCGCCGTCGCCAACGAGAGCGACGCGCAATTCTTCCTGATCAACGGCCCCGAAATCATGGGCTCCGCCTATGGCGAGAGCGAGGGCCGGCTGCGGCAGGTGTTCGAGGAAGCGTCCAAATCCGCGCCCTCGATCGTGTTCATCGACGAGATCGATTCGATTGCGCCGAAGCGCGGGCAGGTATCCGGCGAGGCGGAGAAGCGCGTCGTCGCGCAGCTGCTGACGCTGATGGACGGGCTGGAGGCGCGCGCGAACCTGGTGGTGATCGCGGCCACCAACCGGCCCGAGGCGCTGGACGAGGCGCTGCGGCGGCCGGGGCGGTTCGACCGCGAGATCGTGGTCGGCGTGCCTGACGAGCGCGGGCGACGCGAGATCCTGGGCATCCACACTCGCGGCATGCCGCTGGGCGACAAGGTGGACCTGGGCGAGCTGGCGCGCACCACCTTCGGCTTCGTCGGCGCGGACCTTGCCGCGCTGACCCGCGAGGCGGCGATCGAGGCGGTGCGGCGGATCATGCCGCGGCTGAACCTGGAGGAGCGGACCATCCCGCCCGAGGTGCTCGACACGCTGGCGGTGACCCGCGAGGACTTCATGGAGGCGCTCAAGCGCGTTCAGCCGAGCGCGATGCGCGAAGTGATGGTGCAGGCCCCGACGGTGCGCTGGGACGATGTCGGCGGGCTGGACGATGCGCAGATGCGCCTGAAGGAAGGCGTCGAGCTGCCGTTGAAGGATCCGGATGCGTTCCGGCGCCTCGGCATCCGGCCGGCCAAGGGCTTCCTGCTCTATGGCCCGCCGGGCACCGGCAAGACGCTGCTGGCGAAGGCAGTCGCACGCGAGGCGGAGGCGAACTTCATCGCCACCAAATCGAGCGACCTTCTGAGCAAATGGTATGGCGAGAGCGAGCAGCAGATCGCCCGCCTGTTCCAGCGCGCGCGGCAAGTGGCGCCGACGGTGATCTTCATCGACGAACTCGACAGCCTGGTGCCCGCGCGTGGCGGCGGGCTGGGCGAGCCGCAAGTGACCGAGCGGGTGGTGAACACCATCCTTGCCGAGATGGACGGGCTGGAGGAATTGCAGTCCGTGGTGGTGATCGGCGCGACCAACCGGCCCAACCTGGTCGATCCCGCGCTGCTGCGGCCGGGGCGGTTCGACGAGCTGATCTATGTCGGCGTGCCGGACGAGGCCGGGCGGCGGCGCATCCTGGGCATCCAGACCGCCAAGATGCCGCTGGCGCATGACGTGGACCTCGACGTGGTGGCGCGGCGGACGGAGCGGTTCACCGGCGCCGACCTTGGCGACGTGGTGCGTCGCGCGGGCCTGATCGCGCTGCGGCGGTCGCTGGGTGCGCGCGAAGTGTACATGGGTGACTTCGAGGCGGCGCTGGGCGAATCGCGTGCCAGCGTGACTGACGAGATGGAGCGCGATTACCAGCAGATCGCATCCAGGCTGAAGCAGGACGCGGCCTCGATCCAGCCGATCGGTTTCATCTCGCCGGGGCAGCTCAGCCCGCGGGGCGACCGCCGCGACTGAACGCAAGAAGGGGAGGGCAATGCCCTCCCCTTCATGGCGTTTGTGCCGATGGGATCAGGCGGCGGCAGCTTCGGCCGCTGCTTCGCGATCCAGCTGGGCGCGGCTCTTGCGCTCGGCCGCGGTCTTCAGCTGGCCGCAGGCGGCGTCAATGTCGCGGCCGCGCGGGGTGCGCACCGGCGCGGAAATGCCCGCTTCGAAGATGATGTTCGAGAAGGCGCGAATCCGCTCCGGCGTCGAACATTCATAGGCGG
The DNA here is from genome assembly GCF_045369765.1 of Sphingomonas olei. Lineage (NCBI taxonomy): Bacteria > Pseudomonadati > Pseudomonadota > Alphaproteobacteria > Sphingomonadales > Sphingomonadaceae > Sphingomonas > Sphingomonas olei. The sequence continues at coordinate 64,603 of NZ_JBIQEU010000003.1, forward strand.
TGCCCGGCCACGGATTGAACGGGATCAGATTGACCTTCGCCGGCAGGCGATAGTGGCGCAGCAGGCGCACCAGTTCACGCGCGTCATCGTCCGAATCGTTCTTGTCCTTCAGCATCACATATTCGAACGTGATGCGGCGGGCATTGTTGGCGCCGGGATAATCGGCGCACGCCTGGAGCAGTTCCTCGATGCCGTATTTGCGGTTGAGCGGCACGATCTCGTCCCGCACCGGTTTCGTCACGGCGTGGAGCGACACGGCGAGGTTGACGCCAATCTCCGCCCCCGCGCGCGCCATCATCGGCACGACGCCCGAGGTGGAAAGGGTGATACGACGCTTAGACAGGGCAAGGCCGTCGCCGTCCATCACCACCGAGAGCGCGTCGCGCACATTGTCGAAATTGTAGAGCGGCTCCCCCATGCCCATCATCACGATGTTGGTGAGCATGCGGCCTTCCGGCTGGCTGGGCCATTCGCCAAGGCCATCGCGCGCCAGCATGACCTGACCGACGATCTCGCCGGCGGTAAGATTGCGCACGAGCTTCATCGTGCCGGTGTGGCAGAAGGTGCAGTTGAGCGTGCAGCCGACCTGGCTGGACACGCACAGCGTCCCGCGGTCCGCATCGGGGATGAAGACCATTTCGAAATCCTGGCCGTCGTCCGAACGCAGCAGCCATTTGCGCGTGCCGTCCGACGATACCTGCGCCTCGACCACCTGCGGGCGACCGATCACGAACCGTTCGGTCAGCCACGGATGCTGCGCCTTCGCGATGTCGGTCATCGCGGTAAATTCTGTCGCGCCGCGATTGTAGATCCAGTGCCAGATCTGCTTGGCGCGCAGCTTTGCCTGACGCGGCTCAAGCCCGGCGGCGGCGAGCGTTTCGCGCAATTCGTCCTTGGACAGCCCGACGAGGTCAATGCGGCCATCGGGGCGCGGGGTGACCGCACGGGCAACGGGCACGGGATCGAAGTGCCCCGGGATGGGCATGGGCGCGGCCGACACTGTCTGCATCGCGCGCATATAGCGCAGGACAGGGGGAATTTCCAGCACGGCCGCCGGACAGCGGCGCCTAGCCGGCGCAGCCCAGCGTCGCGGCGTCGATGGCGGTGGCGGCACCGCCCAGCGCATAACTGTCGGCAAAGGGGCGACCGGCGCGGTTGAGCGTCGAGACGCTCATGCTGCGCGCGCCGCGCATCGCCGCGACGATCGCGCGGTCGGTGGCGGCGTCGGGCGACCACACGGCGCGATCGTTGCCGGTCAGCACGAAGCGCCGCTCACCGATCGCCAGCGTGACCGGCGCTGCCGCATCGCGCGGGCGCGACAGGCGGACGTAGAGCGCGGGGCGGCGGCTGGTGCCGAAGCGCGCGGCGATGCTGGCGAAAGCGCCGTTGCCTGCGCGCACGGGAGAGGTGATCGCATAACAGCGCGGCGGCGACCCGGCGCGAAACGCGCCCCACGCGTCGTACACGCCGATCGCCGTCGGCTCCCCGGCGAGCAGGAGCGCGGCGACGAGGATCATGCTCACAGGACCACGCGGCCAGGATCAGGCCGGGGCGTGGCCGGTGCCCAGATGCACCACCGTCTCGCGGCCGCGCTCGATCATCGTCACCGTGCCCTGTGGGTGGCCGGGCAGCACCGGCGCGCCGCACGGATCGATCGGCGCACCCGTCATCACCCCGCGCATCACGCGGCTGGAGATTCCATGCATGATGACCAGCCGATCGCCATCGTCGTCAGCGGTATCGGCGAGCCAGCCGCCGACCCGCGTCGCAATCGCCTCATAGCGCTCGCCGTCGGGGGCGCAGCGCAGCAGCCCACGTTCGTCGATTACCGGGCCGACTTCATCGACGACATCGGCGTAATAACGGCCACCCCATGCGCCCATGCCGATTTCGATCAGCCGGTCGTCGTGGCGCGCATCGTGCCAGTCGAGTTCGAGATGCTCGGCAATGATCGCCAGCGTCTGCAGCGCGCGACCCGTCGAGGAGGCCCACATGGTCAGCTTCGGCCTGGCGCCGAGATGCGCACGCAGCGCGCGGCCCATCTCCTCCGCCTGAGCGAAGCCGGCGCGGGTGAGGGGGGTGTGCGGGGCATCCCCCTGCAGCCGGCGCGCGGCGTTGAAGACGGTTTCGCCGTGACGGGCGACGAAATCGCGGCCACGCCGCTGGGTGGGATCGATTGCCATGGCGCTGCTTTTGGTCGGACCGGACGCGAAAGCAACGATTTTTGCCGATTGGGCGCGCGCGAAAACAGTCAAACCGGTCGTCAAGACGTCGCGTGTCCGAGCGAGGTTCCAACGAAACAAACGGCTTGTCGCGGATAGGTCGGCAGGATCGTTGTTCAAGCCCCTGTGGCGCAAAAACAACGAAAATCCTTGTTTATCTGAGGTTCATGCAACGGCCCGCGAAATTCATCATTTGACCGTCACCCGCCCACGCTTGTGGGACGGAAACGCAAATGGAGTTGTTTATGCGTAAGCTTATCCTGGCGACGCTCGCCGCCACCACCGCTGCCGTTGCTGTTCCGGCTGCTGCGCAGGACGCCGGCCCGTTCACCGGCCCGCGCGCCGGCGTGATCCTGGGCTATGACGCGCTGCGCCCCGGCGACACGCAGGATTCTCTGATCCGTGGCGATCAGGGCAGCGACGGTTTCCTGTACGGTGGCGACATCGGCTATGACGTGGCGTTCAACAACCTGGTGGTTGGCGCCGAGGCCGAAATCACCGGTTCGACCGGCAAGGTGACCAACGATCCGCGCAACCCGAACGATTTCGGCTATGGCCGCGTGAAGGCTGGCCGTGACCTGTACATCGGTGGCCGTATCGGCGTGATCGCCGCCCCGACCACGCTGATCTACGGCAAGGTCGGCTACACCAACGCCCGCCTCGACCTGACCCGCGACGACACCACGACGGTGACCGGCCGCAACTTCAACCTCGACGGTTTCCGTCTGGGTGCCGGTGTCGAGCAGTCGCTCTCGCCGAACACCTACGCCAAGCTCGAGTATCGCTACTCGAACTACGGCGAGGCGAAGCTGCGTTACCCGAACGGCGCGACGACCGGCACGTTCGGCGTTGACACCGACCGTCACCAGGTGGCGGCCGGCCTCGGCTTCCGCTTCTGATGCGGACGGGCGCGGCCGCTGGCCGCGCCCGACAGGCGGTGGATGTGAACAATCCACCGAAAAGAGGGCCGGGGCGCTTGCTCCGGCCCTTTCTGTTTGGCTAGGAAACGGGCGAGTTGCCCCTGGTCGAATCCGGCGGGCCGGGGGATCAAGTGATGAAGGCGACGATCGAACGCGCAACGCTCCTGAAGGGGCTGAGCCATGTCCAGTCCGTGGTGGAACGCCGCAACACCATTCCGATTCTGTCTAACGTGCTGATCGAAGCGACGGTCGAGGGTGCGCTGCGCCTGATGGCGACCGACCTCGACCTGCAGATCAACGAGAGTGTCGCGGCATCCGTGGAACAGCCGGGCGCGACCACCGTGTCGGCGCACACGCTGTTCGACATTGCGCGCAAGCTGCCCGAGGGCGCGCAGGTGTCGTTGAGCGCCGCCGACGGCCGGATGACGATCGTCGCCGGGCGGGCGCGATTCTCGCTCGCGACGCTGCCGCGGGACGATTTTCCGGTGATCGCCGAGGGCGAGCTGCCGACCCAGTTCGAGATGCCGGCTGAGGCGCTGAAGCAGATCATCGACAAGACGCGATTTGCGATCTCGACCGAGGAAACGCGTTATTATCTGAACGGCATCTTCCTCCACGTGTCGGAGGATGGCGGATCGCAGCCGGTGCTGAAGGCTGCCGCGACCGATGGCCATCGCCTGGCGCGCGTCACGTTGCCGCGGCCCGAGGGCGCGGAGAACATGCCGGATGTGATCGTGCCGCGGAAGTGCGTGGCGGAGTTGCGCAAGCTGCTCGACGAAGTGGACGGTTCGGTCGGCGTGTCGCTGAGCGGCACCAAGATCCGGTTCGACCTGGGTCAGGCGATCCTGACGTCCAAGCTGATCGATGGTACCTTCCCGGATTACAGCCGCGTCATCCCGACCGGCAACGACAAGATCCTGAAGCTCGACCCGTCGGCGTTCATGGAGGGCGTGGATCGCGTGTCGACCATCGCCACCGAGAAGACCCGCGCGGTGAAGATGGCGCTGGATCGCGACAAGATCACGCTGTCGGTGACGAGCCCGGAGAATGGCACCGCAGCCGAGGAAGTGCCCGGCGAATATGTCGCCGCACCGTTCGAGATCGGCTTCAACAGCCGGTATCTGATGGACATCCTGGGCCAGATCGATGGCGACGTGGTCGAGGTGCACCTGGCCGATGCGGCGGCGCCGACGCTGATCCGCGAGAATGACAAGGCGCCGGCGCTGTACGTGCTGATGCCGATGCGGGTCTGAGCAGCGAGCGAGAATGGTGCCGGGGTGATGAGCCCCGGTGCCGACCTTAGGCGTTTCCGATCAGGCTGTTTCGATGAGGCGGTCGGCCTGCGCCCGGGCCTCGTCTGTGATGGTCGCGCCGGACAGCATCCGGGCGATTTCCTCGCGCCGTTCCGAATTGTCGAGCTGACGCACGCCGGTACGCGTGACGATGCCGTCATTGCGCTTCGCGATCAGCAGATGCGCGGCACCGCGGGCGGCGACCTGTGGCGAGTGGGTGACCACCAGCAGCTGCGCCTGCGTGGCGAGGCGATGCAGCCGCTCCCCGATCGCCGAGGCGACCGCGCCACCGACGCCGCGATCGATTTCGTCAAAGATCATCGTTGCCGCGCCGCCTTCTTCCGCGAGCGCGACCTTCAGCGCGAGGATGAAGCGCGACAGTTCGCCGCCGGACGCGATCTTGATCAGTGCGCCGAAGGGCGCGCCGGGATTGGTCGCGATCTCGAACTCGACCCGATCCTGGCCGGCCGGGCCCCAGAGATCCTCGGGCAGCGGCGCGATGGTGGTGCGGAAACGCGCGGCATCGAGCTTGAGCGGGGGAAGCTCGCCAGCGACCGCGACGTCGAGCCGCTCGGCGGCGGCCGCGCGTGCCGTGGACAGGGACGCGGCGGCGGCGAGATAGAGGTCGCGCGCCGCCCGCGCGCGCTGCTCCAGTGCGGCGATGCCTTCCTCACCCGCCTCGAGCCGGTCGCGGCGCTCGCGCAATTCATCGGCCAAAGCGGCGAGATCATCGGGCTGTACGCGGTGCTTGCGGGCCATGCCGCGCAGGTCGAACAGCCGCGCCTCGTCCTGTTCGAGGTCGCGGGGGTCGAACGCCAGCGCGCGGCTCGCCTCGCTCACCTGATCGCCGGCGTTGCCCGTTTCGACCATCGCACGGTCGAGCGCGGCCAGCGCCTCGGTCAGCGCCGGATGGTCGGGGGCGATTCGGTCGAGGATGCGCGCTGCCTGGCGCATCCTGGCCAGTGCGCCGTCCGAGCCGTCGAGCGCGTCGACGAGCGCGTTCAGATCCTCGGCGATCTTTTCCGACCGTTGCATGATGCGCCGGCGCTCGGCGAGCGTTTCCTCCTCGCCGGGCTCGGGCGCGAGCGAATCGAGTTCGGTGACGGCGTGGTCGAGCCACTCGCGATCGCGGGCGGCAGTCTCGATTTCGTCCCGCGCCGACGCCAGCGACGCTTCGGCGGCGCGCCAGTCGTGCCAGGCGGCAGCGACGCCTGCGGTGTCGAGTCGCGCGAAGGTATCGAGAAGCGCACGGTGGCCGCGCGGGTTGAGCAGGCCGCGATCGTCGTGCTGGCCGTGGATCTCGACTAGCCGGCTGCCGAGTTCGCGCAGGAGCGCAGCCGAGGCGGGCTGATTGTTGACGAACCCGCGGCTGCCGCCGTCCGCCTTCACCACCCGGCGGATGATCAGCGGTTCGCTATCCTCCGCCTCAAGCCCGTTGTCGTCGAGCAGCGCGGCGATGCCGGCGGGCGGATCGAAGGTGGCGGTGACGCTGGCCTGCGCCGCGCCGTGCCGCACGAGTCCGCTGTCGCCGCGTGCGCCGAGCGCCAGGCCGAGCGCGTCGAGCAGGATCGACTTGCCCGCGCCGGTTTCACCGGTGAGCACGCCAAGCCCGGGGCCGAAATCGAGGTCAAGCGCCTCGATCAGAACCACATCGCGAATCGAGAGCGCCGTCAGCATGAAGGGCCCAACGCCCGAACGGCCGGGCGGTGCATCAGCGGTGCTGCGCTCACTGGTCCTGCGGCGGCGGGACGTCCGCTGGAGCGGGGGGCGTGCCCGGCTGCACGCCGGTCGGCGTCGCGGTGGACGGGGCGTTGCCACCCGGCGTCGCGCCGGCACCGCCGCTGGTGGTCGCCGGCGTCGGGGCGCCCGGCGCCTCGGCACGCGGCGTGGGCGTTTCCTCGACCGGCAGCACCTCCACCTCCTTGCGGATCGGCGCCTCGGGCGCGGGGACGGTCGCCTGGGGAATGATCTGCTCGCCCGGGGCGAGCGGACGAATCGGCGTGGTCGGGTTCTCGCCCAGCAGATCGTAGGCGCGCTTGTACCACCAGGTTTCGGGATAGTTGGCGCCGAGCACCGCCGCGGCGCGCTTTGCCTCCTCGCGCACGCCGAGCGCCAGATAGGTCTCGGTCAGGCGCATCAGCGCCTCCGGCGTGTGGGTTGTGGTCTGATAATCGTCAATTACCTTGCGGAAGCGCAGCGTCGCCGCCAGCCACTGGCCACGCCGTTCGTAGAAACGGCCGATCTCCATTTCCTTGCCGGCGAGGTGATCACGCACGAGGTCCATCTTCAGCCGGGCATCGGCCGCATGGCGGCTGTTGGGATAGCGGCGGGTGAGCTCGCCCAGCGCATCCTGCGCCTGCGCGGTGATCTTCTGATCGCGCGTGACGTCGTTGATCTGCTCATAATAGCTGATCGCGATGAGGTAATAAGCGTACGGGGCGTCGCGATTGCCCGGGTGGACCGACAGGAAGCGCTGAGCGCCCTGGATCGCCTCCGTGTAATTTTTCGCCAGATAGTTGCTGAACGCGCCCATCAGCTGCGCCCGGCGCGCCCAGACCGAATAAGGGTGCTGGCGCTCCACCTCGTCGAACAGCGCCGCCGCCAATTTGTACTGGCCCTGGTCCAGCTTCTGCCGGGCCGCGGTGTACAAGGTGCCCACGTCGCGCGCGACGTACGGGAGATCGCCGCCGGCGCGATTACGCGCACAACCTGCGATCGGCAGTGCCATCGCCGCAAGGAGCAGGGCGACGAGCGGACGGGACGGGAGTTTACGCATCGTTGTGGCCTTTAGCGCAGGGCCGCGCACGCGAACAATGCTGAAACGTCGTGAATGAAACGCATTGAGGGCGGCGGCGTTCGGCGGATAGGACTAAGCCTTATCATTATGGGACCTCATATGACTGCAACCTTGCTGGCCACCAAGCGGGTCGAGAAGCCGTGGGGGCGGCATAGGCTGTACCCGGGATTTCCCGATCCGGCCCCCGGCGGTGAACCGATCGGTGAGGTGTGGTTCCAGTCGCCGCATCCCGAAGAGCCGGAACTGCTGATCAAATATCTGTTCACCAGCGAGAAGCTGTCGGTGCAGGATCACCCGTCGGACGAGGAGGCGCAGAAGCGCGGCCTGCCGCGCGGCAAGGACGAATGCTGGCTGATCCTGGATGCCGAGCCCGATTCGACGATCGCGATCGGGCCGAAGCAGCCGATGACCGCGGACGAACTGCGGCAGAGCGCGCTGGACGGGTCGATCGAGGACAAGCTCGACTGGAAGCCGGTGAAGGCGGGCGACTTCTATTATTCGCATTCCGGCGTGGTCCACGCGATCGGCGCTGGACTGACGCTGATCGAGGTGCAGCAGAATTCCGACACGACCTATCGCCTGTACGATTATGGCCGACCGCGTGAATTGCATCTGGATGACGGCATCGCGGTCGCCGACCTGCAGCCCTATGTCGCGCCGCCGCGGCCGGGCGAGGTTGCGCCGGGGCGAACGATCCTGGTCGAAGGGCCCAAGTTCGTGCTGGAACGCTGGGGCGGCGGCAAGCGCGAGATCGGCCTTCCTGAGGACAAGAGCGGCTGGCTGGTGCCGATCCGCGGCGAGGGTGTGGTTGGCGGCGTTGCCTGGCGCGCGGGCGAGTGCGTGATGGTGACGGGTCCCGAGCTGCTCCATGCGTCGGAGGATGCCGACCTGCTGTTCGCCTATACGGGTACCAGCCGAATCTGATTCGCGGGGGGCCGCGCGGTCCGTCGCGGCAACACGGCCCCTCGACAAGCAGGGCATGCGCGGCAAAGAGCCGCGCGTGCCTGATCTTGCCATTATTGCCCTTGTCACCGGTGCCGGATTCCTGGGCGGCGCCATGAATGCGCTCGCCGGCGGCGGATCGTTCGCGACCATGCCGGCGCTGCTTGCCATCGGGCTGCCGGCGAACATCGCCAATTCGACCTCCAATTTTGCTGTCCTGCCGGGCGCGGCGATGAGCAGCTGGTCGTTCCGGCATGAGCGCACGCCGCTGGGCGGCGTCGACCTGCGCGTGCTTGGCTGGGTGACGTTCGTCGCGGGGCTGGTCGGCAGCATGTTGCTGGTGCTGACGCCGGCGACCACGTTCGACGTGATCGTGCCGTGGCTGGTGCTTTACGCCTTTGTCGTGCTGGCGATCGGCAAGCGCGCGTCCGTGTGGCTCGCGCAGCGAGTGACAATTGGCGGGCGCACGCTGATCGCGGCGCAGGCGCTGCTGGGCATTTATGGCGGCTATTTCGGCGGCGGCGTCGGGCTGATGATGACAGCGACCTATGGCCTGCTCGCCGGGATGGACCCGCGGGCGATGTTCGCGCCGCGCACGCTGATGCTGGCGGTGGCCAATGCCGCGGCGGCGATCGTTTTTGTCGCGGCTGGGATGATCCACTGGGGATCCGCGGTGCCGATGCTGATCGGGGCGCTGGTCGGCGGCTGGGCTGGGGCGGTGATCGGCAAGATGCTGCCCGCGGCAGTGATCCGGTGGTGGACGCTGCTGCTGTCGGGCGCGACGACCATCGTGTTTTTCTGGCGCGCCTACGGCTGATTTCGGCGGCGGCGCGGCCGCCTTCCGGCGACAATCGGCCACGGATGGACGCCGCGCGGAATGATGGTAGCCTGCGGCCGATGCGCGCCGTTTTCCGCCACCGTCTCGCCACCCGATTGTGGCATTGGATCAATGCGGTTGCGATTTTCGTGCTGATCGGATCGGGGCTGGGCATCTCCAACGCGCATCCGCGATTGTACTGGGGGCGCTATGGCGCGAACTTCGATGCGGCGTGGCTGGAGCTGCCGCGCTTTCCCGCCTGGCTGACGATCCCGGCGAACTACAATCTGGCGCTGTCGCGGCGCTGGCATCTGTTCTTTGCGCTGGTGCTGGGCTTTGGCCTGCTGGCCTATATGATCGTCAGCCTGCTGAACCGGCATTTCGCCCGGGACCTGCGGGTGCGGCGGCGCGACTTGTCGCCGCACAACCTGGCCGCGGACGTGCGCGAGCATCTGGCGCTGCGTTTCCATGATCCGGCCGATCCGACCGCGTACAATATCTTCCAGAAGCTGTCGTACGTGACGGTCGTGTTCGTGCTGTTGCCGCTGGTGATTCTTAGCGGGATTGCGCTGTCGCCGATGATGAACGCCGGCTTCCCCTGGATGCTCGACCTGTTCGGCGGGCGGCAATCGGCGCGGTCGATCCATTTCCTGTGCATGGTGGGGCTGAGCGTGTTCATCGTCGGCCATCTGGCGCTGGTGATCCTTGCCGGGCCGGTGAACGAGGTGCGCGCGATGATCACCGGCTGGTGGCGCGTGCCAGAGGAGCCGCGGCCATGATCGTCGGACGACGCGGCCTGATCGCCGGCGGCGTGGCTGGGGGCGCGGCGATGCTGGCGGGGTGCGACAGGGTGCTCGAGCATCCCACCGCGCGCCGCATCCTGTTCATGGGAGAGGACATGCAGCGCGGACTGCAGCGCGCGCTGGTCGACCGCAACGCATTGGCGCCCGAATTCACGCCCGAGCAAAGATCGCCCTTCTTCCGGCCCAACGGCACACGTGACCCGGGAACGCCCGAATATAATGCGCTGCGCGAGGGCCGGTTCGCCGACTGGCGATTGCAGGTCGGTGGGCTGGTGGCACGGCCGCTGTCGCTGGCGCTGACCGACCTTGCCGCCTTTCCGCAGCGCGCGCAGATCACGCGGCACGATTGCGTCGAGGGGTGGAGCGCGATTGCCAAATGGCAGGGGCCGAAGCTGGGCGATGTGCTGAAGGCGGCGGGGATGCGCGACGGCGCGTGCTACATCGTGTTCACCTGCGCCGACATGTATGGCGGGGCGCCTTATTATGAGTCGATCGATCTGGTGGACGCGTTTCACCCGCAGACGATCCTGGCCTGGGCGCTGAACGACCGCTTCCTGCCGGTGATGAACGGGGCGCCGTGCCGCCTCAGGGTCGAGCGGCAACTGGGCTACAAGCACGCCAAATATCTGATGCGTGCCACCGCGGTCGCCAGCCTGGCCGGGATCGGCAAGGGCAGGGGCGGCTATTGGGAGGATAATGTCGACTATGACTGGTATGCCGGGATCTGACGGGTAGGTACGTACTGGTAACGATCGGACGAGGCGGCTAGCAGGTGGCCCATGGCGCTGATCGATCTGTTTCTCTCGCGCGCGGTGACACGCGGTACCCTGACCCTCCATCGTCCCGATGTCGCGACCAAGACCTTCGGCACGTCCGAAGCCGGCTTCCCCGATGTGGTGATCCGCTTCACCGACAAGAATGTCGGCCGCTCGATCGTGTCCGACCCCGGGCTGGGCGCGGCGGAGGCGTTCATGGATGGCCGGCTGGTGATCGAGCAGGGCGACATTCGCGCGCTGGTCGAGCTGCTGACGTCCAACGATCCGTGGGAGGACGGGCGGTCGGCGCTGGCGGCGAGCCCGCTGCGCCGCGCCGTCGCGGCGGCGGCGCATCGCTTCGGCCGGATCAACATGGAGCGCGCGTCCAAGCGCAACGTGGCGCATCATTACGACCTGTCGGATCGCCTCTACGACCTCTTCCTCGACGCCGACCGGCAGTACAGCTGTGCCTATTTCACCGACCCGGCGAACAGCCTGGAGCAGGCGCAGGCCGACAAGAAGGCGCATATCGCCGCCAAGCTGGCGCTGAAGCCGGGGATGCGCGTGCTCGACATCGGCTGCGGCTGGGGCGGGATGGCGCTGTACCTGCACCAGAAGACCGGCGCCGAGGTGCTGGGGGTGACGCTGTCCGAGGAACAGCTGAAGGTCGCGCGCCGCCGCGCCGAGGAAGCGGGCGTCGCCGACAAGGTGCGGTTCGAGCTGATCGATTATCGCCACGTGACCGGGCAGTTCGACCGGATCGTGTCGGTCGGCATGTTCGAGCATGTCGGCGTGAAACATTATCGCGCCTTCTTCGGGAAGTGCCGCGAGCTGCTGACCGAGGATGGCGTGATGCTGATGCACACGATCGGGCGGCTGGGCGGCCCGGGCGTGACCGACCAGTTTACGCTGAAATACATCTTCCCCGGCGGCTACAACCCGGCGCTGAGCGAGATCGTTCGCGGTTATGAGGGGATGCGGCTGTTCCCGACCGATATCGAGGTGCTGCGCGTCCACTATTCCTGGACGCTGGACCATTGGTACGATCGCACGGTGGCGGCGAAGGACGAGATCGTCGCGCTGTACGACGAGAAGTTCTTCCGCATGTGGATTTTCTACCTCGCCGGGGCAGCGGCGGCGTTCCGGCATGGCGGCCTGTGCAATTACCAGGTGCAGCTGACGCGCGGGCGATTCTCCGTGCCGGTGACGCGCGACTATATCTATGAGGAAGAGCGGCGCCTGCGCGCCGAATGACGGCCATGCCGGGCGGGGCCCGGCATGGCGTGTCCGATCAGCCGCCGCCGTGGAGGTTGATCTTCTGCCCGTTGGCATATTCGCCATCGGCCGAGACGAAATAGGCGACCGCCGCGGCGACATCCGCCGGGGTGGAGACGCGGCCGAAGGGCGATTGCGCGGCGAGATCGTGGATGTCCGCGACGCCGCGGGTCGCCTTCGCCAGCCGTTCGCCCATGTCAGTGACGGTGAGGCCCGGGGCGACGATGTTGGTGCGGATGTTGTTGCCGCGCTCCTCCTTCGACAGCACCAGCGCGAGCGCTTCGGCCGCGGCCTTGCCCATCGAATAGGGCGCGCCGTTGGGGGCGTGGTAGAGCGTCGCGACGCTGGAGATCATGATGATGTCGCCGCGACCCTTCTCCTTGGCGCGTTCGCGCATCGAGGGGAGGACCAGCTTCGACATGTAGTGCGGCGCGAAGCAGTGCGTGCGCATGACGCGTTCGAACTCGGCCGGGTCGGTATCGGCGACGCTCTGGCCGCGGCTGGCGATGCCGGCGTTGTTGACGAGAATGTCGATGCCGCCAAAGTCGGCGACGACCGCGTCGACCAGCTTTTCGCAATCCTCGAACCGGTCGACCGAGCCGGCATAAGCCTTGGCGCGGCGGCCGAGGCCCTCGATCTCGCGCACGACTTCCTCGGCGGCCTCGGCATCGCGGCGGTAGTTCACTGCGACGTCGGCGCCGTCCCGCGCCAGTCGCAGCGCGATCTCGCGCCCGATGCCGCGGCCCCCGCCGGTTACCAGTGCAACGCGTCCTTCCAATCCCCGCTCGTTATTGGCGCTCATGCAGCCTGCTCCTTCTTCTTGGTATAATCCGGGCGGCGCTTCTCGAAGAAGGCCTTGATGCCCTCGCCGAAATCGGGGGATGTCGCACAGAGGATCTGGTTGCGGTCCTCCATCGCCACCGCCGCCTCGAGGCTGGGCGCGTCGATCGACATGCGCAGGCACTCCTTGGTGAGACGAAGGCCCATCGGGGAGGTGGTGAGCATCTGTTCGATCAGTGGTGCGGCAGCTTCCTCCATCTGATCGTCGGGCACGACGCGGCTGACGAGGCCGGTGGCAAGCGCGCGATCGGCGGTGATGAAATTGCCGGTGAGCATGAATTCGGCCGCGACACTCGCGCCGACCAGGCGGGGGAGGAAGTAGCTGACGCCGATGTCGCAGGCGGAAAGGCCGATGCGGATGAAGGCGGCGTTCATGCGGACGGATTCGCCGGCGATGCGGATGTCCGACGCGAGCGCCATGGCGAAGCCGCCGCCGCACGCGGGGCCGTGGACGAGGCTGATGATCGGTTGCGGGCAATAGCGCATCTTCATCACGATCTCGGCGATCGAGCGCTGGTGCGCGAGGCGATCGATCGTGTCGAATTCGGAACGGCCGCCCTCCTGCAGATCGAGGCCGGCGCAATACGCGCGGCCGGCGCCCTTCAGCACGACGACGCGGCAGTCGCGATCCTTGTGGAGCGCGCCGAAATAATGGTTCAGTTCCTCGACATGGCGATCGTTGAGCGCGTTCAGGACGTGCGGGCGGTTCATCGTCACCCAGTCGACTTCGCCCCGGCGCTCGACCGAGATCATCTCATATTCCACGATGCCTCTCCCACTCATGCTTGTTGCGATGCTTGTTGACGGCGCACTCTACATAACTAAAGTTATCCTGCAATCGCGGACGGCCAATGGGGCCGCCGCCAGGAGTTTAGGGGAGAGGGGCGTGAAGCTCGGACCGGATATTGCTGCCGTCATCACCGGGGGGGCCTCGGGACTGGGGCTGGCCACCGCCAAGGCGCTGCGCGCGCAGGGCGTGAAGGTCGCGCTGTTCGACAAGAATGCCGAGATCGGTCCGGGCGTCGCGGAGGAGATCGGCGCGGTGTTCTGCGAAGTCGATGTGATGGACCAGGCATCGGTGGACGCCGGCTTTGCCAAGGCGCGCGCGGCGAACGGCCAGGAGCGTGCGCTGGTGAATTGCGCCGGCGGCGGCTTCGGTGGGCCGAACAAGACGGTGGCGCGGTCGAAGGAGGACGGATCGATCGTCCCTTATCCGATCGAGAATTTCCAGAAGACGCTGGAATTGAACCTGGTCGGATCGTTCCGCTGCATCGTCGGATCGGTTGCCGGGATGATGACGCTGGACCCGACCGAGGACGGGGATCGCGGCGCGATCGTCAACACCGCCAGCGTCGCGGGCGAGGAAGGGCAGATCGGGCAGGTGGCCTATGCCTCCGCCAAGGCGGGCGTGATCGGCATGACGCTGAACGTCGCGCGCGACCTGTCGGCCGAGGGCATCCGCTGCAACACGATCCTGCCGGGCATTTTCGACACGCCGCTGCTGGCGCGCGCGAAGCCGCAGGTGAAGGCGGCGCTGTCGGCGATGGTGCCGTTCCCCAAACGGCTGGGCATGGCGGAAGAATATGCCGCGCTGGCGGTCGAGATGCTGCGCAACGGCTATTTCAACGGTGAGGACGTGCGGCTGGACGGCGCGATCCGGATGCAGCCGAAGTAACCAACAGGATGGCAGCTTCCCGTTCGTGCTGGGCATGGCCGAAGCACGAACGGCGCGGGCGGGAGAGTTTAGATGAACTTCGATTATTCCGACGACCAGAAGATGCTGAAGGACGAGGCGCGCAAGTTCCTCGCCGCGAAGTGCGACGCGAAGGTGGTTCGCGGCGTGCTCGATAATGACGACCGGGCCTATGACGAGGCGCTGTGGAAGGGCGTCGCCGAGCAGGGCTGGCTGGGCGCGGCGATCCCCGAGGAGTTCGGCGGGCTGGGCCTTGGCCATGTCGAGCTGTGCGCGCTGGCCGAGGAGCTTGGCCGTGCGTGCGCGCCGATCCCGTTCGCCTCCACGGTGTATTTCGTCGCCGAGGCGCTGATGAAGTTCGGCTCGCAGGAGCAGAAGGCCAAGTGGCTGCCGAAGATCGCCGCTGGCGAAGTGATCGGCGCCTTTGCGACGGCCGAGGGCAAGGGGCCGGTGACGGCGCGGTCGATCAAGACCAGCGTGTCGGGCGGCAAGCTGACCGGCGAGAAGATCCCGGTGACCGATGGCGATGTCGCTGACCTGATTGTGGTGCTGGCGAAGGACGGGCTGTACCTGGTCGAGAAGGGCGAGGGCGTATCGGCCGAGGTACTGACGACGCTGGACCCGACGCGGTCGGCCGCGAAGCTCACCTTTTCGGGCGCCCCGGCCGAGCGGCTGGGAGATCAGGATGGCATCGCGGCGATGCAGGCGGTGTTCGACCGCGCGGCGATCCTGCTGGCGTTCGAGCAGGTCGGGGGCGCGGACAAGTGCCTGGAGATGGCTAAGGCCTATGCGCTCGATCGTCAGGCGTTCGGGCGCGTGATCGGCGGCTATCAGGCGATCAAGCACAAGCTGGCCGACATCTATGTGAAGAACGAGATCGCGCGGTCGAACGCTTATTATGGCGCCTGGGCGCTCAATACCGATGCGGGCGAGCTGCCGCTGGCGGCGGCGACCGCGCGCGTTGCGGCGAGCGAGGCGTTCTGGTTCGCGTCCAAGGAGAATATCCAGACGCATGGCGGCATCGGCTTCACCTGGGAAGCGGACCCGCAGCTTTATTACCGTCGCTCGCGGCAGCTCAGCCTCGTGGCGGGTGCGCCCGCGACGTGGCGCGAGCGGCTGGTGAGCCAGCTTGAAATGAAGAACGCCGCCTGAGCGCGTGAGAGGATAGCGAGATGGACTTCAACGATACCCCGGAAGAAGCCGACTATCGCGCCAAGGCGCGCGCCTGGCTGGAAAAG
The DNA here is from genome assembly GCF_045369765.1 of Sphingomonas olei. NCBI lineage: Bacteria > Pseudomonadati > Pseudomonadota > Alphaproteobacteria > Sphingomonadales > Sphingomonadaceae > Sphingomonas > Sphingomonas olei. The sequence continues at coordinate 80,197 of NZ_JBIQEU010000003.1, forward strand.
AACGTCGCCGAGCACAAGGCGATGAACCACGCCGACGACATGGCGGCGGGCAAGGCGTGGCAGCGGCGCAAGGCCGAGGCGGGCTATGCGCAGATCACCTGGCCCAAGGAATGGGGCGGGGCCGGCGGCACGCCGATCCAGTCGGTGATCTTCGGCCAGGAAGAGGCCAAATTCCCCGTTCAGTACGGCTATTTCACCATCGGCCTTGGCATGTGCGTGCCGACGGTGATGGCGTTCGCCGATGCCGACACCAAGAAGCGCTTCGTCGGGCCGGCGCTGCGCGGCGAGGAGATCTGGTCGCAATTGTTCTCCGAACCCGCCGGTGGCTCCGACGTGGCGGCGATCCGTACCCGCGCGGTGCGTGACGGCGACGATTGGGTGGTGAACGGCCAGAAGGTGTGGACGTCCGGCGCGCATTATTCGGACTATGGCATCGTCCTGGTGCGCACCAACCCGGACGTGCCCAAGCACAAGGGCCTGACGATGTTCTGGCTCGACCTGAAATCGCCGGGTGTCGAGATCCGGCCGATCCACCAGATGTCGGGCGGCTCGAACTTCAACGAGGTGTATTTCACCGACGTGCGCATCCCCGACGCGCAGCGGCTGGGTGCGGTGGACGACGGCTGGAAGGTCGCGCTGGTCACGCTGATGAACGAGCGGCTCGCGGTCGGCGGGGCGAGCGGAGCGAGCCCGAAGGAGATACTGGCGCTGGCCAAGGATCTGGACGCGGCGGACGGCCCGCTGATCAAGGACAGCGCGTTCCGCCAGCGGCTGGCCGACTGGTACGTCCAGTCCGAGGGGCTCAAGAACACCCGGATGCGCACGATGACCGCGCTGAGCCGCGGGCAGACGCCGGGGCCGGAAAGCTCGATCGGCAAGATCATCGCCGCCAACGTGCTTCAGGACCTGGGCAATGCCGCGGTCGAGGCGGAGGATCAGTATGGGATCATCAACGATCCCGCGCTGCTGCCGCTGAAGGGGCTATTCCAAGGCGCGGTGATGAACGCGCCGGGCCTGCGCATCGCGGGCGGCACCGACGAGATCCTGAAGAACATCATCGCCGAGCGGGTGCTTGGCCTGCCGGGCGAGATCCGGACGGACAAGGATGCCGCGTTCAAGGATCTGGCGGGCTGAGGGGAGCGGCGATCGGATCCGCGAGCCGCGGGGATGATCGCCGGTCGACCGGGCGCCGTTGCGGCGCCGCAAACAGAAGCGAGGGCGTGTCGCCGGTACGACCGGCGCACGCCCTTGTCGCGTCAGTCCTTCTTGCGGGTGAAGAGGACGGCGGCCGCGATGGCGGCGGAGCCGATGCCGACGCCAAGCCCGATCTTGCCCAGATCCCAGCCACGCTTCTGACGCGCGGCCTTGGCATCCTTGGCGGCGGTTTCATGCTGCTTGGCGGCAGCGGCGGCGGCGAGAATTTCGTTGGGTTCGTCAGACACGCTTACTCTCCTTTGCCGCGCTGGTACCGCGACCGGAACGCATCGGCAAAGGCTTTGAGCCTCTGTTCGGCGATCGCAGAGCGCAAGTCGGCCATCAGCGTTTCGTAGAAGAAGATATTGTGTTCGGTCATCAGCATGGCGCCGAGGATCTCGCCCGCGCGGACCAGATGATGGAGATAGGCGCGGCTCCAGGTGGCGCAGGTCGGGCAGCCGCATTCGGGATCGAGCGGACCCTGATCCTCGTTGAAGCGCGCGTTGCGGATGTTGATAGGACCCGAGCGGGTGAACGCCTGGCCCGTGCGGCCCGAGCGGGTCGGCAGCACGCAATCGAACATGTCGATGCCGCGCTCCACCGCGCCGACGATATCGTCAGGCTTCCCGACGCCCATCAGGTAGCGCGGGCGATCGGGGGGTAGCTGACCCGGCGCGAAATCGAGGCAGGCGAACATCGCCTCCTGCCCCTCGCCGACCGCGAGGCCGCCGATCGCATAGCCGTCGAAGCCGATGTCGATCAGCGCGTCGGCGGAGGTGCGGCGAAGCCCCTCGTCCAGCGCGCCCTGCTGGATGCCGAAGATCGCGTTCTGCGCGGCGTGATCGCTGCCGCTGTCGAAGGCGTCGCGGCTGCGGCGTGCCCAGCGCATCGAGCGTTCCATTGCCGCGGCCTGCACCTCGCGCGTCGACGTGGTCGGCACCAGTTCGTCGAACGCCATGACGATGTTGGAGCCGAGCAGCCGCTGGATCTCGATCGAGCGTTCGGGGCTGAGCAGGTGGCGGGTACCGTCGAGGTGCGATTTGAAGGTGATGCCTTCCTCGGACCGCTTGGTGAGATCGGACAGGCTCATCACCTGATAGCCACCCGAATCGGTCAGGATCGGCTTGTCCCAGCCCATGAAGCGGTGAAGCCCGCCGAGCCGCGCGACCCGCTCCGCGCCGGGGCGCAGCATCAGGTGATAGGTGTTGCCCAGGATGATGTCCGCGCCCGCAGCCTCGACATCGGCCGGCTTCATCGCCTTCACCGTGGCGGCGGTGCCGACCGGCATGAAGGCGGGGGTGCGGATGGTGCCGCGGTGCATCGCGATGCTGCCGGTGCGGGCAGCACCGTCAGTGGCGGCGATGGTGAAGGCAAAACGATCGGTCATCGGCGGGAGCGCTTCTTCTTCTTGCCGTCGGGCGGCAGATCGGGGGTTGAGCGCGTGGCGTTGGCGCGGATGGTGAGCAGTTCGGCGCGAGTCACGACCGTGTCGCGATCGCGGTCGAAGCGCGCGAAATAGCCGGCCAGCGTTGCCTGAAGTTCGTCCAGCGTGATCCGGTTGTCGGCGTTGCGATCGGTCTCGAACGGGCTGGGCAGCGCGTTGCGATCGCCCAGATACCGCTCCGCCCAATCGGCAAAGGCGATATAGCCAAGCGAGCCGGTGCGACCGGTGTCCATCGCCTCGAAGGTGCGGCGAACGCCGGCCTCAAGCTCCGCCTTGGTAACGCGGGCGTCGCCATCGGTGTCGAAGGTCGCGATCAGCATGCCGACCGGTTCCACCACCATGGTTGCGGGTGGCTGAGGCGGCAGGCCGGGCGTGGCAACCGCTGCCTGGAGCAGCAAGGACAGGATCAGCATGGGCAACCCGCGCGCTATTCAGGAAAACAGGGGGCGCCGTGGTGGCTTGCCAGCAGGAACGTCAGCGGCCTTTGGTGCGCCGGCGAAGATAAAAAGGTGGATGCCCGACAAGGATTCGAACCTTGATTGACGGAGTCAGAGTCCGCTCTCTTACCATTAGAGGATCGGGCAACAGCCGCGTCGCAGCGATGAAGCAGCGACAGGAGGGCGCCTCTAATCCCGCTGTTTCGCAAGGTCAAGCACCTGATTGCGTGCGCGGGTTGCAGTGGGGGGCGGTGCACGCTAGCTTCGCTACCAAGCACCGGGCGGGCCAACCCGCGACGGAAGAACAAAAGAAAGACGACGGCACGTGGCGCATCATCACGCCGACCTGCCGTACCGGCGCGATCATCGCCGCGCCCGTTCGGCACTGGAGGGTCACCAATCGGCCCCTTTTCGCCAGCATTTTGCGCGCCATTATGCCGCGCTGGATCTCGGCACCAACAATTGCAGGCTGTTGATTGCGCGGCCGCAGGGCGATGGTTTCGCGGTGGTGGACGCCTTTTCGCGAATCGTCCGGCTGGGCGAGGGGCTGGCGACCAGCGGGCGACTGTCGGACGCGGCAATCGAACGGACGATCGGCGCGCTTCGGATCTGCGCCGACAAGCTGAAACGGCGCAATGTCACGCTGGCGCGGTCGGTTGCGACCGAGGCGTGCCGGCGCGCCATTAACGGACCCGCGTTCATCGAGCGCGCTTATGGGGAAACGGGCATTCATCTCGACGTGATATCGGCAGAGGAAGAGGCGCGGCTGGCCGTGCTGGGCTGCCATGTGCTGCTGGAACCGGGTAACGCCCCGGCGCTGGTGTTCGACATTGGCGGCGGATCGACCGAACTGGTGCTGATCGACACATCGACCACGGTGCCGACGGTGATCGACTGGCATTCGGCGCCCTGGGGCGTCGTGTCGCTGACCGAGAGCGCTGGCGGCGGCGACGGTGATGGCGCGGCGGGCCTGGCGAGCGCCTATGAGCGGATGTGCAACCTGGTGCGCGAGAGCTTTGCGCCCTTTGCCGCGCGGCTGCCGAAGGTCGAGGGACCACGGCGGCTGCTGGGTACGTCGGGGACGGTGACGACGCTGGCCAGCGTCCATCTGGGGCTGGACCGTTATGACCGTGCGCAGGTCGATGGACTGATCGCGCCGGCGGCGTCGATGCGTGCGATCAGCCAGCGGCTGGCGCATCTGCCGATCGCCGAGCGCGCGAAGCTGCCGTGCATCGGCCGCGAACGCGCCGATCTGGTCGTCGCAGGATGCGCCATCCTGGAGACGATCCTGGACCTGTGGCCAGCCGAGCGGCTGGGCGTGGCGGATCGTGGCATTCGCGAGGGCATCCTTCGCCGCCTGATGGCGTCTGCGGCATGAGGGGTGGGGGCGGACTTCGCACGCGCGTGAAGACGGCGCGTGGGCGCACGGCGCAGTCGACGCGCTGGCTGGAGCGGCAGCTGAACGATCCGTACGTCAAGCGCGCCAAGGCCGAAGGGTATCGCAGCCGGGCGGCGTACAAGCTGATCGAGCTGGACGAGCGTTTCGGCTTCCTGCGTGGCGGCAAGCGGATCGTCGATCTGGGCATGGCGCCGGGCGGGTGGAGCCAGGTGGTGCGGCGCAAGCTGCCGGGGGCGGCGGTGGTCGGCATCGACCTGTTGCCGGTCGACCCGCTGGACGGCGTGACGATCCTGCAGATGGACTTCATGGCGGACGAAGCACCCGATCGGCTGATCGCCGAACTGGGCGGTGCACCCGACATCGTGCTGTCCGACATGGCGGCGAACACCGTCGGCCATCCGCAGACCGATGCGTTGCGCACGATGGCGCTGGTCGAGGCGGCGAGCGACTTTGCGATCAGCGTGCTGAAGCCGGGCGGGACGTTCGTCGCCAAGGTTTTCGCCGGGGGTGCGGATTCGACGCTGGTTGCGCTGCTGAAGAAGAATTTTGCCACGGTGAAACACGCCAAGCCGCCGTCGAGCCGCAAGGGATCGGTGGAGTGGTTCGTCGTGGCGCAGGGCTTCAAGGGCCGGCGCGGCGACATGGCTGAGCGGGACGAGGGCAACGCCGATCAGGATTGATCGGCCGCGGAACCGGCAGGCTCCATAACAAATGCGGCCGCATCACGGGGGAGGTGATGCGGCCGCCGCTGGCTAAGGCTGACGAGGCTTACGGGCCGCCGCTGTCACGGATTGTCCCGTTCACACCCGAGGGGAAGAAGCCGCCGCCCTGCGTAGCCGCCGGGTTGAGATAGACGACGTTCAGCACTTGCCGCCCGGTTCGCCCGAGGACGAGGCCGCCCGGATCGGTCGGGACCAGATTGGCGACCGCTGCATTGCCGATGTCCTGATCGAGATCGAACGAGCCATCGAGCGCGTCGCGCCCGGCGGAGATCTGCGCGATGACACTGTAGATGGTCGGCGCGGTCAGCCCGCGCCGCCACAGCTCCGCCCGGATGGTGGCGTCGTGATAGCATTCGGTGGCGAGGATGCCGGCCGATGCCTCCAGGAAGGTCTTGTTGGTGATGAGCCGCGCCGCGCCGCGATAGGCGCTGACCCCGACGTCGGTGAGGAGATACGACCCGATCAGGAAGTTCTCGTCATTGGCGAAGGGATCGAAGATGGCGTTTCGCCCGACTATGCCCACCGCGCGGGCCACGTCGGTGAAGGCACCGACCGGCGTTGCATTGCCCACCGTGACCGTGGCGCTACCCGACAGGTTGATGACGGGTTGCGCCGTCGCTGCGCTGCCCAGGGCGCCGCGCAGGAACGTGATATGGCCGATCTCGTCAAAGGCGATTTCGCGCGCATATTGCTGAACCACTGGATCGGTGAAGGACACCTGGCGTGCCGCGCCTGGACCCGTCCCTGTCACGACATTGCCCTGTGCGCCCGTGCCGGTCTGCAGCGCGGCGGGGATGCCCTGTCCGGAGACCGCATAGGAATAATAATTGCCCTCCAGATATTCGAGCTGCAGCGCGAAGTTCAGGACGTCCTGATCGGTCAAGGCCGGCGGGGTAGGAGAGGGGCCGGGCCCGGGCGGGGGCGGGGGTGGGAAGGGGCCATCGTCATCGTCGTCATCGCACGCCGCCAGCAGTGACAGGCCGCCGGTCATCGCTGCTGCTCCGCCGCACAGGCGGATGAAGTTGCGCCGCGCCTGCCGCTGGGTCTCGGCACGCTCCATGAGGTCGAGGAATTCCATCTTGTCGCTCATCGCCGCCTCCTCAGTTCGCGCCCGAGCGGCGCAGCGCCGGGTTCGGATTGTTGGTCCCGTTGGGGAAGAAGCCGCCCGATGTCGCCGCATTGGGCGTCAGGTACGCGATGTTGTGCACCTGTTCGGCGTTGCGGCTGAAGACGATCCCGTTGCTGTCGGTGGGGACGAAATTGGCGGTGAGGCCGAATTGCGTCTGCACCGGCGAGACACCGGAATCGTCATTGGCGACACGCTGGGGCGGTCCGGGCGAGTTGACGTTGCCGTCGACCTGATTGCGCAGCGCGGAAATCTTGTCGGTGTCGGTCCACAAGGCGGGGATTTCCACCCCGCGGCGATAAAGCGCGCCGCGGATGATCCCGGCATGGAAGCCCTCCGCCGCGAGGATGCCGGCCGCCCCGTCGATATTGTCGATATCGCTGAGCAGCGGCGCCGCACCCTTGTAGGCTGTGACGCCGACATCCTCGAAAATATAGGCGGCGAGCAGGAAGTTATCGTCGCTGGCATAGGGATCGAACACCCCGCCGCTGGCCGATAGGTCGATCCCCGCCAACGTAGCGGCGGTGGTGAAGATCTGCGGCGACAGATCAATCGCCGGCTGGGCAACGACGGCGGAGCCCAGCACGCGCCGCAGCGTGGTGACATGCGCCAGTTCGTCCGAGGCGATTTCCCGCGCATATTGGATCACCACCGGATCCTGCAGGTTGGCCTTGCGCGCGCCGGTGGCGGCGCCCTGCGTCTGCGTTCCGGTCAGCAGATTGGGTGGAATGCCGGTGCCGATCGCGGCGAAGCTGTAGAATTGCGCCTCGAGATATTCGAGGTTGAGCGCGAAATTGAGGAGATCGGTATCGCTGGGCGCGGTGGATTGGGCCGCTGCACGCCCGGCGAGCCCGGCGGCGCCCAGACCGACCGCACCCGCGGCTGCCAGCTTGAAGAAGTCACGCCGCCCGGCGCCCCGCCGCGCCGCGCGTTCCTCGCGCATCAAGGTGAGTTGCTCGCTTTCAGCCATGGGTCTCTCCTTCCCGACATGCGCGATTCTGGCGGCCTGCTTCGTGCGCCACGCGCCGGAAGAGCTACAATCATCGAAGAAGGAAGGCGCCGCGATAGGGGAATAGACCTATCCGCCGTCGCGTAAGTCGCTGAATCCTCAAGCAGCTACTGGCGGACCTCGGCGACAGGAGGCCACGCCATCAACTCTGCGGGCAGCGAACGAGGACAACAAAAAAGCCACGACGGATGCCGCGGCTTTTTTGGTTTTCAACGCTGGTGCGGCCGATCGCTGCGCCGGCCGACGCGGGCGTCAGCCGTCGTAGTCGGCACCCAGGTTCTGGTTGCGCGGCGGGGCAGCGGCGGTGAGGCGGAGCGCCTCTGCCGATGCGGCCAGCGAGCCGACGGCATCCGCCTCTTCCTCGTCGTCGATCTGGACGCGCTGCAGGCTCTGCACCACGGCTTCCTTCAGATCCTTGGGCTTGACCGTCTGTTCAGCGATCTCGCGCAGCGCGACCACCGGGTTCTTATCCCGATCGCGATCGATCGTCAGCTCGGCGCCACCGGACACCTGCCGCGCACGCTGTGCTGCGAGCAGAACCAGATCGAACCGGTTCGGGATCTTGTCGACGCAATCCTCGACCGTGACGCGCGCCATAGACGCTTCCTTCGCTTAACTATCGCTGGATGAAGGACGGCGATCTAGGGGAGGGGCTTGGGGAAGTCAAGAAAAGCGCGTCCTTGCCGCTGCGGGCCCGGACGGCCAAGGCAGGGCGGATGAACCATGCAGCGCCCTTCACCGTAGACGGAAACCGATTGCGCCTGCTGGTCGAGGGTCCGGAGCGGCTCGACGCGCTGATCGACCTGATCGCGGGGGCCACGCGATCGCTGCGCATTCTTTATTATATCTACGCCGATGATCAGGCGGGAGAGCGGGTGAATGCGGCGCTGATCGCGGCGGCGCGCCGCGGTGTCGACGTGAACCTGATCGTCGACGGATTCGGCAGCGACGAGGCCGCCGATCGGCGCTTCTTCGATCCGCTGGACGAGGCGGGGGTCCATGTCTGCCGCTTCGTACCGCGGCTGGGCCGACGCTACCTGCTGCGCAACCACCAGAAGCTGGCGCTGGCCGATGCGGAGGAGGCCAATCCGCGCATCATCATCGGCGGGTTCAACATCGAGGACGATTATTTCGGCACCACCGGCGACCAGGCGTGGCGCGATCTTGGCCTGTTGATGGAGGGGGCGGCGGCAGCGCGGATCGCCGGCTATTTCGATGCGCTGCGGGCCTGGGTGCGGTCCGATGACGGCAAGCTGCGCCACGTGAACCGTGCGTTGTCGCAGTGGAGCGAACATGCCGGGCCGGTGCGCTGGCTGATCGGCGGACCGACGCGGCGCCTGTCGCCCTGGGCCCGCGCGATCCGACGCGACATGAGCAAGGCACGCAGGATCGACATCATCGCGGCCTATTTCACGCCGAGCCCCAATCTGCTGCGGCGGATCGACAGGGCCGGGCGGCTGGGACAGCAGGTTCGTGTCGTCACGGCGCGCAAGTCCGACAACAATGCGACGATCGCCGCGGCGCGCTTCACCTATCGCGGGCTGTTGCGGCGGGGCATCCGGGTATTCGAATATCTGCCGACCAAGCTGCACACCAAATTGTACGCGATCGACGATGCGGTTCACATCGGCAGCGCCAATTTCGACATGCGCAGCCTGTTCATCAACCTCGAGCTGATGCTGCGGATCGATGACCCGGCGTTCGCCGCCCATGTCCGGCAATATATTGATGGCGAGATCGCCCAGTCGGAGGAGATCACGCTCGACCGCTACATGGCGGCGACCGGCCTGTGGCAGCGGGCGAAGCAGTTCATCGCCTATCTGCTGGTCGGTGTCGCGGACCCGCTCGTCTCGCGCAGCCTGAACTTCGGCATCGACGAATAAAGCCGGCCGTGCGCTGTCACGGATCCGAAACAGTATCGTCACGCATCCGACCCTGAACCTCCACGCGGCTGTCACGCGCCGCGCCTAGCGGCGCTGGGGAGGGCGGCGGGCAATCAGCTCGACTCGCTTCCGGTCCAGGGGACGGACCGTCTGTTCAACGGGAGTGAGACATGCTGAGCTTCAGCCGCCGCAATCAGTTTCTTGCCGGTACCGCCTGCCTTTTGCTGGCCGCTTGTGGCGGCGCTGACGGCGTCGCTTCGCCGGGCGCGGGCAACATCGACGTGATCGTCACGCCGGCCCCGACCCCGACCCCCGCGCCGACCGGCACGCCGAACCCCGGCCCGATCACCGCGGCGCAGTTCGCCCTTGCGACGACGCAGAGCGGCGTCACCATCACCGCCGAAGAGCAGCTCGCCATCGTCAACGCGGGCGCGAACAACAACGTCAACGGCTTCGCGGGGCTGAACGGTGTCTATCCGGTCAGCGCGACCTCGCTGACCCCGGCGACGAACCCGGCCAAGATCAACCCGTTCTTCACCGCGACGAACTTTGTCGGCGCGCTGAATGGCCCGAACGACACGTCGTTCCAGGGCTGGACCTGCAATTCGACCTCGGCAAATTTCGGTGGCACCACCGCTGCCTGCACCGCGGTGCCGAACATCGGCACCCTGGCGGCGGGCACGGCCTGCCCGACTGGCACGATCGATGACAATGTGACCGTCGGCGGCTTCAAGGCATGCCGCCTGCCGCAGACGATCACCACCAGCCTGACGCTGCCGAAGATCCCGGGGGTCTTCTACCGCTTCCGCGGGCAGACCGAAGTGGGCACCGATGTCGGCTCCACCGGCGCCGCCTCGGGCGTGGTGCTGACGATCGCGCCGGGCGTGGTGCTGGCGGCGGATTCGAGCGAGAGCTCCAACGACCTGATTCTCGTCAACCGCGGCGCGCAGATCAACGCGGTCGGCACCGCCGAAGCGCCGATCATCTTCACCGCGCAGCAGAATTTGACCAATAACGGGGTGTCGGAAGCCTCGCAGGGCTTCTGGGGCGGCCTCGTCATCCTGGGCCAGGCGCCGACCGCGGTGTGCGCCACGGGCACCGGCCCGAACAATGCAGGTGGCACCAGCACCAGCTGCCAGAACCCCATCGAGGGCGTGACCGGCCGCTTCTATGGCGGGCCGAACCAGGCGAGCAATTCGGGCACGCTGCGCTATGTCCAGATCCGCTATACCGGCATCGCGATCAGCGAGGGCAACGAGCTGCAGGGGCTGACGCTGGGCGGCACGGGCAGCGGCACGACGATCGACCACGTGCAGAGCCACAATTCGGCCGATGACGGGATCGAGATCTTCGGCGGCACGACCAACCTCAAATATTTTGCGGTGACCGGGTCGGACGACGACGCGTTCGACGTCGACAACGGCTGGCGCGGATTCATGCAGTTCATCATCGCCGCGCAGAAGCCGTCGGGCACGACCGCCGATTCCTTCGCGACCGAAATCGATTCGAACGGTTCGGAAGACCTGCTGCCGCGCACCTACGGCCGCTACGCCAACTTCACCTTCATCCAGACCACGCCGTCGGCGCCGGCCGCGATCCGCCTGCGTGGCGGTGCGGACTTCGCCTTCATCAACGGCGTGGTGAAATCCGCCGCCGGGCAGGCGTGCATCAACATCGTCGCCGGTGCGGGCGAGGGCGCGAACCGGACCACGATCCGGCCGGCGAATGCCGAGCTGCAGGATGTCGGCCCGCCGACCTTCAACTCGGTCTATTTCCAGTGCCAGGGCCGCTGAGCCCCCTTCGGCATCCATGACCAAGGCGGGCCCCGGCGAGCGTTTCGACGCGGCCGCGGGCCCGCCCACTGCCATCTGACCGGAAGGCCCGACCATGCTGCGCCAGCGCACCGCCTATTCCACCCTGCTTCTTCTCACGACCACGCTGGTCGCGCCGGCTGCCCTGGCCCAGGTCGCGCCCTCCACGAGCACGCCCGCCGGGCCGCCGGCCACCAGCACCATGTCGACCGGCGTCGATCCCGCCCAGCCGCAGGCAGATACCGCCGTTCAGCCTGGCGCCGAACAGGGCGTTCCGGAGGTTTCCGCGCCGGGGATCGACGCCTCCTCCGGCGGTGACATCGTGGTGGTGGGGCGCAACATCCCCAATACGGTGCGCTCGACGGCGCAGGTCATCAGCGTCCTGTCGAGCGCCGACATCGCGCGGACGGGTGAGGGCGACATTGCCGGCGCGCTGACGCGGGTCACCGGCCTATCGGTGGTCGGCAACGGCTATGTCTTCGTACGCGGCCTGGGCGATCGCTATTCCTCGGCGCTGCTCAACGGATCGCCGCTGCCCAGCCCCGAGCCGCTGCGCCGCACCGTGCCGCTGGACATCTTCCCGACGACCATCGTCGGGTCGGCGCTGGTCCAGAAGACCTATTCGGTGAACTATCCGGGTGAGTTCGGCGGCGGCGTCATCAACCTGACGACCAAGGCGATCCCGGACGAGAATTTCGTCACCATCGGCGCGTCGGGCGGGATCGATACCCAGACCACCGGCAAGCTCGGCTATACCTATTACGGGTCCAAGACCGACTGGCTGGGCTATGACAATGGCGAGCGCAAGGTACCGGATTTCATCCGCAACGGGGCGCAGGGCAGCGGCATCATCCCGACCGAGCAGGTGGCGCAACTGTCCAATGCGCGCACCACGCTGCTCCAGCGCAACGGCGACATTCCGGCGAACTGGTCGGCCGACATCAACGTCGGCCTGACGGGCGATCTGGGAGCGGGGCGCGTCGGCATGATCGCGACCGGCAGCGTCTCCAACACCTGGCGCACCCGCGCCACGCTGCAGCAGGACACGATCAGCGAAGACGGCACGCTGCGCAACGATTTCAACACCGTCATCACCGACATGCGCGCGGTGGTGAACGGGATGCTCGGCCTCGGCTATGAGTTTGACGAGAACCGCATCCGCTGGACTAATGTCTATATCCACGACACGCTGAAGCAGGGGCGTGCCTCGGCGGCGACAGTGTACAACAATTCGTCGGGCAACCCGCTGTTCCAGCAGAACACCAACTGGTTCGAGCGCCAGTTGATCGAGACCCAGCTGGTGGGTGAGTTCAAGCCGGTCGAGGATCTGTCGCTCGACGTGCGCGGCGCTTATGCCAATTCGAAGCGCAATTCGCCGTACGAGCGGCAGTTCGTCTATAATTGCAACACCAGCTACAATGTGACCGGCGCTAATTCGGTCGGCGGGTCGGAGCTGCAATGCCCCGGCGTGTGGGAGGCGAGCAACTCGTTCGGCCGCTTTGCCACAGTCGTGTTCAGCGAGCTGAACGAGGATCTGTATTCGGGGCAGGCGGACGTCGCCTACAAGCTGCCGGGCGACCGGCCGTTCACGCTGTCGGCGGGCTATTATTACTCGCAGAACGAGCGAACCTCGACGCGCCTGCCCTACACCTACCAGACGGTCGCTGGCGGGGCGATTCCGTTCCCGTGCAACCTGTACCGCCCCGATTATCTGCTGTCGCCCGAGGTGCTGAACGGCTGCCCGGTGGCGACCACGGGAACACCGGCGAGCAATGCGGTGCAACTGCGGTTCGATGCGGGCCTCAACGGATCGACCCGCTATGATGCGAGCCTGCTGATCCATGCCGGCTATGTGCAGGCCGAGGCGGAAGCGATCGACGGAGTGCGCGCGATTATCGGCGTGCGCTACGAAACCGCCAAGCAGACGGTGACTCCGCTGGCGGCGCCGTCCACGCGGCTCAACAACGATTATTTCCTGCCGGCGGCGACGCTGACGTGGAATTTCGCCGCCGACATGCAGCTGCGGCTTGCGGCGGCAAAGACAATCGCGCGTCCGCAGTTCCGTGAGCTGGCGCCGCAGGCGTTCCGCGATTTCGAATCGGACCGCCTGTTCTTCGGCAACCCGTTGCTGCGCGACTCGGAGCTCTACAATCTGGAAGCGCGCTACGAATGGTTCTTCGACCGTGACCAGCGTCTGACCGCAGCGGGCTTCTACAAGAGGATCGACAATCCGATCGAGCAGGTCGGCTTCTATCCGACGCCGGATGCACGGTTGCAGACCGGCTTCACCTATCTGCCCAAGGCGACATTGTGGGGCGGCGAGATCGAGGCGCAGAAGTATTTCCCGCTCGATTTCATCTCGGAGAGCCTGGGCGGCAAGCGCGCGGTCCTCATTGCCAACTACACCTACACCCAGTCCAAGATCACGGCGAATTCCGAATGCGTGCCGAGCGTGCTGGGTGTGTCGCTTGGCGGATGCCCGGGTGGCTTCGCGCCGGCGAACCTCCAGTTCCGTGACGGCGCGCCGCTGACGGGGCAGTCCGACCATCTCGTCAACCTGCAGCTGGGCTATGAGGACAAGGACAATGAAACGCAGCTGACGCTGCTGTTCAACTACGCCAGCGACCGCGTGACCAACCGCGGGCCGTCGCTGCTGGGCGGCGTCGGGTTCCAGCCCGACATCATCGAGCGGCCTGGCATCCGGGTCGATTTCGTGGCGCGCCAGACGGTCGACTTCCTTGGCACGCGTGTCGAGATCAAGGGCGAGGCGCGCAACCTGTCGGGTACGAAATATCAGGAATATCAGACGTTCGAGGGCGGGCGCCGGGTGTATATCAACCGGTTCGAGCAGGGCCGGCTGTTCACGCTGGGCGCCAGCGTCACCTTCTGATCGGCCGGATGATACGGCTCTGCGCGCCCGGTGCGGCGCGCAGGGTCAGCCCCACGGGCGCTCACGAAACCATTTGGTGATGACGTATTTGACGCCGGCGCGCACCTTCATCCCGTGGTGAATGGTGGCGGGATTGGGCGTGCCGTCGTCGCGGCGGTTGTTCCAGGCGACGAGCTTGCCCGGTTCGGGCTGGATCGTCTTGTCGAGCGCCTTGAAGCGGGTCGCGCCGCCGGCCTCGGGCGCGTTCAGATAGGCCATCACGTCCAGGTGCGGTTTCCGGCGACCGCGCAGTAACGATGAAAGTCGATCCCGCCGGGCTCGAAATAGTCGGTGTGCGCCTTGAACTCCTGCCCGATCGCATAGCGCTGGCCCTGCAGCGGTTCGCCATAGGCGGGGTCGATCCCGGTCAGTTCGGCAATCGCCTGCTCCACGCGGTGAACCACCGGATGGGCCGCGGCAAGATCGCAGGTCTCGCTGGTGCGATAAGCCGAATCGCCATTGGCATCGGAGACGGTGGAGGGGCGGCGATCGGCCTCGATCAGCGCAATCAGCGCCGCGCAGGTCCCGGCATCCAGAAAGTGGCGTAGCAGGAACAGGCTGGCGCGCGGGGTAGGTACACGCTGCACCCCCGAGACGGCGGTGAGCCGTGCGACGACGCTGCCATCATGGTCGCCGACGAGCCGGGGGGCGGGAGCAATATTCCGCATCGCCGCAGGGTGTGCCAGCCGATCGCGAGAGGGGCCAGTGCGGAATTATTACACTTGGCTGCAATCGCGCTGTAACATCACGGACATAGCGGCGGCCGGGCGGCGGCCGGGGCGGGGATTGGCAAGCACATGCGATTGAGTTTCGACGCTCGTGCGCGAGCGCTTCTGCGGCGGATCCCCGTGGTGAACGTGTATTCGCTGGCGGAGCTGGCGCTGCTGGCGGCGCTGGCGGTGCAGGGCGCGCGGCTGGTGTGGACGGTGGTGACGCCGGTGACCCCGCTGGGTGAATGGCGGCCGGCGGGGCCGACATTGCCGATCGCGCCCGGCGAGGTGCTGCGCGGTTTCGATCCGTTCTACCGCATCAGCGGGGCGGCGAGCAGCGGTCCTGCCGTGGTGACATCGTTGCAGCTGAAGCTGTTCGGCACCCGCATCGACGAAGCGACCGGACGCGGCTCGGCCATTCTGGCGGGCCCCGACGGGGTGCAGCAAAGCGTCGCGGTCGGCGAGGAGATCATCCCCGGCGTGGTGCTGCGCGCGGTGGCATTCGACCATGTCACGCTGGAACGCGGCGGCGCGCGCGAGGATCTGTTCCTCGATCAGTCTGACGGCGCAGCGGCTGCCGCTGTCCCGGCGCCGGTGCCCGGCGTGCCGCAGCCGGCCGCCGCACCGACGACGGCAGGGATCACGGTCCAGCAGTTCCAGAACGAGATCGGCTTCGTGCCACGCGTCGAAGGCGGCCGGATGAACGGACTGGTAGTCCGGCCGGCGGGATCGGGCGCGGCATTTCGGGCGGCCGGCCTTCGCGACGGCGATATCGTGACCGAGATTGGCGGGCGGGCGGTGCAGGGACCGGGTGACATCGAGCGGCTGTCCGCGCAATTTGCCGGTGGGGGCACGATTGGCCTGACGGTGGAACGAGGGGGGCAGACGGTGGCGTTGAGCGTTCAGGTGACCGGACAATGAAGCACTGGATCCTGGCATCGGCGCTCGCGCCGGTGCTCGCCGCAGCCGTGCTTGCCGCGCCGGTGCAGGCGCAGACCACGCTCAACGTGCGCGACGCCGACATTCGCGCGTTCATCGCCGATGCCGCCAAGGTCACGGGGCGTACCTTCATCATTGACAGCCGGGTGCAGGGCAAGGTGACCGTCGTCACTGACCGACCGCTCAGCCGATCGGAATATTTCGAGGTGTTCCTGTCCACGCTGCGCGCCAACGGGCTGGTGACGGTGCCGACCGCCAATGGCGCGCTGCGCGTCCAGCCGATCGAGAATGCCGCCGCCAATCCGGGGCGGATCGGCAGCGCGGGCGCGGCGCGCAACCAGTTCGTGACGGAGATCGTGCGGCTTCGTTCGGTCGATGCGCAATCCGCGGTGGACACGGTGCGGCCACTGGTGTCGGCGCAGGGATCGGTCAGCGCCAATCGCGCCGGCAGTTCGATCGTCATTGCCGATTTCGCCGACAATGTGCGCCGCGTGCGTGAAGTGCTGCGGCGGATCGATACCGACAACAATTCGACGCGGGTGATCGCGCTGCGCAATGCCGGCGCGCGCGATATCGCGACGGCGCTGCAGGGCCTGATCGGGACGCCCGCGCAGGGGCAGACGGCGACGGCGAGTGTGGTCGCGGTTGAGGGCGCCAACTCGGTCGCGCTGCGCGGTGACCCGACCACCGTCGCCCGGCTGGCGCAGGTCGCCGCGGATCTCGACCAGAAGGCAAAGAGCGGGACCGAGATCCGGGTCGTGTTCCTCGAACATGCCGATGCCGGGCAATTGCTGCCCGTCCTGCAGCAACTTGTCGGGCAAACGCCCGATACGATCCCGCAGAATCAGCTGAGCCAGTCGAATTTCGGCGCCTCTACCAATGGCGGAAACGCCGGCGGGCAACCCACGGTGAACACCGGCGGGCAAACGCAGAGCCAGGCGGCGCCGGGGGGCGGGGCCAGCGGCACGCCGGCGGTGCAGGCGCAGGGCGGCCGCGCGCCGGCGGTGGTGACACGCTTCGTCGGCGCCAATGCGATCGTCATCGCGGCGCCGGCCGATATCCAGCGCCAGTTGAGCGAGGTGGTCCGCCAACTGGATACGCGCCGCGAACAGGTGCTGGTTGAGGCGATCGTGGCGGAAGTGTCCGATCAGACGGCCAGCCGGCTCGGCTTCCAGTTCCTGCTGGGCAGCCTGTCGGGCGGGGCGTTCGGGGCGACGAGCTTCTCCAACACCGCGCCCAGCCTGTTGACCATCGCTGGCGCGGTCGCTGCGCGCGAGATCGGCGGGACCACCACCACCGTCGTCGGTGCCGATGGGTCGCGCACCACGACGAGCACGCCCAATCCCGCCGCCGACGCGCTGGCGCAACAGGCGCTGAATTCAGTGCTGGGGGCGAGCGGCGCCTTTGGCGGTTATGGCGGTACGCTGGGCGGCGACACGGTGTTCGGCGCGATCATCAATGCGGTGAAATCCGACACGACATCGAACCTGCTGCAAGCGCCGAGCCTCATCACGCTGGACAATCAGGAAGCGCGCATCCTGGTCGGTCAGGAAATCCCGATCACAACGGGTGAGGCGCTGAGCCAGAATTTCGACAATGCGTTCCGCACGGTGCAGCGCGAGAATGTCGGCATCCAGCTGGAGGTGCGGCCGCAGGTGAACTCCAGCGGCTCGATCAAGCTGTTTCTGCACCAGCAGGTCAGTTCGATCGCCGGCCCGGTCAGCAACGACAATTCGGACCTGATCCTCAACAAGCGCGAGGTGGAGACCACGCTGACCGTCGACGACGGACAGATCGCGATCATCGGCGGCTTGCTGAGCGACGACGAGCGGCGCACATTGGAAAAGCTGCCGCTGCTGGGTGACATTCCGGTGCTGGGAAATCTGTTCCGATCAAAGGGCAAGCAGCGCACGAAGACGAACCTGATGGTCTTCATCCGCCCCACGATCCTGCGCACGCCGGAGGACAACCGCCGGGTGACCGAGCAGCGCTACGGCTATCTGCGGTTGCAGCAGGGGCTGCATGATCCCGCGCGCGAGCCGTCGATCGACGAACTGGTGCGCGATTACATGGGGGCGGCGGCGCCGATCCCCTCCGCGCCGGTGCCGGGCAATATCGAGGATCCGAGGATCCAGGTGCCGGTGCAACGCAATTCCGCCGTCACCATCAAGCGGCGCGACAAATGATCAGGACCGGGCGCGACCTGTCGGCCGAGGGAGAGGGAGCTGCTCCGGCCGCTGCCATCCCGGCGGCGACGGTGCCGGCGTCCGGTGCGCCGGCCGGCGTCATCGCACTTGAGGCCAGCGGGGTGCCGGTGCTGGACCTCGATCTCGTCACCTTGCCCTATGCCTTTGCCCGCAAGTTCGGCGTGACGCTGTCGGGAGAGGCGGTGGCATTGCGCGAAGGCGCGGACCCGCGCGCGCTGATCGAGGTGCGGCGCGTGCTGGGGCGGCCGTTCGACGTGGTGATCCTGGAACCGGCGGCCTTCGACCGGCTACTCGGCGACAATTACGCGATGGATGGCCAGGCGACCGCCCTCGCCGCCGTTGGCATGGGCGACGAGCTCGACCTGCTGGCCGACGGCATCCCCACCGCCGAGGATCTGCTCGACACGGCGGACGATGCGCCGGCGATCCGCCTGATCAACGGCGTGATCGCCGATGCGGCGCGCAACGGCGTGTCGGACATCCATATCGAGCCGTACGAGACCGGGCTGGTCGTGCGGATGCGGATCGACGGCGTGCTGCGCGAGACGCTGCGCATGCCGCCGCATGTTGCCCCGGTGGTGGTGAGCCGGATCAAGGTGATGGCGCGGCTCGACATTGCCGAGCGGCGCGTGCCGCAGGACGGGCGAATGGGCCTGACGCTGGGGGGCAAGCTGCTCGACGTGCGGGTTTCCACCTTGCCGAGCCGCGCGGGCGAGCGGGTCGTGCTGCGTATCCTCGACAAGGATAATGCCGGGATCGACCTCGACGCGCTGGGTATGTCGCCGGCCATGCACGACCTGCTGGAAGGGGCGATCAACGAGCCCAATGGCATCGTGCTGGTCACGGGGCCGACCGGCAGCGGCAAGACGACGACGCTGTACGCCGCGCTTCGGCTGCTGAACGATGGCAGCCGCAATATCCTGACCGTCGAGGACCCGGTCGAATATGCGGTCGACGGCGTCGGGCAGACTCAGGTCAACGCGAAGGTCGGGCTGACGTTTGCGGCGGGCCTGCGCGCGATCCTGCGGCAGGACCCGGACGTGGTGATGGTCGGCGAGATCCGCGACCGCGAAACGGCGGAGATCGCGGTTCAGGCCTCCCTGACCGGGCATCTCGTGCTGTCCACGGTACACACCAACGATTCGGTGGGCGCGATCACCAGGATGCGCGACATGAAGGTGGAGCCGTTCCTGCTCGCCTCCACCTTGCGCGCGGTGATTGCGCAGCGGCTGGTGCGGCGGCTGTGCCCGGCGTGCCGGCGGCCGGTGCCGGCGGAGGAAACGGTCGCCCCGCTGCTCGGCATCGCGCGCGACGCCGTGGTTTATGCCGCACAGGGCTGCGCCGAGTGCAACGGGACCGGCTACAAGGGCCGAGTGGGCGTGTATGAGGCGATCCGCATCGACGATACCGTACGGCGCATGATCAATGACGGCGCGGACGAAAGCGCGATTGCGGCGCATGCCTTTGCCCGCAGCGACACGCTGAGCAGCGCGGCGCGACGGATGGTGGAGCAGGGCGTCACCACCGCTGAGGAAGCGGTGCGCGTATCTCGCCGCGATACCGATGGCTGAGCGACCCCTGGCCGGCGTCCGATCCATGGCGCGTTCGGATGGCTGATTTCGACTATCTGGCGATCGACACGCGCGGCCAGGAAATGCGCGGGCATATTGCCGCAGCGAGCATGGAGGCGGCGCGCGCGACGCTGGATCGCCGGCGGCTGTACGTGGTGAGGATCGCGCCGGGCAGTGCGCCGGCAGCGCGCGGTCGCCCGCTGTTCGGCCTGCAACTTGGCGCGCCGAAGATGTCGGCCAAGCAGCTGACGCTGTTCACGCGGCAGCTGGCGACGCTGTCGCGAGTCTCGCCGCTGGAAGAATCGCTGCGGACGATCACGCGCCAGACCGAACAGGACAAGGTTCGCGCCGTCGTGGAGAATGTCCATGCCGGCGTCGTCGAGGGGCGGCGGCTGGCCGATGCGATGGCGCGCGAGCCACGAAGCTTTCCGCCATTGTACCGCGCGATGATCGCGGCGGGCGAAAGCTCCGGCACGTTGCCGGCGATATTGGAACGGCTGTCGACGCTGCTCGAGCGGCAGGCAGAAATACGCGGCAAGTTGCTGACCGCGCTCGCCTATCCCGTCATTCTCGCGCTTGTCGCGACTGGCGTGGTGGCTGCGCTGATGATCTTCGTCGTCCCGCAGGTGGTGGAGCAGTTCGACACGGTGGGGCAGCAACTGCCGCTGCTGACCCGCATCGTGATCGGCATCTCGGACTTGCTGGTCCGCTGGTGGTGGCTGATGCTGCTGGTGCTTGGCGCCGCGGTCGCCGGATTCGTCGTCGCGCTGCGTCAGCCACCGATCCGGCTGGCGTTCGACAGCTGGTTGCTGCGGATCCCCTTGCTGGGACGGCTGCTGCGCGATCTTCATGCCGCGCGCATGGCGCGTACTCTGGCGACGATGGTGGCGAGCCGTCTGCCGCTGCTCGAGGGGCTCACGCTCACCGCCGGCACGATCCACAACCGGCGGCTGAAGCTGGCGTCGGATGAGATCACCGACGCGATCCGTGGCGGCGGCAGCCTGTCCGCGGCGATGCGGCGCGCCGGCGTATTCCCCCCGCTGCTCACCTATCTTGCGGCGTCGGGCGAGGCGGCGGGGCAGCTCGACGAAATGCTGGAGCGCGCCGCCGACTATCTGGAGCGCGAGTTCGATCGCTTCACCGCGACGGCGATGTCGCTGCTGGAACCGGCCATCATCGTCGTCATGGGCGGCGTGGTGGCGACGATCGTGCTAGCGATCCTGCTTCCCATCCTCCAGCTCAACACGCTGGCCGGGCAATGAGAGACATTATGCGAACACAGACCAACAAGCGTCGGAAGAAGAACGGCTTTACCCTCGTCGAGCTGATGGTGGTGATCGTCATCATCGGCCTGCTGGCGACGATCGTCGCGCTGAACGTGATCCCTTCGGGCGATACGGCGCGGGTGCAGAAGGCGAAGGCCGATATCGCCACGATCGAGCAGGCGCTGGAAATGTACCGGCTGCAGCAGAGCAATTACCCGACCACGGCGCAGGGGCTGGCGGCGCTGACGTCCGCGCCCGCCGGGCTTGCCAATCCGGCGGCCTATCAGGCGGGCGGCTATATCAAGAAGCTGCCGGATGACCCGTGGGGCAATGCCTATCTCTACGCCTCGCCGGGCAAGCATGGCGCGTTCGACGTCTGGACCAACGGCGCCGACGGGAAGGAAGGCGGCGAGGGGATCAATGCCGATATCGGATCCTGGCAGTAAGCGGCCGATAGAGGCTGGCCAGAGCGGCGAGGCCCGATGATGCGATCAGCCCGGTCCCGATACTGGACCCGCGAGCGCCCCGGTCCGGCGTGGCGGCGCGATGCGGGGTCGCGCGGGTTCACGCTGGTCGAACTGATGATCGTCATCACCATCATCGGCCTTGCCTCCGCCATTGCCGTGCTGGCGATGCCCGACCCGCGCGGCCGCCTGATCGATGAGGGCGCGCGCTTTGCGACGCGCGTGCGTGCCGCGCATGATGCCGCCGTCATTGGCGGGCGGCCGGTCAGCGTCTGGGTGGATCGCAGCGGCTACGGCTTTGACGAGCGGCGCGGTGGCCAATGGATGGCATTGGCGGACAAGCCGCTGCGCGTATCGCAATGGGGGGAGGGGACCGAGGCGCTGGTGGCCGAGCGGACGCGGGTGACATTTGATCCGACCGGCATGGCCGACCGCGCACTGGTGGTGCCGTTGCGGCGTGAGCGGACCCGCGTGACGGTGACGCTGGGGTCGGACGGAGGCGCGCGGGTCGATGGCTGAACCTGCTCCGCGACGCGGCGGCAGCGCCGGATTCACGCTGATCGAGGTGATGGTCGCGCTGGCGGTGTTCAGCCTGGCTGCGCTGGCACTGATCCGGCTGGAAGGCGCGACGATCCGCTCCACCGCACTGCTCGGCGATACGGTGGTCGCCCAGATGGTGGCGCGTAATGTCGCAATCGATGCGGTGACGTCGGCGCGCGCGCCGGCGCTCGGCCGGGCGGCGGGGGTGGAGCAAAATGGCGGGCGGGCATGGCGCTGGGTGCGCGATGTTCGCCCGACCGGCGACGCGCGTATCCTGAGGATCGACGTCGCGGTGGCGGATGCGCAGGGGCGGCCGCTGGGTCGATTGACCATGATCCGGCCGCCGCAGCTCGAGGTTCAGATATCGTGACCGCCCGGCCCGCCCGGCGCCGCGCCAACGGCTTCACCCTGGTCGAGGTGATGGTGGCGCTGATGATCTTTGGCATGATCGCCTCCGCCGGGGTCGGGCTGCTGGCGTTCAGCGTGCGCGCGCAGGGTGCGACGGTCGAGCGGCTGGACGATGTCGGGGCGCTGGCGCGCCTGTCGTCATTGATGGGGGCCGATCTGGCGCAGGCGATCGACCGGCCGGCACGTGACGAGCGGGGCACGCGCTTTCCCGCCTTTGTTGGCAACGAGAATAGCGTGACCCTGGTGCGTGCCGGCTGGAGCAATATCGACGCGCAACCACGATCGACGCTGCAGAAGGTCAGCTATCGGCTGGCAGGCGACGCGCTGGAGCGGATCGCATGGCCGATGGTGGACGGCGCGCCGGTGCTGCCGGCAGCGACGACGATCACCGGCGTCCGGGGCGTACGGATGCGTTATCGGGTCGCTGGCGCCTGGAACGACCGCTGGGATGGCGTGCCGGGTGCGCCGCTGCCCCAGGCGTTCGAGCTGGCGATCCAGCGTGATGACGGCACGGTGTTTCGCCAGATGTTCCTAGTTGGGAGCGGTGCGCCGCCGCGGCCGCGTGAGCAACCCGATGCGCCGCAAACGTGAGGGGGAGCGCGGTGCCGCGCTGCTTACCGTCCTGCTGCTGGTGGCGATCATCGCGGTGATGGCGGCGACCGCGCTGGAGCGATTGCGGCTGTCGACACGGCTGACCGCCAACGCGGTCGCACTGGATCAGGCGCGCGCGCTGGCCTTTGCCGCAGAGGCGCTGGCCACGGGGCGGATCACCGACATGCTGCAACGCGAGCCCGGCCGGATCACGTTGGCAGGCGGCTGGAGCGACCGACCCTATACGATCCCGCTGCCGGGCGGGGTTGCCACCGCGCGCGTGACCGACGGGGGAAACTGCTTCAACCTCAACAGCCTGGTGACCGATCTTGATGGCGTTTATGTCGCCGATCCGACCGCGGTGACTCAGTTCGCGCGGCTTGCCCGGCTGCTCAACGTGCCGGGCGGCGACGGAATTGCCGCCGCCGCAGCGGACTGGATCGACAGCGATGACCAGCCGCTCGGCGCGGGGGCGGAGGATAGCGCTTATGGTGGGCTGGCGACGCCGTACCGGACCGGCGGCACGCTGATGGTCGACCCCAGCGAGTTGCGTGCGGTGGCCGGCGTGACGGCGGAGGCCTATGCCAAGCTGCGCCCGTGGCTGTGCACGCTGCCCACCGCCGAACGATCGCGGCTGAACGTGAACACGCTGACGCCGGAGCAGGCGCCCTTGATCGCCATGCTGTTGCCGGACACGCTGGGCGTCGATCAGGCGCGCGCGTTGCTGCTGCGCCGTCCGGCGGCTGGCTATGGCGAGATAGCCGATTTCTGGAAGCCCTTGTCCGAACAGGGGATTACGCCCGATCCGGCGGCGCAGCAGCAGGCCGATGTGAAGACGAAATGGTTCGACCTGCGGGTCGACGTGACGGTCGCGAACAGCGAATTGCAGGAGCGGGCGTTGATCGACGCGACGCGGCTGCCGGCACGGCTTGTTTCGCGGCAATGGGGGGAATTGTCATGACGGCCACGCTGCTTTTCCTGCCGCCCGGCGCCGATGATCCGTGGCAGTGGCTTCGGATCGACCGGGATGCGATCGTCGATCGCGGTGAGGGGCTGCCCGAGGGAGACGCGGGGGCGGTGATCGCGGTGGCGCCGGCCGATGCGGTGACGCTTCACTGGGCGGATATCCCGGCGCGCTCCGCCGCGCAGGCCGCCGCCGCGGCGCGCATTCTGGTCAGCGATGCGAGTGCGTCGCCGATCGAGCGGCTTCATGTGGCGGTGGGGGCGGCCGAAGCGGGGGGCGGCGAGACCGACCCGCGCGAGCGCCCGATCGGCGTGGTGGCGGCCGAGCGGATGCGCGCGTGGCTCGACGCGCTGGCCGGAATCGGCATCGATCCGTCGGCCGTTATTCCGGCACCGATGCTGCTGCCGCGGCCCGATAGCGGATATGTTCGGGCACAATTCGGCCCCCAATCTGTGGTGCGTGGCCCGTCGAGCGGCTTTGCCGATGAAGCGCGGCTGACCGCGCTGATCACTGGCGACGATTCGCCCGAATCGTTGGGACGCGATGCACTGGATGCCGCCATCGTGTCGGCGGTCGGCCGGCCCGAGCTGGACCTGCGGCAGGGGCCGTTCGCGAAGCGTCGGCGGCGGGCGATCGACTGGCGGCTGCTGCGTCGGTTGGCGGTGCTGGGCGGGCTGATCCTGCTGGCCACGCTGGCGATCGACGTGGTTCGGATCGCCAAATATTCCGCCGCTGCCGACGCCGCCGACGCGCGGGCCGAGGCGATCGCGCGTGACGGATTGCCGCGCGGCGCGGATCAGGGCGATGCGGATCGATTGCTGGCGGAACGGCTGGCGCGGCTGCGCGGACCCGGCGCCGGCTTCACCGCGACCGCGGCGGCGCTGTCGAGCGCGGTGCGCGGCGTCGCGGGCACCGAATTGGTGGCGCTAACCTTCGAGCCCAACGGTACCTTGCGCGCGACCGTCGCGGCGGAAGGGGAGGCGCAGGCCAACCAGATCGTTGCCCGGCTGCGCGAGGCCGGGTTCGTCGTGACCGCGAGCACGTTCGAGTCGAACGGCCAGCGCCTGCGCGGCGATGTGACGGTGGCGCTGCCATGAGGGCCCTGCGATGAGCAATCTGATGAGCTGGTATCAGGGGCGGTCGCTGCGCGAGCGGCGGTTGATCCTGGTCATGCTGGCGCTGCTGGTGGTGACGATCCTGTGGGCCGGCGTGATCCGCCCGGTGCGCGACGGCCTGGCATTCAGCCGCGAGCGATATGCGACTGCCGTCGTTCGGCTGGGCGAGGTTCAGCGCGAGGTGGCGCAGGTGAAGGCGATTCAGCGCGCGCGGCCCAGCCCGATCCAAGGCCCGCTGCCCGATGCGATCCGCACGCGCGCCGACGAGGCAGGCTTTACGCTGACCACGCTGGAGCCGGACGGCAATGCCGTTCGCATCGCCACCGCCACCGCGAAGCCCGGCGCGCTGCTAGGCTGGATCGCCACGCTGGAAGCGGACGGGCTGCTGGTCGATGCGACCACGATCACCGGCAATGGCGACGGCACGGTATCGGCGACGATGACGCTGAGGGGGCGCGAGGCATGAGGCGTATCCGGCTGAAGACAGGACCCAACGCGCTGTTCCTCGCCATGTTCGTGGTGGCGTTGATCGTGTTCCTGCCGCTGCGGCTGGCGCTTGGCTGGTTCGGGCTGGCGGAGCAGGGGCTGACCGCGCGGTCGGTGAGCGGCAGCATCTGGTCCGGCCATTTGCGCGAGGCACGGTTCGGGCAGATCGCGCTGGGTGACCTGTCGGCCGGGGTGTCGCCGCTGCCGTTGCTGCTGGGGCGTGCGCAGGTCGTGCTGGATGGTGTCGCCGTGCCGCCGGCGCCGCGGCTCAGCGGGTCGATCGCGGTCAGCCGGCACAGCTTTGCCCTGGACGACATCACGGCAACGCTGCCGGTGGGAACGGCATTTCGCCCGGTTCCGGTGACGGT
This sequence comes from Sphingomonas olei, assembly GCF_045369765.1. Classification (NCBI taxonomy): domain Bacteria; kingdom Pseudomonadati; phylum Pseudomonadota; class Alphaproteobacteria; order Sphingomonadales; family Sphingomonadaceae; genus Sphingomonas; species Sphingomonas olei. The sequence continues at coordinate 105,779 of NZ_JBIQEU010000003.1, forward strand.
GCTGGATCTGGAGCAGGTCAGTGTGCGGTTCAGCGGCGACCAGTGCGAATCGGCCGAGGGACGGGTTCGCGCCACCCTTGCCGGCGACATCGGCGGATTGCCGGTGCCGGCGACGCTGACGGGCAATGCGCGCTGCGACGGCGGGGCGTTGATGCTGCCGCTGGTCAGTGCCGCCGGGAATGAGGGAAGCACCATCAGGCTGTGGCCGGACGGGCGGTACCGTGCCGAACTGACGCTGCAACCGAGCGATCCGGCGGCGGCGCTGCGTTTGCAGGCGGCCGGCTTCGTCCAGACCGACACGGGCATGGAACTGGCGATCGAGGGCAGGTTCTGAACGATCCATCCCGACGCCGCCGAGCGAGAGTTTTGAGGTCGGGGCGAGCCAAGTCCCTTGACGCCGCCAGCGCCCGGCCGTAGGGGCGCCCATTCTGACGGCGATCGTAGCTCAGTTGGTTAGAGCATCGGTTTGTGGTACCGAGGGTCGCGGGTTCAAGTCCCGTCGATCGCCCCATTTTCCCCCTCGCAATTTCCTCCTCGCCTTTTGGCGGTGGCAACATTATTGCGCCGGTCGACAATTTTCGTACGACCACCGGAGGGCTGAAATGACCGCGTGGGGCTTCCCCGATTTCGACGACCATGAGGGCGTCCATCTGTTCACTGACCCGGCATCGGGTCTGCGCGCGGTCATTGCCGTGCATTCGACGGCGCTTGGCCCGGCCGCGGGCGGCGTGCGCTTCTGGCATTATGCGACCGACGCTGCCGCGATCACCGACGCGCTGCGCCTGTCGCGCGGCATGAGCTTCAAGAACGCCATGGCCGGCCTTGCGCTGGGTGGCGGCAAGGGCGTGGTGCTGGCCGACAAGCCGGGTGCGACGATCACCGAGGAGCAGCTGCGCGCGTTCGGCCGCGCGACCGAATCGCTGGGTGGCCGCTATGTGACCGCCGAGGACGTAGGCATGTCCGAAGCGCGGATGAAGGTGATTTCCGAAGAAACGCGCTACGTGTCCGGCCTGCCGGTGGCGAGCGGGGCGGCGGGCGGCGACCCCGGGCCGTACACTGCGCTTGGCGTGTATCTCGGCGTGAAGGCCGCGGCGAAGCGCGGGCTGGGCGCGACCGACATGAAGGGCGTGCGCGTTGCCATCCAGGGTGTCGGTTCGGTCGGCGGCGGCCTCGCTCGCCTGCTGGCGGCCGATGGCGCGGTGCTGACGCTGGCTGACGTGAACGCCGATCGCGCCGCGGCGCTGGCGGCGGAGCTGGGTGCGACGACCGCGCCGGCCGAATCGATCCTGGCGTGCGACGTCGATCTCGTCAGCCCCAATGCGCTGGGCGCGGTGCTGACCGAGCAGTCGATCGCGGCGCTGAAGGTGAAGGTGGTGGCCGGTGGTGCGAACAACCAGCTCGCCACGCGCGAGGACGGCCGCCGCCTGCATGAGCGCGGCGTGCTGTTTGCGCCCGATTACGTCATCAACGCTGGCGGCATCATCAACGTCGGCCTGGAATATCTCGGGCAGGGTGACGAGGCCGAGGTGAAGGCGCGCATCGCCCGCATCCCGGACCGCCTGGTCGAGGTGTGGGACGAGAGCGACAGCAGCGGCGATCCCGCCGCCGACGTTGCCGACCGTATTGCGCGCCGCCTGATCGGCCGCGCCTGAGGTAACGGGTGGAGGCGGTCCTGGCTGCCTCCGCCGCTTTCCGGGCGCCGGCGTGTATCGCGGCGCCCGCCAGGCCGGCCCCGGGGCGATCAGCGCGCCGGGCCGATGCGTTCAAGCAGATGACGCGCCGCCAATTTCCCCATATGGGAAGCCCATCGTGCCTGCCCTTCACGCCCTCGCCAATCCTGCGCGCTTTCTGAAGATCGCCCGCCCGCTGACCCCCGTCCTGGGGTGGCTGGGTCTCGTGCTGATCGCGGTCGGCAGTTGGGCGGGGCTGACGCAGACGCCGCCCGATTACCTGCAGGGCGAGACCGTCCGCATCATGTACGTCCATGTGCCGTCGGCCTGGCTGGGCATGGGCGGATGGAGCGGCATCGCGATTTCCAGCATCGCCTATCTCGTCTGGCGCCACCCGCTGGCTGACGTGGCGGCGCGCGCGATCGCCCTGCCGGGTGCTGCCTTTGCCGCCATCTGCCTGCTGACCGGCGCGATCTGGGGCCGGCCGACCTGGGGCACGTACTGGCAGTGGGACGGGCGGCTGACGTCGATGCTGCTGCTGTTCTTCGTCTATCTCGGCTATATCGCGCTGGCGCGCGCGGATCGCGAGCGTGGCGGGGACGGGCGGATCGCGGCGCTGTTCGGCGTGGCGGGCACCATCCTGCTGCCGATCATCCGTTATTCGGTGGTGTGGTGGAACACGCTGCACCAGGGGCCGAGCATCGGTCTCACCCATTCGACGATCGACCTGTCGATCCTGTGGCCGCTGCCGATCATGCTGTTCGGGTTCTCCTTCCTGTTCGGCGCGGTGGTGCTGATGCGGATGCGCACGTTGCTGGCGGTCGCCAAGGCAGAGGCGCGGATGCGCCGGAAGGCACGCGCATGATCGCCTGGCCCTATGTCATTGCCGCTTATGCGGTCGCGCTGTCCGCGACGGCGGTGATCGTGCTCGTCAGCTGGCGCGCGATGCGCGAGGCGGAGAAGGGCGGCAAGTGAAGGCGAAGCATCAGCGATTGTGGCTGGCGGGCGCCGCGCTGCTGGCGATCACGCTGGCGGCGCTGCTCGCGCTGTCGGGGCTGCGTGACCAGGCGGCGTTCTTTTATGCGCCGTCCGACGTGACGCAGGAGGTGCTCGCCTCCGACCGCGCGGTGCGGCTGGGCGGCATGGTGGCGGCGGGATCGGTGGCGCGCGCCGCCGATGGCGTGACGATCCTGTTCACGGTCAGCGATGGTCGCGCGACGACCCCGGTGCAGTTCGCCGGAATTGTCCCCAACCTGTTCCGCGAGGGATCGGGCGTGGTGGCGGAGGGGCGTTTCCGCCCGGATGGATCGTTTGTCGCATCCAACCTACTCGCCAAGCATGACGAAAAGTACATGCCGCCTGAGCTGGCCGGGAAGATGCACGAGACGAAGAGCCTGGAGCCGTGAGCGGCTTCATCGGCCTGGCGCTGGTCGGTGCGCTGGTCTTTGGCGCGCTGGTGCTGCTTCGGCTGCCGCGGCTGCTGTGGTCGTTCGCGGGGGCGGCGCTGTTCCTGGGCGCGGCGGGCTATGCCTGGCAGGGGCGGCCGGGGCAGGCGGCGGCCCCGGCCAAGCCGCGAGTCGACGCGGTGCCGATCGAGCCCGAGGCGATCATGCTGCGCGAGCGGCTGATGGGCCGCTACACCGCCGACACCGCCTATATCGTCGCGTCGGACGCGATGCTGCGCGCGGGCGACAAGCGCGCCGCCGCGCAGGTCGTGCTCGGCGGGGTGCGGGCGTTGCCGCGCAGCTTCATCCTGTGGACTCAGCTGGGCAGCAACCTGGTGATGCTGGATGGCGACCAGATGTCGCCGGCAGCGAAGCTGGCGTTCGGGCGGGCGTTTCAACTGGCGCCCGAGCATCCGGCGCCGCCTTATCTTGCCGGCATCGCCTACGTCCGCGCCGGCGACCTGCCCGCCGCGCGGCGGATGCTGGCGCGCGCGGTGATCCTGTCGCCCGAAGGCATGGATTACCGCACCACCATCGCCAACCAGCTCAAGGTGCTGGATCAATATATCGCGGCGATGGAGCGTGGCGGGCGCTGACCCGTGCGGCGCGGTGCGGGTTGCGGCTGCGCAATGACCCTTATTTACCGCGCCCGGTTTTCTCCTGAAGCGAGTCGATCCGCTTTGACGCGTCGGCCTTGGTAAGTTCTTCCTCGAACGGCTCGCCGGCTTCCTCGCTCAACGTCTTCAGGTAACTTGCCTGCGCGCCAGTCATCGGCTCGTCGCCAGTGGTCCAGTCGTCCGGATCCTTTTCCGCGTTGGAGAAGGGTTCGCTCTTTGGGTTGGAGTCGCTCATGAAACTCTTCCTTTCAGGAGCAGCAACTCCTATGTTCTTGTAACGTTCCCGCTTGCGCTGCTGCGGGCAAGTGCTAGGCGCGCCGAGGCTTTGACAGGATGACGGTGGCTTTCTTCCCCTTGAACCTGGCGTCGGCGGCGCTTTGATGAGCCCGGCCTCCGGCGCAGCTGTGCCCCAAGCGCATGGCCACCATCACAGCGATTCGCTGCGCAAGCTGGCGCTGGGCGCGATCGGTGTCGTCTATGGCGATATCGGGACGAGCCCGCTGTATGCGATGAAGGAGGTGTTCGTCGGGCACCATCCCCTCGCCGTCGACCAACTGCATATCTTTGGCGTCGTCAGCCTCGTCTTCTGGTCGCTGGTGCTGATCGTCACGTGCAAATATGTGATGATCATCCTGCGCGCCGACAACAATGGCGAGGGCGGAAGCCTGGCGCTGCTGGCGCTGATCCAGCGGCGCAGCGGGGCGGGCAAACGGTGGGAGCCGGGGCTGGTCGTGCTGGGCGTGCTCGCCACCGCACTGTTCTTTGGCGACTGCATGATCACGCCGGCGATCTCGGTGCTATCGGCGGTGGAGGGACTGGCGACGGTCGAGCAGCGGTTCGACAGCTTCGTCATCCCGATTTCGGTCACGATCCTGATCGGGCTGTTCTACCTGCAATCGGTCGGCACCGCGCGGGTGGGGCGGCTGTTCGGGCCGATCATGACGATCTACTTCGTCACGCTTAGCGCACTTGGCCTGTACCATGTGGTGGCGCAGCCGGAGATCCTGCTGGCGCTTGATCCGCGCTGGGCGTTCCGTTTCGCCGCGGCCGACGGGATGCTGGCGTTCCTGGCGCTCGGCTCGGTCGTGCTGGCGGTGACCGGCGCCGAGGCGCTATACGCCGACATGGGGCATTTCGGGCGCAAGCCGATCGCTTATGCCTGGCTGTGGTTCGTGTTCCCGGCGCTGATGCTCAATTACCTGGGGCAGGGCGCGCTGATGCTGAGCGACCCAACGGCGGCGAAAAACCCGTTCTTCCTGATGGCGCCCGAGCAATGGCGCCTGCCGCTGGTGATCCTGGCCACCATGGCGACCGTCATCGCCAGCCAGGCAGTGATCACCGGCGCCTATTCGGTGGTGCAGCAGGCGGTGCAGCTGGGCCTGATGCCGCGCATCCGGATCGAACATACCAGCGCGTCGGCCGCGGGGCAGATCTACATCCCGTCGATCAACTGGGCGCTGCTGACGATGGTGCTGCTGCTGATCCTGGGCTTTCGCGAATCGTCCAACCTTGCGGCGGCCTATGGCATCGCGGTGACGGGGACGATGTTCATTTCCACCTGCATGGTCGCGGTGCTGATCCAGCGCGTCTGGCATTGGCCCTTGTGGGCGGTGGTGCCGTTCGTCGCGGTGTTCCTGTGCATCGACGGGCTGTATTTCTCATCCAACCTCACGAAGGTGCCCGACGGCGGCTGGTTCCCGCTGCTGGTGGCGATCATCGTCTTCGTGCTGCTGACCACCTGGGCCACGGGCCGCAAGCTGATGCTGGAACGGATGCGCGAGGGGGCGATGCCGATCAAGGTGTTCATCGGCTCCGCCGCGGGCAGCGCGACGCGGGTGCCGGGGACGGCGGTGTTCATGACCTCCACCCCCGAGGGCGTGCCGCACGCATTGCTCCACAACCTCAAGCACAATCGCGTGCTGCACGAGCGCGTAATCCTGCTGACGGTGAAGGTCAGCGACATGCCCTATGTCGCCGAAGAGTCGCGGTTCGAGCACAAGGCGCTGGGCGAGGGGTTCCACCGCGTGATCCTACGCTACGGCTTCATGGAATCGCCGGACATCCCTGCGGCGCTCAAATCGTTTGACGAATGCGGTGGCGAGTTCCGCATGATGGAGACCAGCTTCTTCCTGTCGCGACAGACGCTGCTGCCTTCCGCCCGGCCGGGCATGGCGATCTGGCGGGAGAAGCTGTTCGCCTGGATGCTGCGCAACGCCGAAAGCGCGATGGAATTCTTCCGCCTGCCGACCAACCGCGTGGTCGAGCTGGGCAGCCAGATCGAGATTTGAGCGAGCCCGCGCCCACCCAGCCGCCGGGCCCGCTTGCGGCGCCGATCATCATCGCTGCCGTGTTCGGCAAAGCGGACCAGGCATGGTTCGATCAACAGCGCGCGGCGCACTTTCCGCCGGAGCGTAACGTTCTCGCCGCGCACCTGACGATGTTCCACCATCTGCCGCCCAGCATGGCGGCAGAGGTGAAGCAGCGGCTCATCGCGGAGACACGGGGCGTGCCCGCGCCGGCCGCACGCGTGGAAGCGCCATTCTCGCTCGGGCGCGGCGTCGCCTACCGGATCGCCAGCGACGAGCTGTGGGCGATCCGTGCGCGGCTCGCGGATGGCTTTGCCGGCGTCCTGACGCCGCAGGACCAGGCCGGATGGCGCCCCCACGTGACGGTGCAGAACAAGGTGGAGCCGGCGGTTGCGCGCGCGCTGCTGGCGCAATTGCAGGGCGGGTTCCGGCCGCGCGCGGTACAGATCACGGGACTGGCGGCCTATTGGTATCGGGGCGGCCCGTGGGAGTTGTTGTCGCGGCACATGTTCAGCGCTTGACGCCCCGCGAACCCCTGCTATAGCCCGCGCCTCGCGAGCGGTACTTGCCCCTTCACGAAGGCGCGGCGGAGTAGCTCAGCTGGTTAGAGCACGGGAATCATAATCCTGGGGTCGGGGGTTCAAGTCCCTCCTCCGCTACCACTCGCGACGTATATGAGGTTGGTGATCTGCTTCGCTCGCTAGTGGATTGCCTATCTTCATTCGAGACAAGTTCAAGGCGTGGCTGCGAATACTTCCCCAGTCGAGACTGGGATCTCACTAAGCTCTATGGCGCGGGCTCAATTGCAGACGGAATGCAAGCCTACTATCAGTTTAGGTGGGAACGATCTGATGATAATTCGTTCATATGAATTATCTCAAGATAGTATATGTCAAATAGGCTATCACATAAACTCCAGCGAGTAGTACCGCGCACCCAGCGGTATGAATTGAATGGTTAAGATCGGTGGCGTTGCGTTCGGCCAAAGCTGCGTTCTTGACGATTTGACCGTTTATAGTGCGCGCCTGCTCTATTCGTGCCTGCCTAAAGTCTCGTGTTCTTCCGCTTTCCCAATGCTCGGGTAGCCAGTTCTGGGGAAGGTTACCAGGCATGCTGTATTTGCGTGGACGAACCGCCCGCACGGCGTAGTATCCTGAGATGGCCATGAGAATGGCGCCCGCCCCGGAAATTGCTGCAAGCGGTAGTTGTTTTCCGTCGATCGCAAGACTTGCGCTTCCGCCAATCGACGCAATTGCGATCGTAAGAACAAAGCCGGCCCAAGTGAGTGCACGTTGATCCGAGGCTGTGGCTACGCTGAGCTGTGCGGCCATCATCAGCTCGCCCTCCCTGACAACCTCCTTAAGGATGTCGTCGTCGAACTCTCTAAGCCCGTCGAGGCTCTTGAACTGATCCATGACATCTTCATACGTTGTGTCATGGCACGACCACCAGACGATCAATCGCGTAAGAAGAATGATTGGGCACGGCCCGCACCGCCGCCGCCGCCGCCGCCACCCCCGCCGCCACCCTCGCCTAAGAAGTAAGCGTACAGTGGAAGTTCGAGCCGCTCGCCACACGGCTCCGCCATCAGGTTCAAAAACATTCGAGCGGGGACACAGGAAGGTTGGCACCGCGCAGAGCGGTGCGCGTGCGTTGCTTGCCGTCGAACATGAGGGAGCCGGGGCGGCGCATTGCTGCGGCCGCCCGGCTGATTGTCAGTTGGTGACGGGTACGCCGAACAGGTCGTGTTCGTCGGCGTCCTCGATCGTGACTCGCACGATGTCGCCTTCGTTGAGGTGGCCGGCGTCGCGCAGGTGGACTTCGCCGTCGATTTCCGGCGCGTCGGCATAGGAGCGGCCGGTGGCGCCCTCATCGCCCACCGCGTCGATGATGACGTCGAAGCTGCGACCGATCTTCGCCTGGAGCTTCGCCGCGCTGATCGCTGCCGTCTTCTCCATGATGCGGGCGTAGCGTTCTTCCTTCACCTCCTCTGGCACCGGGTTGGGCAGCGCATTGGCGCTGGCGCCCTCGACGGGCTCGAAGCGGAAGGCGCCGACGCGGTCGAGCTGCGCCTCGTCGAGCCATTCGAGGAGATATTCGAAGTCCGCCTCGGTCTCGCCCGGGAAGCCGACGACGAAGGTCGATCGGATAGCGATATCGGGGCAGATCTCGCGCCAGCCGCGCAGCCGGGCGAGCACCTTGGCGTCGTTCGCCGGGCGCTTCATCGCACGCAGCACGTTGGGCGCGGCATGCTGGAACGGAATGTCGAGATAGGGGAGCACCAGCCCCTCCGCCATCAGCGGGATGACCTGATCCACGTGCGGGTAGGGATAGACATAGTGCAGGCGGACCCAGGGCGCGATGCGGCCCAGTTCGCGCGCCAGATCGGTCATGTGCGCACGCACGTCGCGTGGCGCTTGCCCGGAAAGCGGCCCGCCGCTCTTCACCGGGTAGCTGGCATGGCGCAGGTCGAGTCCGTAGGCGGAGGTATCCTGGCTGATCACCAGCAGCTCGCGCGTGCCGGCGGCGACCAGTTTTTCCGCCTCGCGCAGGATCGCGTCGGGGCGCCGGCTGACCAGGTCGCCGCGCAATGACGGGATGATGCAGAAGGAGCAGCGGTGGTTGCAGCCCTCCGAAATCTTAAGATAGCTGTAGTGACGCGGGGTCAGCTTCAGCCCGGCATCGGGGATTAGATCGATATAGGGCGACAGGTTCGCGGGCGCCGCCTCATGCACCGCCTCCACCACCTGCTCATATTCATGCGCGCCGGTGATCGCGAGGACGTTGGGGAAGCGGGCACGGATGACATCGGCTTCCTTGCCCATGCAACCGGTGACGATGACGCGGCCGTTCTCCGCGATCGCTTCGCCGATCGCCTCCAGGCTTTCCTCCTTCGCCGAATCGAGAAAGCCGCAGGTGTTGACGAGCACGACGTCAGCGCCGGCATAGTCGGGCGACATCTGATAGCCGTCTGCGCGCAGCTGGGTGAGGATACGTTCGCTGTCGACCAGGTTCTTGGGACAGCCGAGCGACACCATGCCCACGCGGGGCGGTGAGGGAAGACGCGTTGCCATGAGTGGTGGCGCACATAATGTGCAATGCACCATTTTGCCATATCTGCGCCGCTATGCGCGTTGAAAGGCTGGCCTTATCGCGGGACAGCGCAGGCAAGATGGGGACAAGATGATGCTGGCGATCGGGCTGATGTCCGGCACGTCGCTCGACGGGATCGATGCGGCGCTGATCGAAACGGACGGCGAGGCGATGGTGAGGGCGGTCGCATTCCGTGGTGAGCCTTATTCGGACACGGCGCGCGCGCAGCTTGCCGCGGCGACCGCGTTGGCGCTGACGTTCGACCGGCCACGCGCCAACCCCGACATGGTGGCGGCGGCGGAGCTGATCACGCGGACGCACGTGCTGGCGGCGCAGAAGCTGCTGCGCGACGCAGGGCTGAGCGCCGCCGATGTCGACGTGATCGGTTTTCACGGGCAGACCGTGGCGCATCGCCCCGATCGTGGCTGGACGTGGCAGATCGGCGACGGACAGGCACTGGCGGATGCCACCGGGATCGTCACGATCGCCGATCTGAGGAGCGCGGACGTGGCAGCGGGCGGGCAGGGCGCGCCGCTGCTGCCGATCTATCACGCCGCGCTGACTGCCGGACTGCCGCGGCCGCTGGCGGTGCTGAACCTGGGCGGGGTCGCCAACATCACCTGGATCGGCGCGGACGGCGAGCTGGTGGCATTCGACACCGGCCCCGCGAACGGGCTGATCGACAGTTGGGTCGAGCAGGAGACGGGGGCGCGGTTCGACGCCGATGGCGCGCTGGCGGCGAGCGGGCGCGTCGACGAGGCGATCCTTAACGCGATGCTGGACCATCCGTTCTTCGGGCAACCGGCGCCCAAGTCGCTCGATCGCAACGATTTCACCGTGCAGCCGGTGCGCGGGCTGGGGGCGGCCGATGGTGCGGCCACGTTGACGGCGTTCACCGCAGCGACGGTGACGGAAGCGCTGTCGCACCTGCCCGAGCGGCCGCTTCGCCTGCTGGTGGCGGGCGGCGGGCGGCACAATCCGGTGATGCTGCGGATGATTGCGGAGCGGACCGGCCTGGTGCCGGAGCCGGTCGATGCCTTGGGGTGGAACGGCGACGCGATGGAGGCGGAAGGCTTCGCCTATATGGCGGTGCGTATGCTGCGCGACCTGCCGATCTCCTTCCCCGGAACGACCGGCGTACCCGCGCCCATGACCGGTGGGGTGCGGCACGACCCGGCGAGCGCGAGCGCCGGCTGATCGGCGGGACGGCAAGCCCCGCCAATTCGATCAGCGCTCGACCGTCACCGTCGAGGGGTGATGGCGGTCGAGGTGGCGCCTGATCGTCTTCAGATTGCGGGTGTTGGAACGATAGAAGAAATCCGCGGCGTCGCCGACGAACGGGACGATGCCCAGCAACGTGTCAAAGCCGACGCGCGCGCCCATCCGCGCGAGCTGAAGCCGGCTCATCCCGAGGTTGCGCGCTTCCCATACGATCCACGCGCCGAGCGCCGCAGCCACCGCATCGCCGACCACGGGGATGAGGCCGAGGAAGAAGTCCAGCCCCACCTTGCGGTTCATGCCGGGGACGTCGACCACGCCCTCCAGCAGGCGCTCCATCGCCCCGATCCGGCGCCTGACGGACTCGGGATCGCGCCCGAGCGGCAGCGTCGCGGCGAACGCCATGGGCGAATTGGGATCGGCTTTGATCATGATGATATCAATTGGGGGCGCGGCGCAGCAGGTTCAACGGGTGCCACGCGCGGTCGTTGGGCTGCCACGCGCGCAGCCGCTGCGCCACCAGCGCCCAGCGGAACGGCCGGGCGAGCGGGATGAAGGCGACGTCCGCGGCGAGCGCCTCGTCCGCGGCGGCAAGCTCGCGCGCGCGGATCGCCAGCGTTGGCGCGACTCGCGCCGCCTCGATCGCGACGGCGGCGCGTTCGTCACACGGCTGGCAGGCCTGGTCCACGTACCAGCGGGCGCTGTCATAGGGGGCGACCAGATCGACCAGCCGCAGGTCCGCGTCGTCAGTGGCGCTCACGCGGACCGGGCGCACCCCGATCGCGAACAGATCCGCCGCCAGCCGCGCCCACAGCAGCGTGCCACCCGAGCCGCCGGGTAGGGCCAGGCGCAGCGTCGGGACGGGATTTCCCGCCTCGCGCCATGCGCTGACGCGGGCCTGCGCGGTGGCCACCCGGTCGGCCGGGCGAACCGCCTGCCAGGCCCCGTGGGCAGGCGGCGCGGCTGAATCGAGCGCGGCCGGCAGCAGGTCCTCCGCCGGGCGCCAATCCTGGCTGAAGCTGCGGGTAAGCGCGGTGCGGTCAATCGCCATGGCGATGGCGGCGCGATTCTCAGGCAGCGCCAGGAAACCCTCCCGCCGGCTGACGGCCAGCCCGAAGACGCCGGCCGCCGGATCGACGCGGATGTTGACCTGCGCCACGCTGGCCGCGGCGACCAGCGGCCATTCGGACAGTCGCCCGCCGGCGAACAGATCGGACTTGCGCTCCGCGAAGCGGGCGATGCCCGCAGCAGGACGCTCGGCCACCAGCAGAACGTCGTCCTCGGGCACTGGCTCGTGCTGTTCGTCGGCGGCGCGGTTCGGGTCCGGACGCGGGGTGAGGCGCGTGACATTGCCGGCCTGGCGCACGATCCGCATCGGGCCGCTGCCGATCGCGCGGGCGGGGTCGACCAAGGTCATCTCCGGCTGGGCGAACAGCTTCAGCAGATCGGGGCGGGGGCGCGACAATTCGACCTGGATGACCTGGGGCGTCATCTCCACCACCGAATCGACCGCGGTGAGATAGTCGGCGAGCGGGTTGCGCGCGCGCTGCTGCAGCCGGCTGCGCAGGATGGTGACGATCTCTGCCGCGCGGACCGGCCGCCCGTTGGTCCATGTCATCTCGCGCAGGCGGAAGATGTAGGTGCGCCCTTCGTCCGTGACGATCCAGCGTTCGGCAATGCCGGGTTCGATCTGCCCGGCGGCGTCGAACCGGACCAGCCCCTGCGCTGCGGCATCGGCCAGCAGAAGCCCGGCGAGGTCGTCCGGTGCCGGGATCACCGGGCTCAGGCGCGGCGCGGTGCCGGCAGCGCTGACGATCACCGCGCCGACATCGGGCCGACGCTCACAGGCCGTAGTGGCCAGGAGCAGGGAGAGAGCGATGGTGCGGACGGCGGGACTCGAACCCGCACGCCCCTGAGGGCAGAAGATTTTAAGTCTCCGGCGTCTACCGGTTCCGCCACGTCCGCGCATCACGCCCGACGAAAAGCGGCAGGGAAGCGCCGCCGTCAAGCGTTACACGTTCAAGCGAACGCGCATTTCCTTGCCAGGCTTGAAATATGGGACGCGCTTGGCGGTCACTTCGACCACCTCGCCAGTGCGCGGGTTGCGCCCGGTACGCGCGTCGCGGGCCCGCGTCGAGAAGGCGCCGAAGCCGCGCAGCTCGACCCGGCCGTTCTCCGCCAGGCGGCGCACGATCTCGTCAAAGAACGTGGAGACGATCGCCTCGACCTCGCGCAGGGAGAGGCTCGGGTTGGCCTCTGCCAGATGCTGCACCAGTTCCGATCGGATCATCTGTCCCGTCCTTGATCTGCCCGTGGCCGTCGCCGGCTTCGATTCACCTTAATACAGATAAAGCTCTATCAGAATAGGGCCGAAACGAAAGTTTAATTATTACGCCCGTGAAACGACAAGGGGCCGGGCGGCATGTGCCACCCAACCCCCCTTTCGGTAATCCTGGGATGCAGGATTACTGCTTGTTCTGACGAGCCTTGAGCGCTTCGCCCAGGATGTCGCCGAGCGAGGCACCCGAGTCGGACGAGCCGTACTGCGCCACAGCCTGCTTCTCCTCGGAGATCTGCATCGCCTTGACCGAGAAGGTCGGCTTCTTCGAACGATCGAAGCCGGTGACCATCGCGTCGAACTTCTGGCCGACCTGGAAACGCTCCGGACGCTGCTCGTCGCGGTCGCGGCCGAGATCGGTGCGCTTGATGAAGCCGGTCGCGCCATCGTCGCCCGCCTGAACCTCGAGGCCCGCGTCGCGGACTTCCAGAACGGTGACGGTGACGACCTGGTTCTTCGACAGGCGATCGCCAGCGGTGGCACCGCCCACGACCGGTGCGCCACGCTCCAGCTGCTTCATGCCGAGGCTGATGCGCTCCTTCTCCGGATCGACGTCGAGCACGATCGCCTGAACGGTCTCACCCTTGCGGTGCAGGTTGAGCGCGTCCTCACCCGACACGCCCCAGGCGATGTCGGACATGTGGACCATGCCATCGACGTCGTTGTCGAGACCGATGAACAGGCCGAACTCGGTCGAGTTCTTGACTTCGCCCTCGACGGTCGAACCGACCGGATGCTCGGCGGCGAAACGCTCCCACGGGTTCTGCTGTGCCTGCTTCAGGCCCAGCGAGATGCGGCGCTTGTCGGCATCGACCTCGAGCACCACCACGTCGACTTCCTGCGAGGTCGACACGATCTTGCCCGGGTGGACGTTCTTCTTGGTCCACGACATTTCGCTGACGTGCACCAGGCCTTCGATGCCCGGCTCCAGTTCGACGAACGCACCATATTCGGTGATGTTCGTGACGCGGCCCGACAGCTTCGCGCCGACCGGATACTTGACCGACGCACCATCCCACGGATCGCTCTCGAGCTGCTTCATGCCCAGCGAGATGCGCTGCGTGTCCTTGTTGATGCGGATGATCTGCACCTTCACCGTGTCGCCGATGTTGATCATCTCCGACGGGTGCTGGACGCGCTTGTAGGAGAGGTCGGTGACGTGCAGCAGACCGTCGATGCCGCCCAGGTCCACGAAGGCGCCGTAATCGGTGATGTTCTTCACCACGCCTTCGATGATCTGACCCTCGGCCAGGCTCTGGATCAGGCCCGAACGCTGCTCGGCGCGGGTCTCTTCCAGAACGGCGCGACGCGACACGACGATGTTGCCGCGCTTGCGGTCCATCTTCAGGATCTGGAACGGCTGCGGGATGTCCATCAGCGGCGTGACGTCACGCACCGGACGGATATCGACCTGCGAACCCGGAAGGAAGGCCACGGCGCCGTTCAGGTCGACGGTGAAGCCACCCTTCACGCGGCCGAAGATCACGCCCTCGACGCGCGCGGTCTTGGCGAATTCGGTCTCCAGCTTGTCCCATGCAGCTTCGCGGCGTGCGCGGTCGCGCGACAGCATCGCTTCGCCATGCATGTTCTCGACGCGGTCGACGTACACTTCGACTTCGTCGCCGACCTTCAGCTCGGCCTTCTGGCCCGGCGCCGGCGCGAATTCGCGCAGCGGCACGCGGCCTTCGCTCTTCAGGCCGACGTCGATGACGGCGAGGTCATTCTCGATGCCAGTGACGGTGCCGAGCACCACGCGGCCCTCGAAGCTGTCGGCGCCGCCGAACATGTCATCGAGCATCGCCGCGAAATCGTCCCGCGTGGGAGCTGCCGTTGAGGCCATAAAATCGTTCGTCCTAGTCAGTTCGTTTCCGGCCAAGCGGTTGGTTCCGCTGGTCTTGGCCATCGTTGCCGCGGCAGCCGCATGCCGTCGCAGCATCCGTGCAACCGGGGTGGGAAGGGCCAAGACGCACGAAATGCGAAAAGGGCGCTGGAGTGCTCCTCCGCGCCATGCCTCCACGAACCCAGGTTCGCCGGACGGTGCGCCATACTGCAAAGGACGGCCGGGAGCAAGGTTGGCGTAGCACCGGCGTGGGAGCAAGGTGGGGCGGAAAGGCGGGGCAATTTTGCGAGGCGCTCACCGCGCCGCCGACCAACCCCTGGCCCCGAGTCGTCAGCTCTCCTTGCGGCGCCGCGCCTCGACCAGGGCGATCGCCTTTTCGATCGACGCTTCGATCGACAGGAAGCTGGTGTCGAGCAGTGCCGCGTCATTGGCGGGCACCAGGGGGGCGGTCGAGCGGGAGCTGTCGCGCGTGTCGCGCGCGCGGATGTCGGCGAGCACCTGGTCGAAGCTGACCGATGCGCCGTGGGAAATCAGTTCATTGTGGCGGCGGCGAGCGCGGATCGTAGGCGTTGCGCGGATGAACAGCTTGGCATCGGCGTCGGGCGCGATGACGGTGCCGATGTCACGCCCGTCGAGAACGGCGCCGCCCTCCTGATGTGCGAACCTTTTCTGCCGCTGGAGCAGTGCGGCGCGAACCAGCGGATGCGCGGAGACGACGGAGGCGAGCTTGCCGATCTCCTCCTCGCGCAGCACCGGATCGGCGAGGGTCAGTTCGTCGAAGTCGCACGCGGCGACGGCATCGGCCTCACGCGTCGGATCAAGCTCCAGCCGGCGCACCGTGGCGGCGACCGCGCGGTACAGCAGGCCGGTGTCGAGATGCGGGAGATTATAGTGACGCGCCAGTGCCTTGGCGATCGTGCCCTTGCCCGATGCGGCGGGGCCATCAACGGCGATGATCATACCCGGGGTCATGCCAGCGCGTCCTGCCGCGCCAGCCACGCCCGCAGCATGCCGATCGTTTCCGCCGGGCGGTCATTGAACAGGCCGTGCGCGGCACCCGGCACCACGCCGAAGCCGGCCCCCGGGACGCGCGCGGCAAAGGCGCCGACCGTCACCGGCCGCGCCTCATCATACTGACCGCAAAGGAACAAGGTACGCTTCCCCTCCAGCTTGGCGAGCAACGGTTCGCCGTCATAATCCTTGAGCGTGCCGGTCGAGACGAACTCGCTCGCACCCCACATCGCGCGGTAAAGGCCTGCGTTGAAGCCGCGACCCTGCCCCGTGTAGGCCTTGATATCAGGTGCCGGCGGCTCGCGCCGGTTGAACGCCGCATAGAATGCACGGGTCGGCTCGTCGCAGCTGGGCGGCGGGGCGGGCAGGGTGAGCGCGCCGCAGCGACGCAGCTCCTCCTGGATGGGGGCGGGCAGTTCGCCGATCAGCGCGCGCGCATCGGCCAGCCAGCTGCGGGTCGAGATCAGCGGGCTGGCGAGCACCAGCCCGGCGAGCGCCGCCGGCCGGCGGGCGCCATATTCGAGCGCGATCGTTCCGCCCCAGCTTGCGCCGAGCATGTGCCAGCGAGCGACACCCAGCGCGGCGCGGATCGCCTTCAGCTCATCTACGAAGCGCGAGACGCGCCAGTTGGCAGGGTTGTTGGGGTGATCGGAGCGGCCGGAATCGAGCTGGTCGTAGAGGATCACCGCCCGCTCGCCAGCGAGCGCGAGCGCTTCGAGGAAGCTCGCGTGCGTTCCCCCGGGGCCGCCATGGGCCATGATGATCGGCGCGCGCGCGCCGGCGAGGTCGCCATCGACGCGGACATAGACGCGCCCGCCCTCGACCGGGACCATCAGCTCGCGCGTCGGCCGCGCGAGATCTCGCGCCCGCGCGGGGCCGGCACCGGCCAGCGCGACGCCCGCCAGGCTGGCACCGCCAGCGATCAGCGCGCGGCGGTCGATCAATGAGGCGCCGGTCGGCCTCCTGTTTGGCCCCCTGTGCAGGCCCGTGCTCAGGCCCATGTGACGCGGCCGCCAAGCTGGGTCAGCAGATCGAAGAAGCTGGGGAAGCTGGTGGCGACGGGGCTCGCGTCGTCGATCGCGACCGGCTGCGCGGCGTGGAGGCCGGCCACCGCCATGCTCATCGCGATGCGATGGTCGAGCCGCGAGGCAACCGTGCCGCCGCCGGGGATCGGGTCGCCGCCCGTCCCCTCGATCGTCAGCCCGTCCTTATGCTCCTCGCAGGGGACGCCATTGGCCTCCAGTGCGGCCTTCATCACCGCGATGCGATCCGATTCCTTGACGCGCAGCTCGTCCGCGCCACGCGCGATCGTCCGGCCGCTGGCAAAGGCCGCGGCGACGAACAGCACGGGATATTCGTCGATCATCGACGGCGCGACATCATGCGGCACCTCGATCCCCGACAGCGCGGCGTGGCGCACCCGCAGGTCGGCGACCGGCTCGCCGCCGACGACGCGCGGATCCTGTTCGACGATGTCCGCGCCCATCAGGCGAAGCACGGTGACAAGGCCGGCGCGGGTCGGGTTCAAGCCGACGTTCTCGATCACCACGTCGCTGCCCGGGACGATCGACGCGGCGACCATCCAGAAGGCGGCGGAGGAGGGGTCGCCCGGCACGACGATCGACTGTGGGCGAAGCTCCGCCTCGCCCGTGAGCGAGATGATGCGCCCTTCATCGCTCTCCTCGACGCTGATCTCCGCGCCAAATCCGGCCAGCATCCGCTCGCTATGATCGCGCGTCGGCACCGGTTCGATGACGCGCGTGATGCCGGGCGTGTTGAGGCCGGCCAGCAGCAAGGCGGACTTCACCTGCGCCGAGGCGACCGGCAGGCGATAGGTGATCGGCACCGCAGGGCACAGGCCGCGCACCATCAGCGGCAGCCGGCCGCCCGGCGAGGCGGTGAACTCCGCGCCCATCGTCGAGAGCGGATCGATGACGCGGTTCATGGGCCGCGTTGACAGCGACGCGTCGCCGGTGAAGGTGGCGGTGATCGGATGGCTGGCGACCAGCCCCATCAGGAGGCGCGTCGAGGTGCCCGAATTGCCCATCTCGAGCGCGGCCTGTGGCTGGAGCAGCCCACCGACGCCGACGCCGTTGATCCGCCAGATTGCGTCATCGCCGCGTACGATGGTGGCGCCCATCGCGCGCATCGCGGCGGCAGTGGCGAGCACGTCCTCCCCTTCCAGCAGTCCCTCAACCTGGCTTTCGCCAACCGCCAGCGCGGAGAGCATCAGCGCACGGTGGCTGATCGACTTGTCGCCTGGGACGCGAATGCGGCCGGCGAGGCGAGGGGCCGAATGAACGGAGACGGGACGGGGATCAGGGTGCGCCATTGCGCGCCGCGCCTTGCCAGCGGGGTTGCGCTATGGCAAGGCGCGCGCCACTTCACAGGTCAATACCTGCTGAACCAATTTTCCGAAAGGCAAGAGACGGCATGATCAAGCCGGAATGGGGCACGAAGCGGACGTGTCCGAAATGCGCGACGCGTTTTTACGACCTGCAGAAGGACGAGCCGGTCACGTGCATCGAATGCGGCTACGCATGGGAGCCGGAGCCGATCCTCAAGTCCAAGCAGCCGATGCCGTTCGAGGCGGCGAAGTCCGAGAAGGCAGCCGACAGCGATCTCGCTGGCGATGACGATACGGACCTGGTCGAGAACGAGGACGAAGAGCCCAACGCTGACGACGAAGTCGATCTGGGCGGTGACGACGATCTGGGCGTGGAAGCGCCGACCGACGACGACGACAACAACTGATCGTCTGAAGAAAAATAGGCTGGCAGGCGGCTTTCTTCAAAAGGCCGCTTGCCAAGTCTGAAGCGCCCCGTTAGTGGGCGCCTTCCCAACGGAATGGGGCCGTAGCTCAGCTGGGAGAGCGTCGCAATGGCATTGCGAAGGTCAGGGGTTCGATCCCCCTCGGCTCCACCATTTCCACCACATTACGATCCATCCACCAGCGCGTGATCGCGCGGTGAGGCGCACTTGCGAGCCACACGGCTGCAGCGTGCCGCGGCGGCTAAACCGTCGCCATCCCATCGGAACGGTCACGATCCAGGTTCGTGCGAGCGTCAGTCCGCCAAGACGGCACCGTCGTGCGCGATCCGTGCCGGCCATTATCGATCGGGTTCACGCAACCGCGCCAAAAAGTGTGCCGACGCGGTCAGCGCCGGCACCGAGGCGGGGAGTTAACGTTTCATGCCGGCACGCTGCTGCGCCATGGCACGGCGGACGGCGGCGACGAAATTATTGCCCGGGGTTGCACGACAAGCGTCCACCACGACTGGCACGACGCTGGCGACGCCGTCGACGGTGACCGACGGATCGGACATCTTTCCCTTCGGGCCATAATTCGCGGCAAAGACGACGGCCTGCGGGCGATAATTGACGTCCACGAGGTTGAAGTCGCGGCAGGTGATCGTCTCCATCTTCTTGTTCACCTTGAACACGTCGATGTAGGTCATGCCGTCCTTCTGCGGCACCTGGGCCTGCCGTTCGATCTGGGGCGTCGTCTGGGCCGAACCGGTGGTAGCTGCGCAGGCGGCCAGGATTGCCCCCGCGATTACAAAGCTTCGCGTCATTGGAAACTCCTTCGAGTAGGGCAGCACGGGTTGAACGCTGTCCGGAAACCAGAGTTCAGCGGATCAGCGCCGAGGTCTAGTGAGGGGATGCACGGATGGCTCGGGTGGCCGTGGCCATTACAGGGCACGACGACAGGTGCTGCCGCCACGCGGCTGGGCAGGCGGCTAGCGCAGCTCAAAGAATTCCTGATGGAAGCGGGACGCCGGAAAGCCGTTGGCGATCATGCCGCCGCGCATCGCATCCCCGAAGGCGGCGGGGCCGCAGAACCAGACATCGGCACATCGCCAGTCGGGCACCATTTCCTCAAGGCGTGGACCCGTCAGCTGCGGGTCGGGCGGGGTGACGAGCAGGTGCAGCCGCACGCCGGTGCGATCGACCAGCTCGGACAGACGATGCAGCAGTGCATCGTCGCGCATCCTGGTGGAATAGATCAGGTCGACGCTGGCTGGCCGATCCTCATCCGCCAGCCATTCGAGCCCGGCGACGAAGGGGGCGATGCCGATCCCGCCGGCGATCCACAACTGGCGGCGGCCGGAATCGAAATCGAACCGGCCATAGGGCCCCTCGATCGTGACGGTCTGTCCGGGAAACAGGCGGTCGGGCAGCGCCTTGGTATAATCGCCCAGCCCCTTGATGCCGAAGCGGAGACGACCGTCATGGCGCCAGGCAGAGGCGATCGAAAAGGGGTGCGCGCCCTCCCGGTCGCCAAAGTCGACAAAGGCGAACTGGCCGGCAAGATGCCCGGGCCAGGCAGTCGTGAGGCGGACGACCACCTCGGTCACGTTGCTGTCACGATAATGCTCGACCGCCTCGATCGTACCCGTCGCACGGCGCGATTTGCCGATGCGGTGGAACAGCGATGCCATGGCCGCGACCGATGCGGCGGCCATCAGCACGCTCAGGAAAGGCCCGATCGGCGCCGCCCAATAGGTGCGCCCCATGAGGATCGTGGCGTGGAACACCAGCACGAGAAAGACGACCGAGAGCAGCCGGTGGGTGGTGAAGAACAGCCGATAGGGAAAGCGTTTCCACAAGGCGATCAGCACCAGCGCGATCATCAGGTACAGCGCAGGCTCCGCCACGCTGACCGCGGCGCCATGCCAGTCGCGGAACGGGTCGAAGCCGGCCGGTACTGCGGCGCCGCTTCGTGGGCGGCGCACGGGTGCTTCCAGCCAACCCCAACGCACAAAATTGCGCGGCAGGATCTCGATCAACCAATGGATGATCGCGACGATCGTCGCCGCGATCCCGAACCATTTGTGCAGGCGGTAGTATTTATCCAGCCCACCCAGGAAGCCTTCGATCTGGACGGGGCGCGCGGCCAGGATCAACCCGACGGACATGAGCCCGATCGCCACCAGCCCGGTGTAATTGATCAGCGTATGGCGAACCCCCCAGAAGCCGCCGGAGCCTGGGGTGCGCATCATGCTGAAGGCCCACAGGATGCTCAGCAACAGCGGTACGGCGACAAACGCGAGCACGATCCGCGCGCGATGCGCCATCTCCTGTCCTCCGCTCCCGTTGGCTTTTTGTCCTATGTGCGGATCACAGGGAATGACAGGCCGTGCGCGCGGGTGCGCTCAGCAATCTTACGGAGGGGCGACCGTCAGCGCGCGTCTCCGGCCGCAGTGCGCAGGCTGCGCAAGGTGATTGACCAGCGGGTTTCCTCCATCGCGGCGATGCTATGTTCCCAGTCGTCGCGTGCCATGCCGCTGAGGTGATAGGCGCCGCGCGGCGCCAGCGGCACGGTGACGCGGGAGAATTTCGCGCCTGCCCGGCGACGAAAGCGCATCGCGGCCGGCGCGCCGAGCGAGATGCCGAGCACATGGCCGAAGGCAGGCCGGTCGCGATGCCAGCCGATGCCAGCGCCGGGATCGTAGCGGATGAGGAGCGCCTGGACGAGATCAGTGGCTGCAATGCCGGCAAAGGCGGCGGCCCGGTCGCGGATCGGAATCAGCCAGTCGGGAAAGGGCACCCCCGGCTCCAGCCGACCGCGATCGAAATCATAATGCCAGCCAAAGGAGCTGGTCAGCCGCTTGCCGGTCCAGCCTTGGAAGCGGAATGGCGCGAGCGCCGTCGCATCGATCGCGGCGATCAGTTGCTGCTCCTCCGCTGCCGTGACCAGATCGCTGGTGGTGGACAGGCCGGGAAGGGCAGGCTGCGCAGGCATGGCAGGCAGGTCTAACAGCATGTCCATGGCCATCATTGTGCCCCGGCGTCGCGCGGCGCGACTTCATGGCCGAACACGCTGCGGCCGCCGTAGGCGTGCGACTGGCGGCGTTCCTCGGCGATGAATGCCTCGACTGACGGGCCGCGCGCACGCGCCTCGAGCCGGCGTGCCTGTCGATCGAGGCGGCGGAGCGCGGCGCTTTTCTCATCCTGCCCGAGCCGTGCGGCCGTGACGGCCGCCTTCATCACGCCGATCGTCTGATCATAAACGTGCGTCGGCACCGGGAAGGGGTGGCCGTCCTTGCCGCCATGCGCCAGACTGAAGCGTGCCGGATCGCTGAACCGACAGGGTGCGCCGTGCACGACCTCCGCCACCATCGCGAGCGCGCGGACGGTACGCGCACCGATGCCGGGGATCAGCAGCAGCTCCGGGAAGTCCGCCGGCCCGCGCTCAGCCGCAGCGGCAAGCGCACCATGGAGGCGGCGGGTGACGACGTTCTCCGACCTGACATCGTGATGGGCCGGCATCGCGAGATGCGGCAGCATCGCCTGCGGATCGGGCGGCGCGGGTCGGTGGCCGCCCGCTTCCGGATCGATGTCGCGGAGCAGCCCGACAACGCCGTCCGGGCCCTCATCACGCAGCAGCGACAGTTGCCGGTCGCGGGAGGCGGCGGCGCGGGTGTCTGCCAGGTTCACGATTCGCCCGCGGCTGTTCCCCTCGATTGCGGCATGGGGCGCATCGAGGAAGCTTTCCATCCCTTCCGACAGCCAGTGGTAACGCCGGGCCTGACGGCGATCGCCATTCATCCCCTGCTGGATGACCACCCAGCGCCCGTCGTCGCCGACGATGAAGCCGTGAAGATAGAGATCGAACCCGTCCTGCACCGCCGCGCTGTCCACCTTGGCGACCAGCCGGCTGGCGCGGGCAAGCGCGTCGCCGTCGATACCGACGCGCGCACCCACCGCGGCGAGTTCCGCCGGCGTGGCGCGGCTATGGCGGCCGCGCCCGCCGCAGACGTGGAGGCCAAGATCGCCCGCGCGCGGCGCCAGCCCCCGCTTCAGCGCGCCGAGCACGCTGGTGGTGATGCCGGAGGAATGCCAGTCCATCCCCATCACCGCGCCAAAGGATTGGAACCAGAAGGGGTGGGCCAGCCGGCGGAGGAATTCGTCGCGCCCGTATTCGATTACGATCGCCTCTGCGATTACCGCGCCCAGTCGCGCCATCCGCTGCCCCAGCCACGCAGGCACGCGGCCGCCATGCAGCGGCAGATCGGCACTGCCCGCGCGCCGCGCCATCAGCGGTGATCCGCCATGAGCGCGCGGTGGGAACGGCGGGTGATCGGCCGGCTTGGCATGGCAGCGGCTATAGCTGATCCGGAACGAAGGTGGAACATAGAATCGCCGCTCATGGTCGGTGGCTGACCGGGGCGGGGCGGCCATGGGAACTGACGACGCCATCCTGCGCTGTGTTCCGCGACAAGGATCATTGATGTGATGGAGACGCTGGTGGCGGATCAAAAGTCTGCGATTTTGTACCGGATGGTGCTGCCCGACCATGTTTGCCCGTTCGGGGTGCGTGCGAAGGAGATGCTGGAAACGGCGGGATATGCCGTTGACGATCGCATTCTCTCGACGCGCGAAGAGGTGGATGCGTTCAAGGCGGACCAGGGTGTGGAGACCACGCCGCAGGTCTTCATCGATGGTGAACGGATCGGCGGCAGCGACGATCTGCAGCGGTATCTCGGCGCATGATCGCCGCCCGCACGCAGCCCGCGACTGGGCTTTCGCGCGTCGCCGCAGCGACGATCGTTGCTGGTGTCATGGGCGTGAGCGCGCTGGTCGGTCGACGCAACGCCCCTGACAAGAGCCACCCCGGCATCCGCGGGTGGTATCGCCGGCTGGACAAGCCGTCGTTCACCCCGCCCGACGCCGCCATCGGTGCGGTCTGGCCGGCACTCGAAGCGGGCCTCGCGGTCGGCGGCTATCGCCTGCTCCGCGCATCCGCGAGCACGAGCCGTAATCTGGGCGTTGGCCTGTGGCTGCTCAACACCGGGATGATCGGCGGCTGGACCGAATTGTTCTTCCGCAAGCGCGCGCTTGGCGCGAGCACCGCGGCATCGGCGATGATGATGGGCACCGGCGCAGGCTATGTCGTCGCGGCGAGCCGGGTAGACCGACCGGCCGGGCTGCTCGGCGTGCCGTTCGTCGCCTGGCTCGGCTTTGCCACCCTGCTCGCCGAACAGGTGTGGCAGCGCAATCCCGATCGCGGCGCGGCGGCGGCGTGAGCGCGATGCGCGCGGGCGTCACCTTTGCTGGATCGGTCGAGCGTCGCTGACGGCGTGGCGCGCAACCGTTATTACCACGGGCCCCCGACCGACCATTTCGACGGCACCCGCTTCTTCAACCCCGGGCAATCGGGGCCGGAGGGCGGGCTGCGCGCCATCTTGCGATGGAAACTGGCGGGGGGCGCAGCACGCTGGCCCGAAACGGTGCCGGTATCGCCCGCGGTCCCCGACGCGCACGTGCCGGGGATCCGCATCACCATGGTCGGCCATGCCTCCACGCTGATCCAGGCGGCGGGTTGGAACATCCTGACCGATCCTGTGTGGTCGCCGCGCGCCAGTCCGTTCAGCCGGCTCGGGCCCCGACGTGTGACGGCGCCCGGCATCCGGTTCGAGGATCTGCCGCCGATCCACGTCGTGCTGATCAGCCATGCGCATTACGATCATCTGGATATCGCGACGTTGCGCCGGCTGCAGGCGGCGCATGATCCGCTGATGGCGATGCCGCTGGGCAATGACGCGATCGTCCGCGCCGGCGTGCCCGGCGCACGCTGTCTCGCGGGGGATTGGTGGGACACGCTGCGGCTGGGCGAGGGCGTGGCGACGACGCTGACCCCCGCCTATCATTGGGCGAACCGCTGGCCGACGGACGTGCGCATGTCCTTGTGGAGCGGCCATTATCTGACGACGCCGGCGGGGACGATCTGGTTCGCCGGCGACACTGGCTATGGCGACGGCGCGATCTTTGAACAATTGCCCGAGCGGCTCGGCAGCCCGGACGCCGCGCTGATCCCGATCGGCGCCTATGCCCCGCGCTGGTTCATGGCGCCCCAGCATGTTGACCCGGCCGAAGCCGTGCGCATCTGCGAGCAGGTCGGCGCGGCACAGGCAATCGGCATCCACTGGGGCACGTTCCAGCTCACCGACGAACCGCGTGAGGAGCCACCGCGGCTGCTCGCCGCCGCCGCGCGTGCGATGGGCTTTGCGCCGGACCGGTTTGTCGCTGGAGAGCCCGGCGATGCATATGACATCAGGCGCTCATCACCGCGCGGGGCGTGAGCAGAAGTCGCCTGGCTCAAGCGGCGCGCAGCTTCATCATCATCGAACGGCCGGGCGCGGTCCGCACGCGGACATAGCCCTCCATGGCGCGGTCCAGCGCAGCGTCGCCGCTGTCGACCAGCAATGTCGCATCGCTGAGCGCCGCCAGCTTCCCGGCGTCCGCCAGGACGATCAGGCCCTGCGGCGCAGCGCGGGCGATCACCGCGGCGTCGATCTGCTGGTTGCCGCGGCCAAGGACGAAGCCCTGCCCGCCGATCACGCCCAGCACGAGGCGCGGCGGCGTATCGGCGGTCAGCCTGCGCAGCGTCGCGGCACGGGCGTCGATCGCCACCGGCTCGCCATGCGCAAAGGCATCGACGCCCAGCAAGGTGCCGCATCCCGCCAGCGCATGCTTCACCATCATCATCGTGGCGCCAGGACCGATGATCGCCAGCGGTTCGCCGCGCAATTCGCGCGCCAGCGCGGCGGCGGCACGCTCCAGATCAGCGGCCGAGGTACTGGCCGATGTTGCCTTGGCCGCCTGCATCCCGCGCGCCCGCGGCACATGCAGTACGCCATATAGCGTGATAGCACCCCGGTCATCGCGATCCATCACGTCCGCCGCAACGGGCGGGCGACCGTAGCCGGTGAGGCAGCTTTTCAGGATGGTGCCAGCCGTCGCGGGACTCGTCGCAAAGACCGCACTGTGCATCTTCACCCCGGCGGGTATGCCGATGACGGGCAAGCACCCCAGGTCAGCGGCAAGAAGGTCACGTGCCGTGCCGTCCCCCCCTGCAAAGACCAGCAGGTCGACGCCGGCGGACAGGATCGCTCGCGCTGCCGCAATCGTGTCGGCTGAGGTGGTCCGCTCGGCAGCTGCCGCGTGGGCCAGGTCGCACGGTAGAGAGGCGGACCGGGCGGCATCCTCGCCCATCGCGCCTGCGCTGGTCACGATCGTGCACGGTTCGCCGGCAAGCGCGGCCAGCGCCGCCGCGGCACGCGCCGTTGTCAGCGACGGAGCCGTCGTCGCCAGCGCGGAGCCGCTCACGCCATCGGATCCCTTCAGCGCGAGCGGCCCGCCAATCCCGGCGACCGGGTTGACAATCAGGCCGAGGCGCACGCAAGTCCTGTTCGCACAGCAATCATAATGTGCGCTGTTAGCACAAATCCATGAGAGACTCCATGCCAGCACCGGATCGCGCGCATCCTTACATGCCCAATTCGACGGCCGAGCAACGCGCAGACCTGCTGCGGGCGATTGGCGCCGACACGACCGAGGCCCTGTTCGGGCAAATCCCAGATTATCACCGCCTGCGCACGCCGATCGAAATGGCGCCGACGCTCAGCTCCGAGGTGGAGCTGGCGCGGCATCTTGACGGGCTGTTGGCGCAGAACCGGCCGGCGGCGTCGATGACGAGCTTTCTTGGCGGGGGCTGTTGGCAGCATCACGTCCCCGCCGTGGTGGACGAGATCGTCAACCGCGCCGAATTCCTGACGCCGGTGTGGGGCACGCCCTCGTCCGACTTCGGGCGCAACCAGGCCTGGTTCGAATTCACCAGCCAGCTCGGCGCGCTGCTCGAGCTCGAGATGGTCGGCCTGCCGGTGTACAGCTGGGGCTGTGCCGCCGGGCACGCGCTGCGCATGGCGGCGCGGCTGAACGGCCGACGCCGCGTGCTGGTCCCGGCGCGGATGTGCCCGGAGCGGCGCGCGGTGCTCCATTCCTATTGCGCCTCCGCCGGTGCCGACCGCGGGATCGTGGTCGAGACATATCCGTGCGACCTGCTGGGCCGCGCCGATGTCGATGCGCTGCGTACGCTGGCGGATGACGGGATCGCGGCGGTCTATTTCGAGAATCCTGCATTCCTCGGCGGGCTGGAGCATCGCGTGGCCGATATCGTCGATATCGCGCACGCCGTGGGTGCCGAGGCGGTGGTTGGTGTCGACCCGATCAGCCTGGGCGTCATTGCTGCACCGGGCGCCTATGGCGCGGACATCGCAGTTGGCACGATCCAGACGCTGGGCATCCACATGCATGCTGGCGGCGGTCTGGGCGGCTTCATCGCGTCGCGCGACGAGGAACGCTATACCGCCGAATATCCGACGCTGTTGAACAGCATCACCGAGACGGTCGATGGCAAGATGGCGTTCGGCATGATGCGGTTCCACCAATCCTCCTACGGTTCGCGTGAGGAGGGGAAGGACTGGACCGGCAATTCGACCTACCTCTGGGCGGTTGGCGCCAGCGTGTACATGGCGCTGCTCGGCCCGGCCGGCTTTCGCGAAGTGGGTGAACTGATCCTCGATCGATCGCACCGGGCCGCCGAGCGGCTGGCCGGAATTGCCGGAGTGTCCGTCCCCGAGACGGGCGGGTTCTTCAAAGAATTCCCGGTCTCTTACGATCGTGCCGACTTCGCGAGCGTCGATGCGGCGCTGCGCGCGCGCAACATCCTGGGCGGGATCGACGTGGGCAAGCTGTGCCCCGAGCTGCCGTCGGCCGCGCTTTACGCCTTCACCGAAATTCATGACGACGCCAGTGTGGATGCGCTGGGCGTCGCGCTGCAGGAGATCCTGGCATGACGCTCCGTCGCTATCACGCACCCGTCTGGGACGAGCCGATCATCATGGAAATGGGCGCGCCGGGCCGGCGTGGACAGCATTTCCCGCGCGTGGAGGGCGGCGCCTCCCGCGTGCCCGCCGCGCTGCGCCGTGCGAACCCGCCCGCGCTGCCGGAAAATTCCGAGCCGGACGTGCTGCGCCATTACCTGCGCCTGTCGCAGGAGACGATGGGCATGATCGGCATCAGCCTGTTCGGCACCTGCACGATGAAATACAATCCGCGCCGCGGCGAGCAGACGGCGATGCGGCGCGAGATCGCCGGCGTCCATCCGGCGCAGCATCCCGATACGATTCAGGGCCTGCTGGCCGCGGTTCATGGGATGGAAGAGGCGCTGCGCGCGCTGTCGGGCATGGACGGTTTCACTTTCCAGCCGGCGGGCGGGGCGGACGCCGCCTATACGCAGGCATGCATCACCCGCGCGTGGCACGCGTCGCGTGGCGAGGCGGGGCAGCGCACCGAGATCATCACCAGCATCCAGTCGCATCCGTGCAACCCGGCGACCGCCGCGACCGCCGGTTTCGATGTCATCACGCTTCCGCTGGGGCCGAACGGCTATCCCGAACTGGACGCGCTGCGCGCCGCGGTGTCGTCGAAGACGGCAGCGCTGATGATCAACAACCCCGACGACATGGGCGTTTATAACCCCGAGATCGACGAATGGGTGCGGATCGTAAAGGCCGCCGGTGGCCTCGCTTTCTACGATCACGCCAATTTCAACGGCGTGATGACGAAGATCCGCGCGCGCGACCTGGGCTTCGATGCGTGCATGTTCATGCTGCACAAGACGTTCGGCGTGTCGAAGGGCGGCGGTGGGCCGGCTGTCGGCGCCTATGGCTGTTCGGCAGAGCTGTTGCCGTTCCTGCCCGGGCCGCGCGTGGTGCGTGCCGAGGATCGCTTCACGCTTGAGGACGGATCGGTCGATGCGCCCAAGGTGCGCGAATATCTCGGCAACCTGCATCAGGTGTTCAAGGCATATGCCTGGGTCCGCGCGATGGGCGTCGAGGGGCTGTCCGAAGCGTCCGACATGTCGGTGCTGCTGAACAATTACATGGAGAAGCGCCTGCTTGAGGTGCGCGGTGTCACCCGCTCGCACCCCGACATGCCCGGCTGGCGTCTGGAAATGACCCGCTTCAGCATGGAGAAACTGTTCGAGGACACCGGCGTCAGCGCGCTCGATGTGCAGAACCGCATGGGCGATTTCGGCATCGACGCATTCTGGCTGAGCCATGAGCCATGGATCGTGCCGCAGCCGTTCACGCCGGAAGCCGGCGAGATGTGGTCGCGCGAGGACGTGGATTACTGGATCGATGTTCTCGCCCATGTCGTCGATGAGGCGTATCGCGATCCGGAGATGGTGAAGACCGGACCGCACAATCAGGTCGTGAAGCCGCTGGCCCCGCGCAACCTGGATGATCCGGCGATCGGCTCGACCACCTGGGCCGCGCATCAGCGGAAGAACGCCCGCGCCTGAACGGCAGTCGTGACCGCAGATGGAAAGGGGCGCGGACCGATATGGTGCGCGCCCCTTTTCGCTTGTCTGTGCCGCCGCTTTTTGGGGTGCGGCGGCACCGAGTTTCAGATCAGGCGTCGCCGCTGCCGCGCAGCTCGGCCAGAACCTGATCCGCGGCATCGCGGAACGCAGCAACCGAGCGGTCGATCTCTTCGCGCTGGATGACGAAGGGGGGCGAGAAGGCGACGGTGTCGGCGGACGGCAGCGCGCGGCCGATAACGCCGCGGTCTAGCGCGCCCTTCACGATGCGCGCCGCGACCTTCAGCGCCGGATCGAACGCGACCGGCCCGGTATCGCGCACTTCCTTCACGAACTCGACCGCGCCGATCAGCGCCTGCCCACGTACTTCGCCAACCAGGGGATGATCCGCAAAGGCCGCGCGCAGCGCCGCCTGCATATGCGCACCCTCGTCGGCGACGCGGGCGAGCATGTTCTCCTTGTCGATCAGGTCGAGGTTGGCGAGCGCGGCGGCCGCGCCCAGCGGGTGGCTGGAATAGGTGTAGCCATGGCCGAAGGCGCCGAACTGGCTGCCCGCGCCGCTCAGCACGTCCCACACCCGCTGCCCGACGATACAGGCGGAGAGCGGGAAGTAAGCGGAGGTCAGGCCCTTCGCGACGGTGATCATGTCTGGCTGCATGTCGAGCAGCTCGGACCCGAACATCGCGCCCAGGCGCCCGAAGCCGCAGATCACTTCGTCGGCGATCAGCAGGATATCGTGGCGGCGAAGCACGTCGCGCATCGCGGCATAATAGCCCTCCGGGGGAGCGATCACGCCGCCGGCGCCCATCACCGGCTCCATGATCATCGCGCCGATCGTGTCCGCGCCCTCGCGCGCGATCAGTTCCTCGAGGTCCGCGACCAGCTTGGCGGTGAATTCCGCGTCGGTCAGGCCATGGCCTTCCCACAGGCGGCGCGGGGCAGTGGTGTGGCGCACCATCGGCAGCGGCAGGTCGAACCCGGCGTGGAGGCCCGGCAGGCCGGTCAGGCCGGCGGTCATGATCGTCACGCCATGGTAGCCGCGCTGGCGGGCGATGATCTTCTTCTTCTGCGCGCGGCCCAGCGCATTGTTGTAATACCACACCAATTTCACCTGGGTGTCGTTGGCGTCCGAGCCCGAATTGCCGAAGAACACCTTCGACATGCCGGCGGGTGCCATGTCGATCAGCCGCTGGGCGAGCAGGGCGGGCTTGTCGCTGCTCATCGAGGAAAAGGCGTGGCAATAGGAAAGCTGATTGGCCTGATCGCGCAGCGCGTCGGCAATCTCGCTGCGACCATAGCCGACGTTGACGCACCACAGGCCGGCCATCGCATCGACATAGTCGATACCGCGCTCATCGGTCAGGACGGCGCCCTTGCCGTGCGTGATCACCACGGGTGGGCCGCTGCGCTCATGGTCGGCCAGCATGGTGAAGGGGTGGAACACGAACTTGCGGTCGATCTCCGCCGTGCTGAGACCGGAACTGCTCACTGCCATTACGTAAAACCCCTCGCTCGTCACGCGAACACATGTGCGCTATGTGGTAATAATGCCGCGGGGCGCGATCGCGCAAGGGGATGGCGCATTCTGCGCTGCGCGGAATCGACGCAATGGCTGAAGCATTGTAGGCCGGGTTCAAACAACGCCGCCTCGATCGACGGTCGGGCACGGCAAAGGAGTGAATATGGTTTCAGCCGAACAGGACGTCAGTGATCGCGATTATGTCAATTCGCTGGCCCGCGGGCTCGAAGTGATATCGTCCTTCACGCGTACACGGCCGAAGATGACCTTGAGTGAAATCTCCCGGGCGACTGGTATGACGCGCGCCACGGTGCGGCGGTTCTTGCTGACGCTGGTGCGCGAAGGATATGCCGAAAAGGACGACAAGCTTTTCAGCCTGAAGCCCAAGGTGCTTGAGCTTGGCTATTCGGCGCTGTCGTCGATGGGTATTCTCGACGTCATCCAGCCCGTCATGAATGACCTTTCGCGAGAGCTTCAGGAATCGGTCTTCGCCGCGGTCCTGACGGGTGACTACGTGACCTATATCGCGCGGGCGACATCCGAACGGCTGGTGAACGTGAGCATCACGATCGGCAGCACGACTCCCGCCCATGCGGTGTCGACGGGGCGCGTTCTGCTGGCGGCCGAACCGAACGATGCGCTGGAACGCTACATCGATCGCGTGAAGCTGGAACCGATCACGCCGCACACGGTGACGTCCAAGGTCAAGCTGCGTGCCGAGATCGAAAAGGTCCGGCTGGAAGGCTATAGCTTCGTCGACCAGGAACTGGAGATCGGGCTTGGCTCGCTGTCCGTCCCGGTGCGCAACCGAGAGGGCCGGGTACTCGCCGCGTTAAACGTGTGCTGCCCGACGGCGCGCGTTACGTCGGAGGACATGCGCAAGAACATCCTGCCGGAACTGATCGCGGCGTCGCAGACGGTGACGCGCGGCATGTAAGGGCATCGCTTCCCGCCGGCGTCATGCGGGGCGGGGGGCAGGAGGACGAGCGGCCGGCGAAGTACGCCGGTCCGCTCGCCTCCCGACCGATCAGTTCGCGCTTGTCAGCGCGGCGCGCGCCGGCGGCGTGGCATCGCTCCGGTTGAATTTGGGCGTGCTTTCCCCGCGCAGCGTGCGCACGAAGAAGCTGTACTGGCGACGCAGCACGTACTCCATCGGCTCCTCCGACCGGCCCACGCCGTGATCGGCGCCCGGTACCACCAGCAGGTCGAAATCCTTGCCCGCCTTGATCAGGCGATCGGCCACCTGCATCGTCACCGCCGGATCGACATTCATGTCGAGCTCGCCGGAGATCAGCAGCAGGTCGCCTTTCAGGCGCCAGGCATTGTCGACGTTGGACGACCGCGAATAGCTTTCGTCGATCGGCCAGCCCATCCACTGTTCGTTCCAGCTGACCTTGTCCATGCGGTTGTCGTGGCAGCCGTTGTACGCCACCGCCGCCTTGTAGAAATCGGGGAAGAACAGCAGGCCGCCAAGCGCGTTCTGCCCGCCCAGCGAGCCGCCATACAGGCCCACGCGATCGGCATCATAATAGCTGTACTTGGCCGCGGCGGCGCGGTGCCACAGGATGCGATCGGGCGCGCCGCCTTCGCCGACATTCTTCCACGTCACATCATGGAACGCCTTTGACCGGTGCAGCGTGCCCATGCCGTCGATCTGGACGACGATGAAGCCGAGGTTCGCCTGGGCCTGCATGCCGACCACTTCGTCGCCGCCGGCGTGGAAGCCGAACGGCCACCATTTCTTCGGCACGAAGGCGTCGAAGCCGGCGCCGTAAATGTTCTCGATCACCGGATATTTCTTGGTCGGGTCGAAATCGGCCGGGCGGACGATCACGCCCCAGATGTCGGTCTTCCCGTCACGGCCCTTGGCGACGAACGTCTCCGGCGCCTTCCAGCCAGCGGCGAGCAGGCGCGAGATGTCGGCTTTCTCGATCGTGTCCACCAGCGAGGCGTCGGCGGTGCGGCGCAGCTCGGCGACCGGCGGCATGTCGGTGCGCGAATAGATGTCGACATAATGCTGCCCGTCCGGCGAGAAGACGACATCGTGGAACGCGTCCGCCTGCGTCAGCCGCGTCAGGCCGCGGCCGTCGAAGCCGATGCGGTAGAAATGCTGGAGATATGGATCGCCGCCCTCGCGGCCATTGGCGGTGAAGATGATCGTGCGGGTCGCGGGGTCGACGCTGACGATGCGGCGCACCACCCAGTCACCCTTGGTGATCTGGTTGCGGATCCTGCCCCCGCGCCCGTCGACCAGGTAGAGGTGGTTCCAGCCGTCGCGCTCCGACATCCAGATGATCTCGCGCCCGGTGCCATCGACATCGCGATGGTCCATGCGGGGCGCATAGACGAAGGTGTCGGACTTCTCCGCCATCAC
The DNA here is from genome assembly GCF_045369765.1 of Sphingomonas olei. Taxonomy (NCBI): domain Bacteria; kingdom Pseudomonadati; phylum Pseudomonadota; class Alphaproteobacteria; order Sphingomonadales; family Sphingomonadaceae; genus Sphingomonas; species Sphingomonas olei. The sequence goes on from NZ_JBIQEU010000003.1 coordinate 138,381, forward strand.
CTCGCGCGGCTTGCCGGTACGCGCATCCACCTCGATCAGCCGGTACACCGCATGACCGCGCTGATTGTAGGTGAAGGCGAAGCTGGCGGAATCCTTGCGCCACGTCACCTTGCCCAGCTGATAGGGATTGTCGAACAATGCCGGGTCGACGTCGATCTGCTTGGCGGCAGCGACATCGAACAGGATGGGGCGATCGATATCGATCACGTCGCCGGGCTTCGGGTACAGCTGGGTGATCAGCTTGGGTTCGAGCTGGTCGGTGGGCGAGCTCGCCACGCGATAGATCTCGCGGCGATGCCCCGCGCGCACGCGGTTGATGACGACGCGCGTAGAATCCGGCGACCAGGTGATCGTCTCCGGATCGTAGAAATTGCCGGGTGAGCCGTCGCCGCTGCGGACCAGCTCGCGTCCGTCGGCCGTAGCGCGCACCACCAGATTGTCGCCCTCGACCATCGCGACATAGCGGCCATCCGGTGACACGCGCGGCGTGTTGTCGGCCGGCACGCTCAGGTCACGCAGCACGCCGATCGCCTTGGGACGACCCGGCGCGGCAGGTGTGGGGCGGCAGACATAGGTGTCGAGCGCGCAGGTGAGCCGCCGGTCACCAACCGCGATCAGGATGGCGCGATCGTCGGGGGAGAGCGCGAACTCACTGAACGGCAGGCGATCGGCGCGATAGGTGTCGCCAGTGATCTTGCCGATCGCACCGCCAAGACGCGCATGATCGAACGCATCGCGCTTCTCCCTGTCCGCCAAGCGAACACTGATGAAGCGAAAACCGTCCTTCTCGGTCCGACGATAGTGGAAGTGGCTGCCGTCGTTTGACCAGACGGCCGCATCCGCCACCCCATCGGTCAGGTACATCGTGCGCTCACGCAGGCTCAGCGCGTCCTTGTAGGCGGCTTCGTTAGGCTGGGCGGCAGCCGCCCCGCTGCATGCCACCAAAAAAACGCCGGCTGTTGCAGCGCGAACTAAGCGCATCAGATCCCTCCAAAAAGTTCCACGTAGTGCGAGGAAATCGCAAATTTGTTGTGCCCCGCGTTCGGAACTACGCAGGAAAATGCTTGACGACAAGTGCGCTCTACGAACAAAACTGCGCCGTGCGAACGAAAATAGCAAAGGGGTTTGTTGATGACTAGGGCTTCCGCAGCCAGGCGTATCCTGTTGACCACTGCTGCGCTGTTTGTGTCGATTCCGGCGGCCGCGCAGGACGTGGGCGGTGAACTGGCGAGCCAGCCCGCCGCGGACAATGGCGGCGGCGATATCGTGGTGACCGGCTCGCGCATCGCCGTGCCGAACCTCCTGTCGAACAGCCCGATCAACACCACGGATTCGCAGGAACTCGCGCTTCAGGGCACCGTCAACGTTGAGGATTCGCTGGTCGAAATCCCGCAGGCGACGCCTGGCACCAGCAGCACCAACAACAACGGCAGCAACGGCACCACCACCGTCAACCTGCGCGGCGTTGGCGATATCCGCACGCTCGTCCTCGTCGATGGCAAGCGCTGGATGCCGTCGGGCAACACCGGCGTGGTCGATCTCAACACCATCCCGGTCGCTCTGCTGAAGCGGGTCGAGGTCGTCACCGGCGGCGCATCGGCCGTGTACGGCTCGGACGCGCTGGCTGGCGTCGTCAACTTCATCTTCAACGACCGCTTCGAGGGGGCGCAGCTTGGCCTGACCTCGCAGATCACCGAGCGTGGCGACGGGCATCTGTTCGACGCAAACCTGACGGTCGGCGGCGAATTCGCCGACGGTCGCGGCCATATGACCATGTGGGGCGGCTATACGAAGCGTGAGCCGATCTTCCAGGGCCAGCGCGAATTCTCGCGTTACGCACTGCAGCCGAGCCGTGATCGTACCAGCCTGATCCGCGCCGGCTCCACCACTTCCTTCCCCGCGAACATCGTCCTGTCGGCCCCGGGTAACCGCGGCATCGACGCCGATGGCGACGGCACGGTCTCCTTCGGCCCGGGCGGCACGCTCAACGGCGAGGCGAGCTTCTACAACACCAATCCGGTCAACTATTTGCAGGTCCCGCAGGAGCGCTGGCTGGGCGGTGCGAACGTCCGCTATGACGTGACCGACGATATTGAGGCGTTCGGCCGCTTCACCTTTGCGCACAACCGCGTGTCAACGCAGCTTGCGCCGAGCGGCACCTTCTTCGCCTCCTTCGGCCTCAATCCGGACAACCCCTTCCTTGCGCCGGCGACCGTCGCGGCGCTGCGGGTCGAGGCGGGTGCCGGCGGTGTCGACGCCAACGGCAATCTGCGCACGCAGATCGGCTATCGGTTCGCCGCGCCGCGCTTCTCCGAATTCACCCGCAACGCCTTCCAGGTACAGGGCGGCCTGCGCGGCAAGGTGGGCGGTTGGAACTGGGAAGTATTCGCCCAGCATTCGCGCACTGACCTCAACACCCAGCTCACCGGCGACGCCAACCTTGGCCTCATTCAGCAGGCGCTGCTGGTGCGCGACGTCAACGGCACGCCGCAGTGCATCGATCCGACCGGCGGCTGCGTCCCGCTCAACATCTTCACCAACGATCCCTCGTCGGTGAGCCAGGCCGCGCTCGACTTCATCTCGCTCGACCTTCAGGTTCAGGCGATGACCCGTCAGACCGTCGCCGGCGGTACGCTGTCGGGTGACCTCGGCAACATCCGCTCGCCGTTCGCCGACAATCCGATCGGGCTCGCCTTCGGTGTCGAATATCGCGAGGAAGGGTCGAGCTACCGCCCCGACGCCAATTACGAGGCAGGCCGCTCGGCCGGTTTCGGCACCGCGGCGACCGTCATCGGCAACTTCAACGTGAAGGAAGCCTTTGGCGAAATCCGCATCCCGCTGATCGAATCGCGCCCCTTCTTCGAGGCGCTGTCGTTCGAGGGCGGCTATCGCATCTCGGACTATTCGACGGCCGCCGGCACGGTCCACACCTTCAAGGCAGGCGGTGACTGGGCCCCGGTCCGCGACATCCGCTTCCGCGGCCTGTACCAGCGCGCGGTTCGTGCCCCGAACATCAACGAGCTGTTCCAGCCGCGTGTTGAGACCGCTGTCACCGGCATCGATCCGTGCGCGGGCATCAGCCCGACTGCCAGCCAGTCTTTGTGCGAGGCGACCGGCGTCCCCGGCGGCCGCTATGGCGCCGTGCCGCTGCCCCCGGCCGGCCAGTTCCAGGGCTTCACGGGCGGTAACCCGAACCTGAACGTCGAGAAGTCGGACACCTATACGATCGGCGCGATCTTCCAGCCGTCGTTCATCCCGCGGCTCGTCGTCTCGGTCGATTATTACAGCCTGAAGATCGTCGATGCGATTGAATCGCTGGCGGGCGGCGCACAGAACGCGCTCAACGCCTGCTATTTCAACACGCAGAACATCAATTCGGTGTTCTGTCAGTCGATCCTGCGCGATCCGATCAACGGTTCGCTGTTCGGTGGCAATGAGACCGGCGTTTACGCCACGCTCGTCAACACCGGCCGGATCGAGACCAAGGGCTTCGACTTTGCCGTCAACTATTCCGTGCCGATCGGCTCGGGCCAGGTCCGCTTCGGCGGCAACGCGACTTATGTCGACAGCTTCATCCGTCAGGGTGGCGAAGGGCTGCCGGCCTATGAATGCTCGGGCCGGTTCGGCGCGATCTGCAACGGCCTGATTCCGCAGTTCAAGTCGACCAGCCGTCTCGCGTACGAAAATGGCGGCACGATCGTGTCGCTGCGCTGGCGCCACATCGGCAAGGTGGAGCTCGATCGCTTCGCGCTCGGCACCGATACGCGTCCGTCGCCGGTCACCAGCCTGCGTGCGGCGAACTACTTCGACCTCGATACCTCGCTCAACGTGTCGGAAGCCTTCACGCTCACGGCAGGCATCTCGAACCTGTTCGATCGCCAGCCGCAGGTGTTCGGCAACGACGTGGGCGGCCTCGGCGCCACCGCGAACACCTATCCGGGCACCTATGACGGCCTTGGCCGCATGTTCCGGATCGGCGCTGTCGCGAAGTTCTGAGGCAAGGAAGCAGTAAGATGATGGATCGGCGGAGCCTTCTGAAATCCGGCGTTGCGTGTGCCGCAGTCGCCGCACTTCCCGGCGGGGCCATGGCCCGCGCCGGGAAGGGGGCTCCCCGATCCGATCCTGCCACGGCGGCGCGGCTCGATGCTCTTTACGCCCGTGTGTGGCGCGAAGAGATCGCGTCGTCGCCGCAGCGGCTGACCTCGCTCGGGCTGGACCGCGGCGCGGAACATGCCGCGGCACGGCGCCTGCTGAACGACCGGTCGGAGGGCGCGTTCGCCCGCTCGATGGACACGCTGCGGCGTGCCCGCACGGAGCTGGCGCAGATCGACACGACGAAGCTGGCCGGGATCGACCTGGTCAATCATCGATCGATGAAATTCTACGCCGACATCACCCTCGAGGGGTATGACCGGTTCAAATATGGCGAGCCGGGTTACCCGCGCGCCTATGCCGTCAACCAGCTCGATGGCACGTACAACAACATCCCCGACTTCCTCGACACCGCTCACCGGGTCGAGACGGCGGAGGACGCCGAGGCTTATCTCAGCCGCCTGGATGCCTTCGCGACGGTGCTGGATCAGGACACCGAACGCTCGCGGCGCGACGCCTCCAATGGTGCGTCGGCCCCCGATTTCATCCTCGATACGTGCATCAGGCAGATTTCGCTGCTGCGCGGCGTGCCCGCGGCGCAATCGATGCTCGCCACGTCGGTGGCGCGGCGGGCGACTGCGCGCGGCGTAACGGGGGACTGGGCGAAGCGATCGACCGAGCTGGTCGAGAAGCGCGTCTATCCCGCGCTCGACCGCCAGATTGCTGAGCTGCAACGCCAGCGACAGACCGCCAATCACGATGCCGGCGCGTGGCGCCTGCCGGATGGCGAGGCCTATTACGATTGGGGCATCCGCCTCTTCAACACCAAGGCCTTCAGCGGTGACGAGATTCACCGCCTTGGCCTGGAGATGGTGGCGCAGAACACCGCCGATATCGAGGCGATCCTGAAACCGGGTGGCTATACCCGCGGCACGCTGGGCGAGCGCATCCACGCGATGGCGATCGACATGAAGGGCGTGTACGAGAATTCGGACGCCGGCCGGGAGAAGATGCTGGTCGACGCCACGCGCCAGATCGAGGAGATCAGCGCGCTGCTGCCGCGCTATTTCCGCACCCAGCCACGCGCATCGGTTGTCGCCAAGCGGATCCCGCAGGCGATCGAGGCCGGCAAGGCAGGCGGCTATTACAGCCGCGGCAGCATCGACGGCAGCGTGCCGGGCTCCTATTTCATCAACATGCGCGAGATGGAGGATCGCTCCATCGTCGGACTGGCCACGCTCACCCATCACGAGGCCGTTCCGGGCCACCACATGCAGATTTCGCTCTCGCAGGAGAATGAAAGCATCCCGATGTGGCGCCGGACGATGGAATGCAGCGCCTATGTCGAGGGCTGGGCACTCTACGCGCAGACCGTCGCCGACGAGATGGGCGTGTTCGAGAAAGATCCGCTTGGTCGCCTCGGCTATTTGCAGAGCGAATTGTTCCGCGCGGCGCGCCTGGTGGTCGACAGCGGGCTCAACCACCATCGCTGGAGCCGTGAGAAAGCGGTCGATTATATGGTCGCGGCCACGGGCAGCAGCCGCGATTCCGTTACGTCGGAGGTCGATCGCTATTGCCTGATCCCGGGGCAGGCGCCGAGCTACAAGATCGGCCAGCGCGAATGGATCCGCCTGCGGGAGGACGCACGTCGCCGGCTCGGCGCGCGCTTCGACATCCGCGCCTTCCATGATGCGGGGCTGTTGTCGGGCATCATGCCGCTCGGCGTGCTGGAACAGCGGATCGAGGAATGGATCGGCACGCAAGCGATCTGAACAACCACATCAGGCAACGGAAAAGGGCGCGGGGGCTGATGCTCCGCGCCTTTTTTGTGCTTGTCGCCAGTTAAGTGCTTGACCCGCCGATCCAACAAGTCACAAATGACACATCACGTCCGGCCCGCGGCCGGGACGAAAAAAAGGGGGCCGACCATGGCCGGTCAGCACCCTGAGTTTCTGGGTTCCCCCGGCGCGGGAACATGCATGATGACACCGGGGAAAGGTGCCGCCATCGCTGGGGAGCGATGGCGGCCGTTTCCGACTACGCCCCTCCGGGGAGAGGGTCGCGTCGCCAGAAAGTGGACACTTCGTCGTCGTTGCCGGTCATCTCGAATCGGATCAGCGACAAGGGTATGCGGCCGATCGTCATCATGCGATCGTGGAAATCGCGGAGGACGAACTTGTCGCCCTGATGCCGGCGAACGTCACCCAGCAATTTCTGCATCTCGACCATGCCGATCGTATAGCCCAGGCCATAGCCCGGCGGCCGCCGCAGATAGATTTCGGCGTCGACGCGCGCCACGTCCGCGTCGAGCCAGGGCGTATATTTCTGCCACTCGGCCACGACCTGCGAGACATTGGCGCGGTTGAGCTGCAGGTCGAGGTCGCCGGCGACGCGTACCGCGCGGAAGATGCCGAACAGGTCGATCAACTCACGCGTGCGCGCGCGATCCTTGTCGAAGAAGCCGAGCCGCTGGGCCGCTTCCTCCAGATACGTGCCCCAGCCTTCGGTCCGCACGCCATCGTCGATCTTGCTGCGGATCGGGTGGGTGTCGCGCTTGTCCATCTGCCCATCGAAGGCGTGGCCGGGGATGGTGGCGTGGAACAGGTCGGGGCTGGGGTCACGATACTGGATCTGCTCCCAGAAATTCGGCCCGTTCGGCCGAACGATCCACGGCACGTTGACATAGAGATAGCCGATGTCCGCCGGGACGGTGATGATCTCCTCGTCCTTCAGGAAGGCGTGGATGTCGCGCAGCGTGTCGGCCTTGCGCTTTTCATAGTCCGCCTCGCTGGCCGGCAGCGTCAGCTCGGGCAGGTTGCGGTTCCGATGTTTCTCCAGCGCGTGCATGCCCCACAGGCGCTCGGTTTCGCGATGGCCGATCGTGCGCAGCTGGTCCGTATTGTACGGCAGCAGCTTCACGTTCTTCACATACCAGTTGAAATTCGCTTCGCCGACGCCGGCCGGCGCGGTCATCTTCGGCCGCTCCGCTTCCAGCCACGTACGAAGGTCAGCCGCGGCGGCGCGCGCGGCGCGAATGTCGGGGAGGATCGCCGGCTGCGTGGTCTTCGCGCGCGCTTCCAGATCGTCGAACCAGCCGATGATGCCGGCGGGCGGCACCTTGCGGTACGGATGGCCATGGCCGACGCCATCGGCGTTGGTCAGGTTATGCAGCGCCAGATCGGCATAGTCGCCGGGCACGTTGCGCAGCGTTGCCTTGGCGCGCGCGACGATCGTCGGCATCTCGCGGAGCTGGCCGCGCAGCGTGATCAGCGCGGCGCCCTTGGCGGGCAGTTCGGTGAACGACACGCGCAGCATCTGGTCGACGTAGAAACCGGGATCACGCTCCCACGGCTTCGAGACACGCAGGAGGAAATCCTCCTCGTTCATCTTGGCGCGCGCGGCGAGCCAGTCGACCTGCTGCGCCCGCTCCCAGCCGGCGACGTTCATATTCTCCATCGCGCTGAGGTAGCCGCCCACTTGCGCACGGCGTGCCTCGATCGCGGCTGGGGTGAAATCCGTGCTCTTGGCCTGCGCCGTGCGCCATTCCAGGAACTCACCCCAAGTCCGCAGCAGGTCCTGGTAGCTGCCTTGGCCCGAGGGCGGGCGTGCGGTGGTGGATGCTGCGGCGAGCGTCGTTCCGCCCTGAGCAACGGCAATGCCCGGCATCGCCGTCGTCATCAGCGCGGCAGCGATCACCAGCGTCATTGGCCGGCGTTTCAAAGACATGGCATCGACTCCTTTTGGCATTTGTTGCTTCGCGCAGTGTGCACGTCGGCAGGTGCGGGCGCCGATCCAACCTTGGTCGCTCAGCGAACATCCTGCTCTCTGTGCGTACTATCGTGTGGGGGCATCCGAACTGTCAAGAAAGATATCATCAGGCGAACACATAGCCGCTGTGCGCACATAGTGTCTGGTGTGACCACTGCTGCTGTGTCATGGCCGGCAAAGGCAAGATGCCGGTGCGCTTGGTGGATGACCGGGTGCCCGGTACCGCGCGGGAAGGGGATGGTAGATGAAACATGGTTTGTTGCTGGCGGCGGCGATGATGGGGACGATGGCGGCGCTCGCCGTGCCGACCCCGCTGGCGGCGCAGGTACGGCACGACACGCTGGAGAGCGTGTTCCGCGACTGGCGCACGCTGCAGCTTGGCGAGGTGAAGAACGGCGCGACGGATTACAGCGCCCCCGCGCTGGCGCGGCAGGCGGCGGGGCTGAAGCAGCTTCGTGCCCGGCTCGACGCGCTGCCCACCACCGGCTGGACCGTGTCGCAGAAGGTCGATCGCGAGATCATCCGCGCGGAGATGAACGGCCTCGATTTCGACCTGCGCGTCGCGAAGCCGTGGGAACGTGACCCCGCCTGGTACCTTTCCGTCTGGGCGGCGCAGAGCGATACGCCCGCGCACGAAGGCCCGGTCCACCCGATGCCGGTCGAACTATGGACCTACAGCTTCCCGCTCGATGCCGCCGCGTCGAAGAAGTTGGCGGGCGAGCTGGCGCATATCCCCGAGCTGCTGCGCCAGGCGCGCGTCAACCTGACCGGCAACGCCCGCGACCTGTGGACCGCGAGCCTCGTCACGCTGGGCGGCCAGCAGGAGGCGCTCGACGACCTTCAGCGCAAGGTTGCCGGCGGCGATCCGAAGCTGGTGCGCGCCGTCAGCGATGCCGCGACCGCCACGCGCAGCTTCATCGCCTGGGTGAAGGCCGAGGCGCCGCGCAAGACCGGCCCGTCGGGCGTTGGCATCGAGAATTACAACTGGTTCCTGAAGAACGTTCAGCTGTCGACGCTCACCTGGGCCGACGAGGTCGCGATCATGCAGCGCGAGCTGGATCGCTCGCACGCCGCCTTGCGCATGGAGGAACAGCGCAATCGCAACCTGCCGCAGCTGGTCGGCGCCTCCACCCCGCAGGAATATGACGCGCTCGCCGCCGCATCGGTGCGCAAGTACATGCAGTTCCTGAAGGACAAGGACATCCTGACCATCCGGGACTATATGGAACCGGAGCTGATGAAGCGGGTGGGCAGCTATGTCCCGCCGGAAAAGCAGAACTTCTTCCACATTGTGATGCACCGCGCGCCGATGACGCTGTGGACGCATTATTATCACTGGTGGGACCTGCGCATGATGCAGGCCGATCCGCACCCAAGCGAGGTGCGCCGCGGGCCCCTGCTGTACAATGTGTGGCTCAGCCGCTCGGAAGGCATGGCGACTGCGGTCGAGGAACTGATGCTCCACGCCGGGCTGTTCGACGATGAGCCTCGGTCGCGCGAATTCGTGTGGATCATGCAGGCGCAGCGCGCCGCGCGTGGCCTCGCCTCGCTGTATGCGCAGGCCAACATGATCGACCTGAAGGCGGCGATGGACATGCAGGTCGCGCGCACGCCCAACGGCTATATGTCGCCGACGCTGCCGCTGCTCGGCTTTGAACAGCAGATGTACCTGCGGCTGCCGGGCTACGGCCCCAGCTACATCACCGGCAAGGCGATGGTCGAGCGGCTGCTGACCGAAATGGCGGAGGATCGCGGCCAGCAATTCCGTCCGCGCGAATTCTTCGACGGCCTGAACCGCCACGGGATGATCCCGCTGTCGCTGATCCGCTGGGAAATGCTGGGCAAGACCGACGAACTCGAAAAGCTGGGGATCAAGCCGTAACCGATGAAGGGCAGCCGGTGGCTATTCGCCCCGGCCGCCCAGCCCGCCGGCGTCGCGCACCCAGCGCGCGATGTCGGCATGGGTGGCGAACCACGCGCCGCCCAGATCCTTCGCCGCCTCGATCAGCGCCTCCAATATCCAGATGCGCGATCGGTAGCCAATGACGAAGGGGTGCATGACCAGCTGGAACACGCTGCCCTCGACCGCCGCGGCTTCCAGCTCGCGTTTGAAGATTGAATAGACGTCGTCAGGGGTCATCCACGGGCGGGTGGCGGGCGTCCGGTTGAACATCATGTAGACGGCATCGTCGCGCAGCCATTCGACCGGTATCTCGACGACCCCCGTGGCCCGCCCGTCGAGCAGCAGCTCGTACGGGACCTCGTCCGCCATCAGCGAACTGTCGTACAGCAGCCCCATTTCCGCGACGATCGCGATCGTGTTGGGTGACAGGTCCCAGTTGGCGGAGCGGAAGCCGACCGGCGGCGACCCGATCAGCGGGGTGAGCACGTCATGCGCGCGCAGCATCAACTCGCGCTCGGTCGCCGCGTCGAGCAGGCTGTTATTCTCATGCACCCAGCCATGCATGCCGACCTCGTGACCCGCGCCGATCAGCCCACGCGTCTCGTCCGGATCAAGGATGGCGCACAGCGCAGGCATGAAGAAGCTTGCCGGCACGTCATGACGACGCAGCACGTCCAGCACGCGCGGCAGGCCCACCCTTCGCCCGAACTCGCCCCAGGCGAGGCGCCCGATCGCACGCCCGCCGGCGCCGATCTCGAACGATTCATGATCGCAGTCGAACGACAGCGCGACGGCGAAGCGCGCCCCGTCCGGCCATGATGCGGGCTGCAACGTTCGTCCCGCGCGTACGCGGTTGATCAGCGAACGTAACTCGTCCTGCGGGATCATCCAAGGCTTGGCATCCTGCATCGCCGATCCTTCTCACTTAAATGCGCCATGCGAACTTGCGTTCGCACTGTGATCGTGTTTCGGTTGGCGGACAAGGGAGGGGTTTGATGAATAGAATGTTCCGGGGAATGATGAGCGCGTCGCTGGCGCTGATGGTGCCGCTCGCCCCAGCTATCGCGGCTCCCGCGGCGCTTCAGGCCGCGCCATCCATGACGACGCCGACAGGCAGCGTGCGCACGCATGACGGTCTGGTCGCGCTCTATCAGCAGGCGCGCAAGAACGTGGACTTCACCGTCCGCAACCATGTGCCCGACGTGTCCGAAGCGGCGATGGCCGCGCGGCAGCAGGCGGCGCAGCGTGCGGTCGCTCAGATCGGCGCGATTGATGACAAGGCGTGGCCGATCCCGCAGCGCGCCGACCTGATGCTGGCGCTTGCCGAAATGCGCGGGGTCGATTTCGAACACCGCGTCCTGCGCCCGTGGGCGCGCGACCCAAGCTGGTGGTCGACGCTCGACCTTGGCTGGGGACCGAAGGTGAAGACCGCTTTTTCCCCGCCCAAGCTGCCGATCACCGACGCGGCCGCAAAGGCGACATTTGCGGCGCAGTTGCGGGCAACGCCGACGATCCTGGCCAATGCGCGCCTGACGCTGACCGATGCGCGCGGCGACCTGATCGACCTCGGCATCATGCACCATGATATTGAGACGCGCGTCTATGGCCGGATGGCGCGCGATCTGGCGAAGCATCACCCAGAGTTGGTCGGCCCGGCGCGTGCCGCAGAAAAGGCCTCGAGCGACTTCGCGGCATGGCTGCGCGCCGAAAAGCCGCGGGCGAAGCAGCATGCCGGCATCGGCGTTGCGGACTTCGATTGGTACATCAAGAATGTCATGCTGATGCCGTGGACCTTCGCCGAGCTGAAGGCGCTGGGCGAACGCGAATGGGAACGCAGCATGGCCTTCCTCGCGCTTGAGGAACATGAGCATAAGGCGACGCCGATGCCGGCGCCGGTGACGTCGCTCGAGGGGTTCGAGGCGCTTCGGCGTGAGGCGGATGAGGATCTGCTGCGCTTCCTGAAGGAACGACGGATCATGACCGTGCCCGACTGGCTGACGGTGCCGCCGCCCGAGGGCCCCTATGTCATGCCCGCCAACCAGGACCCCGCGGTGCCGGGGCCGTTCGACGCGCCGATCGACCGCAACTTCTTCCGCGAGGCGGAGGATCGCGATCCGCGCAGCCTGCGCGCGCACAACCTGCCGGGGCACATCTTCGACAGCGCCTATCGCAAGCGCGACACCCGGCCGATCCGCGGCGACGAGCGACTTGGGTTCATCGACAGCGGACGGCTGGAGGGCTGGGCCTTCTATCTGGAGGAAATGCTGCTCCAGTCCGGCTGGCTCGACGATCGGCCCAAGGCGCGTGAGATCCATTATGTGCTGCAGGCCAATCGCGGCGCACGGCTAAAGGCGGAGCTGCTGGCGCAGGCGAATGAATGGACGTTCGACCAGGCGCTCGAGTCACTCTCCGGTCGCACCCCGCGCTGGATGGAAAAGACCGACGACACCGCGATCTACGACATGGCGCTCTACCTGCGTCAGCCGGGACTTGGCCTGAACTATTATTTCGGGAAGGTTCAGCTCGAACAATTGCTGGCCGAGGAGCGGCTGGCCAAGGGCGATGATTTCGATCTGACCAAATTCCATGATCGCTTCATCCAGTCGGGTATCATCCCGATCGCGCTGATCCGCTGGGAAATGACCGGCAAGGACGATCAGGTTCGCACGATGCGCTGATCGCCGGAGCCCCGTCGATGATACCGGCGGGGCTCGGGATGAAACGAAGACGCCCGCGCTGCCAGGGGCGACGCGGGCGTTTCCTTGTCGGTTAAGCGAGCTCAGCGATACCGCCGGCGCTCCAGGAAGAAGGCGTAGTTACGCGGGAACACCGCATTGGGCCGCTCCATTCCCAGCTCGGCCGCGGCGCGATAGGCAAAGTTGCTGTCGGCCAGCAATTCGCGCCCGATCGCGACCAGATCGGCACTGCCCGATGCGATCGCCTGTTCGGCAATTTCGGGCGTGACGATCAGCCCCACCGCCATGCTCGCGACGCCGCCTTCGGCACGGATGCGCGCGGCATGGGGTACGAGATAGCCGGGGGAGGGGGCGGCATCGGCCACGCCCGAGCTGCCGCGTACGCCGCCCGACGAACAGTCGACCACGTCGACCCCCGCCGCACGCAGCGCCGCCGCCAGCCGCACCATGTCATCCACCGTCAGCCCGCCGTCGACGCCGTCGAACAGCGACAGGCGATAGAAGATCGGCATGCCTTCGGGCAGCTCGGCGCGCAGCCGCCGCACGATCTCCAGCGGCAGCCGGAACCGCCCCGCCTCGTCGCCGCCCCAGCTGTCGCTCCGCTGGTTGCTCAGCGGCGAGACGAAGCTGTGGATCAGATAGCCGTGCGCGCCATGCACCTCGACGAAATCGAAGCCCGCAGCGACGGCGCGCTGCGCAGCGGCAGCGAACGCATCGATGACGCCCGAAATCTCATCCTCGCTCAGCGCATGGGGCGTCGGCCAGCCGTCGAGGAACGGCAGCGCGCTCGGCGCTACCCTCTGCCACGCGCGCGGGTCCGCCGGTTCGATCGGCTGCGCCCCGTCCCACGGCACCTCTGCGCTCGCCTTGCGACCGGCATGGGCCAACTGGATGCCGACCGCGGCACCATGATCGTGGTACAGCTTCGTGATCGTCGACAGTCCGGCGACATGATCGTCGGACCAGATGCCAAGGCACCCGGGCGTGATGCGCCCGTCCGCCGTGACGCCCGTCGCCTCGACCAGCGCGCCGCCCACGCCCCCCAGCGCGAGCCGCGCATGGTGGGCACGGTGCCAGTCGGTGACGTGCCCGTCCTGCGCGACATATTGGCACATCGGCGACAGGATGATGCGGTTGCGGAACGCCACGCCCCGGCACGCAAAGGGCGTGAAGAGGACGGGCGTCTCGCTCACGCGGCGGTCCCGACGGTGTCGGTCTTGCGCGCGTCAATGTCCTTCATCAGCGCGTCGATCTCCTCGAAGATCGCGAGGATCGCGGCCAGCTTCTGCTTGCCCTCATCCCCCAGGCTGGCGAAGGTCGTCAGCGGCTGGCGCACATCGCCGACCGGATGGCCGACCGCAGCGGCCAGCGCCTTGGAATAGCATTGATGGCCATAGGTCGGGTGGCCCTCCGCGATGATGCGATCGGCGCGGTGCACCAGATGCTGGATCGCGGCGGCATCGCGCACGCGCCCTTCCTCCAGCAGCTCCCACATCCGTGTCGTCGAATAGGGCAGGTAGTTGCCGTAAGGGTTCACATAGCCGACCGCGCCTAGCAGGAAGCTTTCCACCGGACGCTCGCCGGCGAACACGTTCATCACCCCGCCGGTTTCCTCGACGATGTCGTACACCCGGGCGACGTCCATGCTTGCCTCCTTGATGTAGCGGACCTGCTCGAACGCGTTCGTCAGCCTGGCGATCAGCGCCGCGCTCATGTCGCGGTTCGACGTCACCGGATTGTTGTACACCATGATCGGCACGGTGACCGCGTCGCAGATGGCGCGATAATAGGCGAAGATCTCGTCGTCGGTCGGCGTGTAATAATAAGGCGGGATGATCATCAGGCCATCGGCGCCCAGCGCCTGCGCCTCTGCGCTGTGCGCGACGGCGTTGGGCGTATAGGCATCCATCGTGCCGACCAGCACGTCCATGCGGCCATCGACATGCTTCACCGTCTCCTCGACGATCGTGCGGCGTTCCTCGCGGCTGATGGTCAGGAACTCGCCCGTGGTGCCCAGCATGATGATGCCGGGCACGCCGCAGTCGATCTGCCAGTCGAGGAAGGAGCGAAGCGCGCCCACATCGACGGTGGCGCCATCGGTCGAGAACGGCGTGACCGCGACGGTGTAGCTACCGCGGAATTTCTTCATGAACCTGCTTTCTGTCTGGGGACGCATGACGGATATGCTTTTGCCATGCGATGCGATAAGCGAACACTTGTAACCATAGCGCCCAACTTTGCAGTGGCAAGATGGGAACGTTACGGTGTTGGTTAATAACGGGAGCATGCGCGTGGACGAGGTGATCGTGGTCGGCGGCGGGATCGCCGGATGTGCGACGGCCTATTATCTGGCGCGTGATGGCGTTGCCGTGACGCTGGTCGAACAGGCGGGGCTCAGCGGCCTGGCGAGCAGCGCCAATGCCGGGAGCCTTCACGCCCAGATCCCGCACGATCCCTTCCGCAATCTCGGCCCGGAATGGGCGCAGAACTATGCGCAAGCGATCCCCTTCTACATGGCGTCGCTCGACATCTGGCGCACGCTGGAGGCGGAGCTTGGCACCGATCTCGAAATCGGCTTCGGCGGCGGCCTGCTGGTCGGCGCGACCGAGGCGGAGATGGCGGAGATCGCGGCCAAGGCGCAGGTTGAGCGGGCCGCCGGGCTGCCGATGGAACTGCTCGACAGCCGTTCGCTGCGCGAACACGCACCCTATCTTTCCGAATCGCTGATCGGCGGCGCGCTTTGCCCGATCGAGGGGAAGGCCAATCCGATGTTGGTCGCCCCCGCCTTCGCCCGCGCCGCGCAGGCGGCGGGCGCGCAGATCGCCAGCTACAGCGGCCCAGCGGCGCTCCGGCGCGAGGCGGGGGCCTATACCGTCACCACCGACACTGGCCGCTACACCGCCGATCGGATCGTGATCGCCGCCGGCTCGGCCAGCGGCGCGCTGACGCAGTCGCTGGGCGTGACGCTGGGCGTTCAGGCCTTCCCGATCCAGGTGAGCGTGACCGAGCCGGCCGCGCCGCTGATCAAGCATCTCGTTTACAGTGCTGGCGAAAAGCTCACCATGAAGCAGACGCGCGCGGGCAGCATCCTGATCGGCGGCGGCTGGTCGGCGCGGCTCGACGCGGAGGGGCGGCCGGTGGTCGATATCGAAAACCTGGCGCAGAACCTGTCGCTCGCCCGCGCTGCGGTGCCGGCGATCGGCGGGCTGAAACTGGTGCGCAGCTGGGCGGCCTTCGTCAACGGCACCGATGACTGGCTGCCGATCCTGGGCGAGCTGCCCGGCGCGCCCGGCGTGTTCCTGAACTATGTGCCGTGGATGGGCTTCACCGGCGGCCCGGCGGCGGCGCGCGCGATCGCCAGCATGGTGCAGGGCAAGGCGCCCCCGATGGCGGCGCCCTTCGACGCCTTCAGGCCGCGTGCCGGATGACGGCGCCGACAAAGGCACGCGTCCGCTCCATCTTCGCGGCGGTGAAGATCTCCGCCGATGTCCCGGTCTCCACCACCTGCCCGGCATCCATCATCACCACGCGGGTCGATATTTCGCGCACGAACGCCATTTCGTGGCTGACCAGCAGCATGGTGATGCCGTCCCCCGCCAGTGCGCGGACCGTGTCCAGCACTTCGCCGACACGCTCGGGATCAAGCGCTGAGGTCACTTCGTCGAGCAGCAGGATCTCCGGCTCGACCGCCAGCGCCCGGGCGATCGCCACCCGCTGCTGCTGGCCACCCGACAGCTGATCGGGATAGCTGTCGCCCTTGTGCCCCAGGCCGACCTTCTCCAGCAGCGCCATTGCGCGCTCCTCCGCCTCGCGCTTGGGCACGCCGTGCACCTTCACCGGCGCGATCGCGACATTGGCGCGCGCGGTCATGTTCTGGAACAGGTTGAACTGCTGGAACACGATCGACATTCGGCTGCGCAGCGCACGCAGGCTGCGCTTGTCGGCATAATCGACCGCGGTGCCACCGATACAGACCGCCCCCGCCGTCGGCGGCGTCAGGCCGATCAGGACACGCAGCAGCGTGCTCTTGCCCGATCCTGACGGGCCGATCAGGCTGACGACCTCGCCCTTGTCGGCGGACAGGGTAACGCCGCGCAGGACAGGGTTGCCGGCATAGCTGGCTTCAAGGTCACGGACGTCGAGATGGTGCAAGGCGGTTCTCCAGGCGCTTGGCGAGCAGGCCGAGCGGCCAAGACAGAAGGAAATAGAGGATCAGGACTGCGCCGAAGCCCAAAGTCGGCGGGAAGCCGCGGTTCACCAGGATCTTGCCCGAAAAGGTCAGCTCCACGACGCCTAGGTGCGAGGCGAGCGAAGTGTCCTTGATGAACATGACGATGAAGGCGGTCGCGGGCGGCAGGATGATGCGCCAGCTCTGCGGCAGGACCACCAGCCAGAACACCTGCCAGGCGTTGAAGTTGAGCGCCTCGGCGCCCTCCACCTGCGTGCGCGGCACGGAATCGAGGCCGGCGCGGATGATCTCCGACAGATAGGCGGTGGCGTAAAGCGTGATCGCCACCGTCGCGATGCCGAGCAGCGACAGCTCCGGCGCGATGATCTGCGTGGCGAACAGCGACAGGATCAGCAGCACCAGGAAGGGCAGGCGGCGGAACGTCTCGACGACCAGCATCGCGGCGAACCGCAGCGGCGCCAGCGCCGGCGCGCGGGTGCGCCGCAGGACGGCCAGTCCCATGCCGAACGCAAAGCCGAGCGAGCAGCCGATCGCCGTCATCACGATCGTGCGCCACAGCGCGCCGAGCAGGAACAGCGCGACCCCCGGCGTGAAGAAGCGCGGCGCGCTTTCAACGATGGACTCGATCATGGTCAGGCCCCCGTGCGGACGCGGAAGAAGGTGCGCCCGAACCATGCCAGCGCCGCGGAGGCGATCAGGGTCAGGGCGATGTAGATGAGGCCAGCGACGGCGAACGTCTCGATCGTGCGCAGGCTGGCGGTGCTGACGTTGATCGCGCGGCCGGTCAGTTCCTCGACGCCGAACAGCGCCGCCATCGAGCTGCCGAGCACGAGCACGATGAAGAAATTGGCCAGCGGGCGGTACACCGTGCGCAACACGTGCGGCACGATGACATGAGTCATCACGTCGCGGCGGTTGAGACCAAGGACGCTCGCCGCCTCGAGTTCCGCCGGCCGCACCGATGCGACGCCCGCGCGGATGATCTCGGTCAGATAGGCGCCGGCGTTAAGCGTCAGGCCAATGACCACCGCAGTGAACGAGCCCAGTTTGATCCCCGCGTCCGGCAGCGCGTAATAAATGAGGAAGATCTGCACCAGCGCAGGCGTGTTGGTGAATAGCGTCACATAGCCGCTGACGAAGCTGCGAACCGGCCCTGCCGCATAAAGCAGCGCCATCGCGCCGCCGAGGCCGATCGAGGCGCCGATGATGAAGGCGAGGAACGCGATCTGCAGCGATATCGCCGCGCCGCCCAGCAGGTAGGGGATCTGGCCGATCACCCCGCTGAAATCGAAGGCGTAGCCGCTGCTCTCCGCCTGCGTGGCGGCGGGACGATCGCGCAGCGCGGGCGCGATCTGCTCCTCGCCCACCGGCACGCTCATGTCCGCGGCATAATGGTTGCGCCACATGGCGGCGATGCTGCCGTCCTTGTGCAGCGCATGGAGCACGCGGTCGAGTTCGGCCTGAAGGGTGGCATTGCCCTTGGCGACGCCAATTCCGCACCAGGCGGCGAAGATCGGGTCGGGCAGGACGCGCCATTTGACCTCGGGATAGTTGCGCGTGAAGCCCAGGAAGAAATCGGTGTTCTCGATCAGCGCGTCGGCGCGCCCCTGCGCGATCGCGCGGATCGTGTCGGCGTTGCCGTCGACCAGCAGGCGGCGGGGCAGGGGCAGCTTTTCCTGCAGCACGCTGACCGACTGGTTGCCGCGCATGTTGACCAGCGTGATGTCGCGGCGGTTCAGATCCTCCCAACGGTCGGCCTTCACGCGATCGGTGGTGATGACGCCCATCGCTTCCGAATGGAGCGGAATGGTGAAATCGATCAGCGCCTGGCGTTCCGGCGTGATCGTCAGCGCGCCCATCGACATGTCGATGCGCCCCGACACCAGGAACGGGACCCGCTGCGCCGCCTCGGTCGGCACCAGCGTCAGCTTGACGCCCAGCGCGTCGGCGATGCGCCGCGCCACATCCACGTCGAACCCGGCGAGGCGGTTGTCGTCGCCATAGCTGCTCATCGGCGGGAAATTGGGGTTCACCCCGACGCGGATCTCACCCGATTGGCGGACATCCTCCAGCGTGCGCGCATGCGCCATCCCGCCTGCCACCACAGCAATCAGAAACGATAACATCCAGCACAGGCGCAGCACGGCAGCCCTCCCCGCTGCGTCGAATGACAATGACCCTCCGGCCAGTCAATGTTCTTCTGTCGAACTCTCGTTCTTTATGCGACCATTCGTTGCGGTAGCGACGATCTGATCGATCGTCGTCGGCTTGAACGGGGCGCGCGGCGCAAAGCCCGGCAGCGCGGTGGCCACGTTGCCCTCGCCGGCCGCTTTCAGGCGCGCTTCGATCACGGCGGCGCAATATCTTCCCCCGCACGCGCCCATGCCCGCGCGGGTTGCGCGCTTGATGGCCGAAATATCCCGCAGACCGGCCGCCAGCAGCGAATCCACGGCCGAAACAGGCACGCTTTCACACCGGCACAGCAGCGCATCAGGCCGCAAATTCGGCAGCCCCACGGGCGCGTAGATGCGCCACAGCGCATCCTGGAACACACGATGCCGCCCCAACTCGCGAACCGCCTTCGCACGCTCCGCGGCGGCAACAGGTCGCCCGCCCAGCGCCTCCACCAGCGCCGCGCCGCCAAGCACGCCCTGCGCCATCGCGATCCGCGCGCCGCCCAGCCCGCCGCCGTCGCCGATCACCTGAACATCCTCGATCGTGGTGTGCCCGGCATCGTCGCGCACGACGCGGATCGTGCCGTCGGCGCTGCTCTCCGTCGCGCATCCCAGCGCCCGCGCCGCCTCCGCTTGCGGCAGGAAGCCATAGCCCAGGCACACCGCATCAACCTCGAACGACCGCTCGCTGCCGGGGACGATCGTACCGTCGGCATCGGTCCTCGCGACCGTGACCCTCTCCGCTTTGTCGAAGCCCTCGATCCCGGTCACCACATGGCCGTACAGCATCGGCACCTTCGCCCGGCGCAGCGCAGCCAGCATCCCCGCGCCATCCATCACCAGCCTTGGTGCAGCCTTGGCCATGCGAAGCACATCGAGCGTGCGTCTGGGCCCCGGTGCCGGTGCAGCCTCGACCAGCGCCACCACCTCACATCCTGCGCGCAGCAATTCGCGCGCAACCTGAATGTTGAGCGGGCCATTGCCCGCCACCAGCACGCGCCGCCCCGGCGCGGTCGCATAGGCGCGCAGCAACGTCTGCGCCGCCCCCGCCGTCATGACGCCCGGCAGCGTCCAGCCGGGCACCGGCCACGCCCGCTCATAGGCGCCCATCGCCAGCACCAGCCGCTTCGGTCGCACCACCACCGCGCCTGCATCACCGGAAAGGCTGATCGACAGCTGCCCCGCCTCGTCTCGCGTGGCGGCCCACATCGTACGCCCATGCAGCAGGCGCGCGCCGGCCGCCAGTGTCTGCCCGATGAGCGCCCGCCCCTCGGCGGTCTGCCGATCGCTGCGCTCAGGATCGATCGCAAAGGCACTGGCCGGTTGCTTGAAATATTGCCCGCCCGCCATTGCGCGCTCGTCGGCGATCAGGACGTCGAGGCCGGCGGCAGCCGCGATGCGCGCGGCGGACAAACCCGCCGGCCCAGCGCCGACGACCAGCACGTCGGGGGTCTCCACCGTAGCCGCGCCGGGGGCGGGCATTATCGTCTTTTCGCCTGCCACGACGCGGGCAGGCGCCTGCTTGATCTGCTGGTCGGGCTGGGCCGGTGTCATGCAGGCAAGGCGGACCTGCCCATCTACCTCCACCCGGCATTCGCCGCATACCCCCATGCCACACCACATGCCGCGCGGCGCGCCGGTGGACGCCTCCCGCAGCGCCCGCTTGCCCGCCGAGGTCAGTGCGGCGGCGACGCTTTCGCCCGGCCACGCCTCGATCGTCTCCCCATCAAAGGTCAGCGCGAAGGGTGAGCCGCGGCGTTCCGCTCCGGGCAGGGTGATGCGCATGTCAGCGGATGTACGTCGCGCCGTTCACGTCGAGCGTCGCGCCCGACAGCTGCCGCGCCGCGCCGCTGGCGACGAATGCGACGATATTGCCGACCTCTTCCGGCGTTACCCATTCACCGCTCGCTAAGGTGGCGTTGACCGCTTCCTCGCCGCCCTGGCTGGCGGCGAACTCCTCCGACAATCGCGTGCGGACGACGCCGGGCGCAATGATATAGGCCTGGATGTTGTCGCGGGCGTAAGCACGCGCGATCGACTGGGTGGCGGATCGCACCGCCGCCTTCGACGCACCATAAGCGATGGTGGCCGGATTGGTGACGCCGCGCTGCGCTGCCCAGCTCGAAATGGAGACGATCGCACCACCTCCGGCCTCTTTGAAGTGGTTCACGGCCCCGCGCATCAGTCGCGCTGGCCCGCGCACGTTGACCTCCAGCGACTGGTCCCACGCCGCCTCGAAATCCTCATCCGGCCCATCGAAGGCGCCGTTGAACGGCATCACCGCCGCATTGTTGACGAGCACGTCGATCCGCCCGCGCCACGCAAGCGCCGCATCCCACAACGCCAGCGTCGATGCGCGGTCGCCGAGGTTGGCGGAGAGCAGCGTCACGCGGTCTTCGGGATAGCCGTCGACTGCCCGCCGCGCGCCGGCTTCGTCGCTGCCATAATGGGCGATCAGGTGCGCGCCCCCTTCCAGCAGAATACGTGCCGTTGCTGCCCCGATGCCCTTCGACGCGCCGGTCAGAAGGATGGTTTTTCCGCTGAGTGCCTGTGTCATGGTAGAGCCATATCGCCGCGAATTTTGCTCGTAAAGCGAACTTTCCGGCGCTATGCGAACATCAACAGTCGGGGCGCAACGATCGTCCCGCGCGGAGGATTATGGCTTACGATATTGAATTGCAGTTGTTCGTGGACGGCGCATGGCAGGGTAGCGAGGGGCGGGATGCCCGTCCGGTGCTGAACCCCGCCAGCGGTGATGCGATTGCGGCGGTTCCGCTTGCGTCCAAGGCCGATCTCGACCTCGCGCTGGACTCGGTGGCGCGCGGCTTCGTCACCTGGCGCAACACCGATCCTGCACAGCGCGCCGCGGTCCTGCGCAAGGCAGCAACGCTGATGCGGGAGCGCGTCGACGCCATCGCCACGCTGCTGACCACCGAACAGGGCAAGCCGATCGGCGAGGCGCGCGGGGAAGTGGGTGCGAGCGCCGAACTGCTCGATTTCTATGCGGCGGAAGCGACGCGGATCGACGGACGGGTGCTGATGCGCCCGGCGGGGTCACGTTCGATCGTGATTCGCCAGCCGGTGGGCCCGGTGGCCTCGTTCACGCCGTGGAATTTCCCGGTTTATCTGATGATCAAGAAGCTGGCACCGGCGCTGGCGGCGGGCTGCTCGGTCGTGGCCAAGCCGCCCGAGGAGACGCCCGGCTGCACCAGCGCGGCCGTCCGCTGCCTGCTCGACGCCGGCCTGCCGGGCGAGGTGCTGCAGCTCGTCTTCGGTGATCCGGATCTTGTCAGCCGGCACATCCTGGGATCGCCGGTGGTACGCGCGCTGAGCTTCACCGGATCGGTGCCGGTGGGACGTCATTTGATGAAGCTGGCGGCGGAGGACCTGAAGCGTACGACGATGGAATTGGGCGGTCATGCGCCGGTCCTGATCTTCGACGATTGCGATCTGGAGCGTACGCTCGACATGGTCGTGCCGCAGAAGTTCCGCAACGCGGGCCAGGTCTGCGTGTCGCCGACGCGCTTCTACGTCCAGCGCAGCATCTACGAGAAGTTCGCCAATGGCTTTGCGGCGCGTACGCGCGGCGTTGCCGTGGGCAACGGCATGGACCCCGACACCAAGATGGGGCCGCTGGCGCATGGTCGCCGGCCGGATGCGATCGAGGCGCTGGTTGACGATGCCGTGTCTCGCGGCGCGCGGGTGATGGCGGGTGGCGGCCGGATCGATGGCGGCTTCTTCTATCAGCCGACCGTGCTGGCCGACGTGCCGCTGGAGGCGGACATCATGTCGAACGAGCCGTTCGGCCCGGTCGCCCTGATCCAGCCGTTTGACACCGAGGAAGAGGCGATCAGCAGCGCCAATCGCCTGCCGTATGGCCTGGCATCGTTCATGTTTACCGAGAACGGACGCCGTGCCGCGCGTGTGTCGGATGCGATCGAGGCAGGCATGGTGGGCATCAACAGCTTTGCCATCAGCGGCGCGGATTCGCCGTTCGGCGGGGTCAAGCACAGCGGCTTCGGCAGCGAGGGCGGGCGCGAGGGGCTGGAGCCGTTCCTGAACGTCAAGGCAATCCACCAGGCCTGAGGCACGGCGATGCGCTCCAAGATCTACGACAGCCCGGCAGCGGCGCTGGAGGGCGTGCTGTTCGACGGCATGACCATCATGTCAGGCGGCTTCGGCCTGACGGGCAACCCGGAGAGCCTGATCCCCGAGATCAGGGCCTCCGGGGTCCAGCGGCTGACGGTCATCTCGAACAACGCGGGCGCGAACAACTTCGGCCTGTGGATGCTGCTGCGATCGCGGCAGATCACGAAGATGATCGCGTCCTATGTTGGCGACAACAAGCTGTTCGAGCAGCAATATCTGTCGGGCGAGCTGGAGCTGGAGCTGACGCCGCAAGGGACGTTGGCGGAGCGCATCCGTGCGGGCGGGGCTGGCATCCCCGCCTTCTACACCGCAACGGGGGCGGGCACCCTGCTGGCCGAAGGCAAGCCGGCGGAGACGTTCGAGGGGCGGGACTATGTGCGCGAGACTTGGCTGCGCGCAGACCTTGCCATCGTGAAGGCGTGGAAGGCGGACCCCGCGGGCAATCTGGTGTTCCGCCGCACCGCGCGAAACTTCAATCCCGAGATGGCGACCGCAGCCCGGGTCACGGTCGTCGAGGTGGAGGAGATCGTGCCCGCCGGGAGCATCGACCCCGATCTGGTCCATACGCCCGGCATCTACGTCGACCGCATCGTCCAGTGCACGATCAACGAAAAGCGCATCGAGAAGCTGATGACTCGTCCCCGGGAGATGGCGTGATGGCCTGGACTCGCGACGAAATGGCGGCGCGTGCCGCGCGCGAATTGCGCGATGGTGATTACGTCAACCTGGGCATCGGCATTCCGACGCTGGTGGCCAATCAAATTCCGGCAGGGATCGACGTGATCCTTCAGTCGGAAAACGGCATGCTGGGCATGGGGCCATTCCCCTATGAGGATGAGGTCGATCCCGACCTGGTCAATGCGGGCAAGCAGACAATCAGCCTGCTGCCGACATCAAGCTTCTTTTCCTCCGCCGACAGCTTCGCGATGATTCGCGGCGGGCATATCGACCTGACCATCCTTGGGGCGATGGAAGTCTCGGCGCGCGGTGACATCGCGAACTGGACGATACCGGGCGCGATGGTGAAGGGCGTCGGCGGGGCGATGGACCTGGTGGCCGGCGTGAAGCGCGTGATCGTGGTGATGGATCACGTGTCGAAGCACGGGAAGCCGAAGGTGCTGGAGAATTGCACCCTGCCGCTGACCGGCGCGCGCTGCGTCGATCTGGTGATCACGGACCGGTGCGTCATGCAATGCGGTGAGGAGGGGCTGACCCTGGTTGAGCTGGCACCCGGCGTCACGCGGGACGAGGTGCGCGCATGCACCGGCGCGCCGTTTCGCGAGCTTGCCGTCGCCTGATCCAGGCGCCGCGTGACCTCAGGCCTTGCGGTGGCTGCGCATCGCGAAACTGGACGTGATGCGCGAGACCCCCGGCAGCCGCGAGAGCACTTCGCGGTGGAAGGTCGCATAATCCTCCATGTCGGCGATCTGCACGCGGAGTAGGTAATCGCCCATCCCGGTGAGCAGGTACCATTCGCGAATCTGGGCATGTTTGCGCATCGCGGCCTCGAAGCGGGAGAGATATTCCTCGGACTGGCGCAGCAATTCGACCTGGACGATGGCGACCGTCCCCTCATCCGTATCGACGCCAGCGACCACGGCAGTGTAGCCGCGGATGACGCCCGATTTCTCCATGATCTTCAGCCGTCGAAGGCAAGCGGATTCCGACAATCCGACCTCCCGCGCGAGGGCCGTATTCGTGATCCGCGCGTTGAGCCGCAACTGGTTCAGGATGCGACGATCCACCGCGTCGAGCATGGTTGCAGAATCCTTCGAAGATTGAGCGGTTTTTGCTAATGAACACCATATTTCGCAACATCCGTCGCAGAAAGGAGCGGACATTTGCAGGTGCCGCATCCACCATGCGCGCAATAATGCCAAGGGCGATGACGCACGAAATGACCTTTTCCAGCGAGCTGACGATCGATCTGGACGCGCTCGCGGCAAACTACCGGAACCTGCGCGATCATGTCGCGCCCGCGCAATGCGGCGCCGTCGTCAAGGCGGACGCTTATGGCCTTGGCGCCCGGCGCGCCGTACCGGCCCTGTACCAAGCGGGATGCCGGACGTTCTTTGTCGCGCAATTGTGCGAAGCAATCGAGCTTCACGACGTTCTTGGCGACGATTGCACGCTCGTGATCCTGAACGGGCTCGATCCGGGGGCAGAGGACCTCTGCGCAGACCATGGCTTCGTTCCGGCGCTCAATGCGCCCGGCGCGCTCCAGCGGTGGCGTGAGGCGGCGCGTCGGCGCGGGCAGCGTTTGCCGGCTGCGCTGCAGTTCGACACCGGGATGTCGCGTCTGGGCGTGGATGGCGCCACAGCGCGGCGGGTGGCCTGTGATCCGGGCTTTGCCACGGAGGTGGAGCTGCGGCTGGTGATGACCCACCTCGCATCGGCCGACGAGCCGGGTGCGCCGAGCAATGCCGCGCAATTGAGCACCTTCGATGCGCTTACCGCGCTATTCCCCGGCGTGCCGCGATCGGTCGCGAACAGTTTCGGAAGCGCCTTGCCGGCGGCTTTCCACAATGACGTCGTGCGTGCCGGAATTGCCCTGTACGGCGTGCCACTGCCGCCGGGCGCGGCGGTGATCCAGCCGGTGGTGGGCCTGCGCGCGCGCATCCTGCAGACGCGCCAGATCGCTGCTGGCACCGGCGTAGGCTATGGGTTGACCTACACCGCACCGGATACGCGGCGGCTGGCGACGCTGGCCATTGGTTATGCGGACGGCTGGCCGCGCGCGCTGAGCAACCGGGGCGCTGCATGGCACGACGGCAAGCGACTGCCGATCGTCGGCCGGGTCTCGATGGACAGCATCATGGTCGATATTACCGCGCTGGACGAGGGCGCGCTGGGCGAGGGTGACCTCGTCGAACTGATCGGCCCTGGGCAGAGCCTGGACCAGGTCGCCGCGGATGCCGGCACCATCCCCTACGAAATTTTGACAAGCCTGGGCCGGCGGCACGCGCGCTTCTACAAGGAGCACGGCATGGCCACCGCCTGCATCGCTGGAGAGGTACGTTGAAGGTCGTCGTTCTCGGCGCCGGTGTGATCGGCGTGACTGCTGCTTACTATCTTCGGCAGGAGGGGCATGAGGTGGTCGTGGTCGACCGCCAGCCTGCCGCCGCGCTGGAAACCAGCTTCGGCAATGCGGGCGAGATTTCGCCCGGTTATGCCTCACCCTGGGCAGCGCCCGGCATCCCGGCAAAGGCAATCAAATGGCTGATGATGCGCCACGCGCCCTTGATCCTGCGGCCCAAGCTGGACCCGCAGATGCTGGCGTGGCTGGCGATGATGCTGCGCAACTGCACCGAGGAGCGTTACGCGCTGAACAAGAGCCGCATGGTGGGACTGGCGGAGTTCAGCCGCGATGAATTGCGCGCGCTGCGCACGAGCCTGGGCATCGCCTATGACGAACGGGCGCAGGGTACGCTGCAGCTGTTCCGTACGACCAAGCAGGTTGAGGGCAGCGCGAAGGATGTCGAGGTGCTTCGCTCCTACGGCGTACCATTCCAACTGCTGGACGCCGATGGCTGCGTGCGGGCGGAGCCGGGTCTTGCCTCGTCGCGGCACCTGATCGCCGGCGGCCTTCGTCTGCCCAATGATGAGACCGGGGATTGCCACATCTTCACGACCAAGCTTGCCGAGCGATTGGCGGCCGAGGGGGTGGATTTCCGCTGGTCCACCAACGTGGAGGCGCTGGAGCAGGCAAGCGGAGCGATTACCGGCGTTCGGACGAGCGCCGGGGTGATCCGCGGCGACGCCTATCTGGTGGCGATGGGCAGCTATTCGCCGCACGTCGTCGCGCCGGTTGGGCTGCGGGTGCCGGTGTACCCGGTCAAGGGTTATTCGATCACCGTGCCGATCACCGATACGACGCGTGCACCGGAATCGACGCTGCTGGACGAAACGTACAAGATCGCGATCACGCGATTGGGCGATCGGATCCGCGTCGGGGGCATGGCGGAGATTTCCGGATTTGACCGCTCGCTCCCCCCGCGCCGCGAGGCGACGTTGCTCCATTGCCTAAACGATCTCTTCCCGGGCGCGGCGGAAACGCGCGAGACCGGGTATTGGAGCGGGCTGCGCCCGATGACGCCGGACGGCCCGCCGATCATCGGCGCCACTAAGGTGAAGAACCTGTTCCTCAACACCGGCCACGGCACGCTGGGGTGGACGATGGCGTGCGGATCGGGCGCGGTTGCCGCGGCGATGATCAGCGGAAAGCAGCCGCCCATTCCCGTCGATGGGCTGGGCCTCGACCGCTACTGAAGGGAAGAAACGCGATGACGATTACCCGGATCGACCAGGATGGCCGGATGAGCCAGGTCGTGATTCACGGCCGTACCGTGTATCTGTCCGGCCAGGTGGGCAATCCCGGCGAGGACATTTCGGCCCAGACCCGGACAACTTTGGCCGAAATCGACGCACTGCTGGCCCTGGCCGGGACCGACAAGTCGAACCTGCTGCATGCGACGATCTGGCTGGCGGACATCGCCGACTTCGACGCCATGAACATGGTGTGGGAAGAGTGGATCGGCGGCGGCAATGCCCCGACCCGCGCGACGGGCGAGGTGAAGCTCGCATCCCCGGACTATAAGGTGGAGATCATCGCCACCGCCGCCCTGCCAGACTGACACGTCACGGCGCTGGCTTGGTCGGCGGATCAACGCAGGTCGACCTGAGCGCGCAGGCATGTAAGAGGGGCCAGACGATGCAGGATCTCGTTTGACCCTTCTTGTTCTTCTGGCGCTGCCGTTCGCAGCCGCAGTCGCGATCGGCCTGTTGGCGCGCTTTCCGCGCTCGGTGCACGTCGCCATTGCGGCGTCGGCCAGTGCGACCGGGCTGGCGCTGCTGCTGTCGCGTGCGCAGGAGGTTCTGGCAGGCGCGCCGATTGCGGTGCAGGTGCCGTGGGTACCGGCGCTCGGCCTCGACGTCAGCCTGTGGCTTGATCCGCTGGGGCTACTGTTCGCCGGGCTGATCCTTGGCATCGGCCTGCTCGTCGTCATCTATGCGCAAGGATATCTGGCGCGGGCGGAGGCGACGGGGCGGTTCCTGTCGTTCCTGATGCTGTTCCAGGGCGCGATGATCGGCATTGCCCTGTCGAGCAACCTGCTGCTGATGCTGATCTTCTGGGAACTGACGAGCCTGTCGTCGTTCCTCCTGATCGGTTTCTGGCGCGACCGGGCCGACGCGCGACAGGGTGCGCGGATGGCGCTGGCCGTGACGGGCGGCGGCGGGCTGGCGCTGATCGCCGGGGTGCTGCTGCTGGGGCAGGTCGCCGGCTCCTATGAGCTGCCCGCAGTGCTGGCTCAGCGCGAACTGGTGCAGCAATCGCCGCTCTACCCGGCAATACTGACGCTGATCCTGCTGGGCGCGTTCACCAAATCGGCGCAATTCCCGTTTCACTTCTGGCTGCCGCACGCGATGGCCGCGCCAACCCCGGTGAGCGCCTATCTGCATTCGGCGACGATGGTGAAGGCGGGCGTGTTCCTGCTCGCGCGGCTGTGGCCGGTGCTGGCCGGTACCGATTTGTGGTTCGCGCTGGTGGCGACCACCGGGCTGGTCACGTTGATCTTCGGCGCGAGCGTCGCATTGTTCCGTGACGATCTGAAAGCGATCCTGGCCTATTCGACGATCAGCCAGTTGGGCCTGATGGTGATGCTGCTCGGCTTTGCGACGCCCGCGGCGGTAGTGGCGGCGATATTCCACATCCTCAACCATGCCGCGTTCAAGGCTGCGCTGTTCATGAACGCGGGGATCGTCGATCACGAGACGGGAACGCGCGACATCCGTCGGCTGGGCGGGCTGGCGCAGTTGATGCCGCTGACCGCAGTTGGCGGCACGCTGGCTGCCGCGGCGATGGCCGGGCTGCCACCGCTTGGCGGGTTCATTTCCAAGGAAATGATGCTGGAGCAGAGCGCCCATACCGTGGCGTTGGGGCAGCCGTGGCTGGTACCGGCGCTGGCGGCGATCGGTGCGACGCTGTCGGTGGCCTATTCCTTGCGCTACGCCATCGGCCTCTATGTCGGACGTACGCGCACCGGCGATGTGCCGGCGCCGCATGACCCCGGCGCGCTGATGCTGGGACCCTCGCTGCTGCTGGCTGTCCTGGCGCTGGCATTGGGGCTGCTGCCGATGGCGATTGCCGGGCCGCTGGTGATCGAGGCCGCAGCGGCAGTGACCGGTGGCGCAGCGGTGAAAGTCGACCTTGCGCTTTGGCACGGGGTCAACGTCGCCCTGGTGCTGAGTATCGGTGCGGTACTGGTCGGTGCCCTGCTGTTGTCGGGTTATCCGCTGCTGGAACGACGCGTCCGGGCGTGGAAGACGCCAGATGCGAAGAGGCTGTTCGAGCATTGGCTTGAGGCGTTGATAGCCGCCACGCGGCGGATGACGCTCACCATCCACGCGCCGTCGCTGCAACGCGCGCTGCTGATGGTTTTCGCGGTCGCGGCGCTGTTCGCCGTCGATGGCGCCGGCGTGGCCGGCACGATCGTCACCGGCGACCGGGCGACAACGCCGGCGAGCATGACCGCAATCATTGCCTGGCTGCTGCTGCTGGTCGCGACGCTGGCGGTTGTCCTGATGCATCGGCAGCGGTTCCTGGTGCTGATCTTCATCAGCGTCATCGGGCTGGTGATGGCGCTGGCGTTCATCCATCTGTCCGCGCCGGACTTGGCGCTGACCCAGATCGCGGTCGAAGTGGTCACGATCCTTTTGCTGCTGCTCGCGCTTCACCTGATGCCCAAGACGCCGCGGTTGCTGTCGGGCAGGGGGCGGCGAGTGCGTGACGGGCTGCTCGGGCTGTTCGTCGGCGGCGCCGCTGGCGTGGGCGCCTGGGCGATCATGACGCGGGTGCAGGGCGACACGATTTCCGCCTTCCATTGGGCGAACAGCTACGCCGGTGGGGGCGGGACCAATGTGGTCAACGTGACCCTCGTCGATTTTCGCGCCTTTGACACGTTGGGCGAGATCATCGTGCTTGGCATTGCCGGGCTGGCGATCTTTGCGCTGCTAGAGCCGGCGGTGCGCGGCGTCGCGGGGCGGCGGCTGCGCGCGTGGCGCAGCGACATGCCGCATTCGCCCGAACGCCACCCGGTGATGTTCGTGATGGTGACGCGGCTGCTGCTGCCGATCGCATTGTTGGTCGGCATTTACATCTTCCTGCGTGGCCACAATCAGCCCGGTGGCGGGTTCGTCGCGGCGCTGGTGTTCGCCATCGCCATCCTGCTGCAATATCTGGCGTCCGGTTTCGACTGGACCGACGAGCGGCGAAAGATCGGCGAGCATCCGCTGATCGCCTTTGGCGTCCTGATCGCGGTGGCGACGGGGCTTGGCTCGCTCGCCTTTGGTGCGCCGTTCCTGTCGAGCAGCTTCGGCTATTTCCACCTGCCGCTGATCGGCGAGTTCGAGCTGGCGACGGCAATGCTGTTCGATACGGGCGTTGCCTGCGTGGTGCTGGGCGCGGTCACCATGGCGCTCGCGCAATTGAGCCATGTGGCGCAGCGCGCGGCACGCCAGCCCGACGACGGGGGCGCGGCATGAGCCTGGAATTCCTGGTGGCGACCGCCATCGCCGCGCTGGTCGCGGGCGGCGTGTATCTGTCGCTGCGGGGCCGCACCTTTCAAGTCGTGCTGGGCCTGACCCTGCTGTCCTATGCGGTGAACCTGTTCCTGTTCGCGGTCGGGCGGCTGATCGTCAATCGACCGCCACTGTATGACAAGGCGGTGGCGGAACACACCGATCCGCTGCCCCAGGCGCTGGTCCTGACCGCGATCGTCATCACCTTTGGCATGACCGCCCTGGTGGTCATCCTGTCGCTGCGCAGCTTCCTCGAAAGCGGCTCCGACCAGGTCGATGGGCGGATCGAGCCCGACGAGATCGAGGACCAGCCATGACGCTGGCCGATCAACTGGTGATCGCGCCGGTGGTGCTGCCGGCGATCACGGCGGCGGTGGCGCTGCTGGTGATGCGTCGGCGCCGCCATCTGGGCGCGGGTGTCTCTTTGACAGGCTGCATCCTGTCGCTGCTGGCGGGCATCGTCCTGTTCGCGCAGGCGGCCGATGGGGTGATCCGCACCTATCCGCTGGGCAATTGGCCGGCACCGTTCGGGATCGTCCTGGTGCTCGATCGCCTGTCCACCGCCATGCTGGTGCTGGCGGGGGTGCTGGGCGTGATCGTGATGGTTCATGCGCTCGCGACCGGCGCCGATCGGCGCGGCTGGCATTTCCATCCCTTGTTCCAGTTTCAACTGCTGGGGCTGAACGGCGCATTCCTGACCGGCGACCTGTTCAACCTGTTCGTGTTTTTTGAGGTCCTGCTGATCGCATCCTATGGCCTGATGCTGCACGGGCAGGGCGCGGCGCGGCTGAAGGCGGGGGTGGCCTATGTCATCGTCAATATTGTCGGATCAGCGCTGTTCCTGATCGCGCTGGGCCTGCTGTACGGGCTGACCGGTACGCTCAACATGGCCGATCTGGCGCGGCGGGTGACGGAGGTGCCGCCTGGCGACGCTGGCCTGATGCGGGCGGCGGGGCTGCTGCTGACGGTGGTTTTTGCGCTGAAGGCGGCGGCGGTGCCGCTGCACCTGTGGCTGCCGCGGACCTATAGTGCGACCATGCCCGTCGTGGCGGCGTTGTTCGCGATCATGACAAAGGTGGGTGTCTATGCCCTGATCCGTGTGGTGCCGCTGATCTTCGGCGCCGGCGCAGGCGCAGCGGCATGGGTGCCGTCGCCCTGGCTGTTTCCCGCCGCGCTGCTGACGGCGGCGCTCGGCTTTGCCGGGGTGCTGGCGGCGCGGGGCTTGCGTGAGCAGGCGGCGTTTGCGGTAATGGGATCG
Organism: Sphingomonas olei; assembly: GCF_045369765.1. Taxonomy (NCBI): domain Bacteria; kingdom Pseudomonadati; phylum Pseudomonadota; class Alphaproteobacteria; order Sphingomonadales; family Sphingomonadaceae; genus Sphingomonas; species Sphingomonas olei. The sequence continues at coordinate 170,188 of NZ_JBIQEU010000003.1, forward strand.
ACCGGCACGGTGATGCTGGTCCTGTCCGACTGGACGCCGGTGACCACGGCGGCCGCGATATATTATCTGATGCATTCGACCTTTGCCGGCGCGGCGCTGTTCTTGGTCGCGGACGTGACGCTGCGGCTGCGCGGTCAATATGGCGAGGCGGCGGTCGCGGCCCCGCGCTTCGCGGGGCAGCAGGCGACGGGATTCCTGTTCCTGGCGGCGGCGATCGCGGCGGCGGGGCTGCCGCCCTTGTCGGGCTTCATCGGCAAGCTGCTGATGCTGCGTGCCACGGCGGACATGCCGGCCCAGGCTGCGATCTGGGCAACCATCCTTGTCACCACCTTGCTGGCGGTGATCGGGTTCGCGCGCACCGGCAGCACGATCTTCTGGAAGGCGGCGGCGCCGGGTGCGGCGGCGATCACCGCCGCGCCATTGTCGCGCGCCGCGTTTCTCGGGCCCGCACTAGCGATTGCCGCGCTGGTTGCGCTGACGATCGCGGCGGGCACGGCGAGCGGCTGGGCAGTGGCGGCGGCCGACCAGCTTTTCGACACGCAGGCCTATATCACGGCGACGCTGGGATCGGCGGACGGGCGATGAGGAAGCTGTTGCCCCATCCCGGCCTGTCGGCCCTGCTGCTCGTCATCTGGCTGTTAATGGCCAACACCCTGTCGGTCGGGGCGCTGGTGCTGGGCGCCGTCTTCGCGGTGGTGCTGCCGCGCTTCACCGCGCCGTTCTGGCCCGACCGGCCGAAGGTGCGGTTCGGCCGCGACCTGCTGGTCTATACGGCCATCGTGCTGTTCGACATCGTGGTGGCCAATTTCCAGGTCGCTGCTGTCATCCTGTTCCGCCGCAATCGCGACCTGCGCGCGCGCTGGCTGGTGATTCCGCTGGAGCTCGACACGCCCGAGGCGATCACGGTGCTGGCGGGGACGATCAGCCTGACGCCGGGGACGGTGTCGTCCGACGTGTCGGCGGACGGCCGCTTCCTGCTGGTCCATGCGCTGGATGTGCCCGATCCCGAAGCCGAGATCGCGCGCATCAAGCAGCGGTACGAGGCGCGGTTGCAGCGGGTGTTCGCATGATCGGGACGGCGCTCCACCTCGCCTTTGCCGCCGTGTCCCTGGCGCTGTTGTGCAATTGCTGGCGGCTGATGCGCGGTCCGGCGCTGGGCGACCGGATCGTGGCGCTGGACACGATGGTGATCAATGCGATCGCGATCATCATCCTGATCGGGATGATCGGGGAGACCAACGCCTATTTCGAGGCGGCGTTGCTGATGGCGATGGTAGGGTTTGTCGGCACGATCGCTTATTGCAAGTTCGTGCTGCGCGGGGACATCGTGGAATGAGCATGGCGGTGGAGGCCCTCATTGCCTTGCTGATCCTGCTGGGCGCGGCGTTCGTGCTGATCGGCAGCTGGGGGCTGGTGCGCCTGCCGTCGACGATGGAGCGGCTGCACGGGCCGACCAAGGCGACGACGCTGGGACTGGGAGCGCTGCTGATCGGATCCATGATCTTTTTCCAGGCGCGGCTGGGGGTGTGGACGGCGCATGAGCTGCTGATCTGCGTCTTCCTGTTCATCACTGCGCCGATCTCCGCCAACATGATCGCCAAGGTGCACCTGCACCGGCTGCGGACCGGGGCGATCGTCGAGCCGAACAGTATTGCGGGCGATCCGCCGCACCCGGGCGGGGAGGGCGACTGGGCGACGTTCGAGGCGCCGCCCCCGGGCCCGGCGGCGACGGCGGCGGATCGATAGCGGAGACCATTGGCCTCGCCTGCGTCAGCGGCGGCCGCCTAGTGGAAAATTCCGGCCCGCAACGGTTCGAGATAGGCCTGCACCGCCGCGACCGGATCGCGCGCCTGCGCCCAGCGCCGCATGTCGGACGCCGCGCTGACCGCAGCCATGACCGTCTGGCTGGCGACCAGCGGGTCGACCGGCCGGATCGAGCCATCGGCAATGCCGTCCGCGATCGTGCCGGCGACGTGGCGGGTGAGCTGCCCGGCGAGCGCGAGCATGTCGCTGCGAAGCTCCAGTGGCAGCGCCTGATAGGCGCTCATCCGCAGCAGCGGGCTGTCGTCAGTGAACTGAAGGCCGATCAGCGACGCGAGGCTGATGGCGAGGCGTTCGCCCTCGTCATGGCCGAGCCTGTCCCCTTCGGCCTGCGCGGCCTCGATCGTGTCGAAGGAGCGCCGGAAGCAGGCGAGGACCAGATCGTCCTTGTTGTCGAGATGGTGGTAGAAGCTGCCGGTGCTGACCCCCAGCTCGGCCGCGATCCGCTCCACGCTGGCGCCGGCATAGCCATGGGCGTTGATGAGACGGGTGGCGGCGGCGAGGAAGCGGCCCTGCGCGCTGTCCGCCGCATCCACCGGCAGCGGTTCGACGCTGACCGGCCAGGGCGCCGCGCCGCGCGCGAGGCCATGCGCGAGGACGTCGTAGAGCCGTTCCTCCACCCGTGGGAAATCACGTGTCTGGTAACGATCGATCCAGGCGGGAAGCCATTGCAGGCTGGCGGCGAGGTGAGTCGCCGCAATCGCCGAGCCCGAGCCCGAGCCCGAGCCCGAGCCCGATCCCGACGCCGGCGTGCCGGTAGGGGCGAAGAAGCCGCGGATGATCGCGAAGCTTTCGAAATAGGCTGTCTCCAGCGGCTCGCGAGTTTTGGCGTCCAGCGCGCCGATGTCGGACAGGACGGCGAAGTCGCCGGCCTTCCCCTCGCGCGCGCGGCGATACAGATCGAATTGCGCGGCGATGAGGTGGCGGACGCGCGCCTCGGTGGTCGGCTGGCGCGCCGCCTCCCGCGCCGTGTCGAGCGCCCAGTCGAGCGTACGTTCGTAGCAGGCGGCAGCGAGCTGATCCTTGCGCTTGAAATAATAGGTCACGCTGCTGGTATCGAGGCCGAGCGCCCGGGCAACGGCGGTCAGCGTCATGCCACGCGCGCCGTGGCGGTTGATCTGCGCCGATGCCGCATCGAGGATCTGCGAGCGCCGCTGCGTGAAGCGGGCGGTACGATCGTGATCCGAGGAGATCCTGCGTGTCACGGCACGAACATAGGCCATTTCGGCGCGTGGCACTACCCATAGCCATTATTGAAACTTGACAGCCGCGACAGTTCTTCCAAAACTGGTTATGGAGAGGAAGATCATGCGGCGGTACGCGGAACCATTCGCGCCGGCCATCGGTCAGGCATGCCGGATCGGGTCCATCGGGCCGTCGATGGGCGCAACGATGCCGCGAGGCATCGGCCACCACGCGTGTGATCCTTCGTTCCTTCGTCTCGACCCTTCGGCATCGAACATCCTGCGGCGCACAAGCAGGTGGCGGTGGCTGGCGTGGTCGGCGACGGCGTCCCGCATCGCGCGTCCGAATGGCGCGGTGAGCCCCTCAATACATGGAAATGAGAAGCTGATGACGTTGGTCTAGCGGACACGGGAGCGACGCGAGCGCCCCCGGCCGCCTCTTTCAGGAGGAGGAACGGCGATGAAGGCGAGGATGCGGGCAGGCGCGACAGCGATCGCGCTGCTGAGTGGGCATGCGGCGGCGCACGCGAGCGAGCCAGGGGGCGTGCAGGCGGTTCCCCCGAGCGACCCCGGCAATCCCCCGGCGCCAAGAGGCGTTGCCGGCGCTCCACAGGCTGGGCCACAGGCTGGGCCACAGGCGGGGCCGCCAGCGCCATTCGATCTTGCGACGATCAACGACATCGTCGTCACCGCGCAACGCCGGGCCGAAGCGATCCAGGACGTGCCGATCGCGATCAGCGTCTTTGAATCGAGCGACCGCGACCGGCGCGGCATCCGGTCGATCCAAGATTTCGCGAACTTCACGCCCGGGCTGACCTTTTCATCGTCGCTCGACCGGCTGTCGCTGCGCGGCATCGGGCGGCTGACCAACACGATCGGATCGGACCCCGGCGTCGCGATCTACAATGACGGTTTCTACACCGCGTCCAATGCCGAGGCATCCAAGACGCCGATGTTCGTCGAGCGGGTGGAGTTCCTGCGCGGGCCGCAGGGAACGCTGTACGGCCGCAACTCGGTGGGCGGTGCCATCAACGTCATTTCAAAACGGCCTACGGAAGAGCAGGCTGGAGAGTGGCGCTCGTCCGTCGATAATCTGCAGCTGGTATCGGAAGGGTATCTGTCGGGGCCGATCGTGGGCGGGCTGAAGGCCCGGCTGTCCGCGCAGGTCACGCGGGCGACGGGGTCGCGGTACGAGAATATCGCGCGCACCGCGACGTCCCGCGACGAGGGGTTCGTCAATCGCTTCTTCCTGGAAGGGCAGCTTCAGTATGATTTTTCCGACACCACGCAGTTGTGGCTGAAATACAGCCATGCCGAGTGGAACGACAGCAATCCGATCGGCGCGCAGGTCAGCCCCTATGTCACCAATGACATTGACGGGGCGACGGACAATTCGCTGACCCCGGCAGCGGCATTCGGCTATGGTGTTCCCAATCCATCGGTCACCGACCCGCGGCGGATCAACAGCAACACGCTGAACCAGTCGCTGCTGAGCGACAATCATACCATCGTCGCGAACTTCACCGCGGATATCGGCGGCGTGGCGCTGAAATATGTCGGGGGGTACACACAGTATAAATATCAGGCGTTCGCCGACCTGGATTATACCGCCAACCAGCTGGTGGTGACCAATTTCGGTTCTGCGCCGATCCCGGCATTGGCGCCATTCGGGCTGGCCAATGCGTTTCGTACCTATTCCTACAATGCAACCTATGTGCAGGATTATCAGGAGGACAAGAAATACTACACCAACGAGCTGACGTTATCCAATGCGACGCAGGGCCGCTTCAACTGGATCGTCGGCGCGTATCAATTCCACGAGAAATACTTCCAGCCAGTCACCTGGTTCGTCGATGGGGACAATAGCGACACGCTGAGCCAGCGGATTGCGGCGCCGATCTGCGTTGCGCCGGGGACCTTCGCGATCGTGCCCAATTGCCCCACCAATCCGCGGCGCGCCTTTTACGACGGATCGGGGGATTTGCGCACCGACGGCCTCGCGGGGTTTGGCCAGGTCGATTACGAGCTGGTCGATGATCTGAAGGCGACCGCTGGCCTGCGTTATTCCTGGGACAAGAAGCGCGGGTTCGAAAGCTATCGCGTGATCCAATGGCAGCCGGCGGGCGCGGCGACCTATTGCACGCTGACGCCGGGGGCAGATGCGGCCGTCGTCGGGCTAGGCGCGTGCGGCGCGGCGGCGGCGGCGCAGGACCTGACCCGCTTCCTGCTAAACCTGCCCGGTGTTGGCGCGGCGACGCGCGAGCTGGAGGATAGCTGGTCGGGCTTTTCCTGGCGGCTGGGGCTCGACTGGAAAGCGAACAACGACACGCTGGTGTTCGGCAGCTACAACCGTGGCCTGAAGGCGGGCGGATTCAACCTGGGGAGCTATGCCGACAGCCCGGTGGTCGACAAGGAGATCGTCGACGCATTCGAAGTGGGCGTGAAGAGCCGCCCGCTGTCGTCGCTGATGCTGAACGTCACCGGTTTCTATTACGATTACAAGAATGCGCAGATTCCGATCGTGGTGGTGCGGCCGGGATCGACGCTGACCACGACCAATTTCTTCAACATCAACAAGTCGCGGTCGTGGGGCATCGAGGTGGAGAGCGCGTGGAACGTCACGCGGTCGCTGGAAATCTCCGCCAATTATTCGTTCAACGACACCAAGATCCTGCGCGCGCCGCGGCGGTTCGACGATGAGGGGATGCCGGGCAACATCCTGGAGGACATCACCGGCAACCGGCTGCCCGCGGCATCGAAGCACAAGGTCGCCATTTCCGGCCTCTACGATATCGAGGTGGGCGCCAACGACCACATCTTCCTGGCGGCGAGCTACGCCTATCGGTCAGACGCTTATTATTCGGTGTTCGAAAGCCCGATCAGCCGTGCGCCGGGGTGGGACCAGGTCGATGCGCGCATCACCTACACACGGCCGGACGATGGCATCACCGTGATCCTCTACGCCCGCAACCTGTTCGACACGCTGGGCTATGACGGTGCCTTCTCGACCGGCGCGGCGACCAATTACCGCCAGGTCTACAGTTACACCTTCCCCCGCCAGGCCGGGGTGGAAGTGCAATTCAGGTTCTGAAGTTCCGCAGCGGACGCCCCAGCATTGGGGGCGCCGCTGCACGGCATTGCAAGCCTGGGGCATCCAGGCGCACGGTAGGAGAGGATCATGGCCACCATTGCAGCCGGCGTGGCGGAGACACCGAGACGGCCTGCGCCCGCGTCCCTGCCGTTGTCGACGAAGGTCGCGCATGGTTCGGGCGCGATCGCGGGCGGATCGATCATCTATCTTCGGTCGCTGATGCTCCTGTTCTACAGCCAGGTCGTCGGGCTGGAGGCGTGGACGGTGAGCCTTGCGCTGGGCATCGTCATCGCCTTCGATGCGGTGTGGGACCCGGCGATCGGGCATTTTTCCGATACCCTGCGATCGCGCTGGGGGCGGCGGCACACGTTGATGTTCGCCGCACCGATCCCGACCGCGATCCTGTGCGCGATGTTGTGGAACCCGCCGGTCGGCATGTCGCCCGGCATGACCTTTGCCTGGCTGCTGGCGTGCGCCATGCTGCTGAACCTGTGCTACAGTTTCTTCGAGGTGCCGGCCAATGCGCTGACGCCGGAACTGGCGCCGGGATATCATGTGCGCACCAATCTGGTCGCCTGGCGCTGGGTGCTGGGCACGGTGGGGGCGATGATCACGGCCTTCCTTGGCCTCGGCTGGTTCCTGTCGCCCGAGGCCGGCGCGGTCGGGCAGCTGGTGCGATCAGGCTATGGCAAGCTGGGGATTGCGTCCGCGCTGCTGATGCTGACCGCGATGTTCGTCAACGCATTCGGCACGCGGCGGTACCGCAGCGTCCTGTACGAGCCGCCCGAGCGCACCGGCGGGTGGCGCCAGTCGCTGCGCGAGGCGGCGGAGACGCTGCGCAACCGGAACATGGCGGTGGCGGTGGTCGCCGGGGCGCTTGCCGGCATCGGCTTTGGCATCCGTACCGTGCTGGAGGCCTATGTCGCGACGTTCATCTGGGGGCTGCCGGCGTCGGCCTTGCTGCTCACCACGGTCGCGGGGTTCGTCGCGACGCCGTTCGGGGCCATCGTCGGCGCGATGCTGTCGCGGCGGTTCGGCAAGAAGCCGGCATGCATGGGGCTGTTCTTCGTCGGGACGATCCTGGTCAACACGCCGCTGCTGCTGCGGCTGTCCGGCCTGTTCTTCGACAATGGCGATCCGCGGCTGCTGCCGACGCTCGTCGGCTTCGCCTTCTCCTCGGCGGTGCTCTATTATGGCGGGTTCATCCTGGTCAGTTCGATGATCGCGGACATCGTGGAGGATGCGCAGGCAAAGACCGGGCGGCGGTCGGAGGGGCTGATCACGGCGGCCGACCAGTTCATCCAGAAGCTGATCACCGCGATGGGAACGGTGATGGGGGGCTTGATCCTGACGCTGATCGCCTTTCCGCCCCGCGCGCTGCCGGGGCAGGTGCCGGCGGAAACGCTGGCGTCGCTTGGCTGGACGTTCCTGACATTGGTCACGGCGCTGAGCTTCCTGTCGATCGCGGTGTGGAAATTCTACCGCATCGACCGCGCGGGGCATGAGGCGCGGCTGAGCGCGCTCGATGTGCCGGAGGCGCGGGGGATCTAGGGAAGAGAAACCCTGACTCAGGTTAAGAGCGCAGGCGGGATGCGGAACCGGGATGCGGCGTCACGGCTTGTTCCGTGACGCAGCAACGATAGCCGCCAGGAGGCAATCCGATGGCCGACCCCGACACGCGCATCTATGGCATGGCGGATTCCTCCAACCACCAGGCGCCTGGCGACAATGGCATGCGCGGTGAGGGCGCGGCGGATCGCGCGGCACCGGGCTATCACCGAACGGTCGACACGGTGGACGAGGTCATTGTCGTCGAGGAGGTGTCCGGCGTCGCCTATGCCGAAGCGCTCCGCCCGGCGCCGGGCGGTCGCGATCGGGCCCGGGAGACGCGCAGCACCATGCTGCCGTGGATCCTGGTCGCGCTGGTGCTGGGCTATGCCGCCGGGCGCCTGCGCCGCGAGGAGGATGACGAGGACGGTCGTGACGACCGGCTGGCCTTAGCGCCGCCCGCGGCGCTGGCGCGGCCAGCGGGCGAACAGGGCGGGTTCAGCCAGGTGCGCGACGCAGGGCCGGAGGCGATCCGCGATCCGCAGCCGCGCTGGTCGGAAGTGGACGAGGCGTCGGACGAAAGCTTCCCCGCGAGCGATCCGCCGTCCTTTTCGATGCCGGGGCGCTGATCCCGCCGATCAGGACGTGGCGGCGTCGAACAGCGGCAGATCCTGGGGATCGTCGCGGGCGGCAGTGTCGAAGTTCGAGACGGTGACGCCGACCAGCCGGATGCCGGTTTCGGGCGGGTAGATCGAGCGGACGAGATCGAGGCTGGCGCTGACCAGCAGGTCGCGGCTGTCCACCACCTGGCTGTGGCTGCGGCTGCGGGTGATCTGGCGGAAGCTCTGGAACTTGATCTTCACGGTCACGGTACGGCCGAAGGCCTGCGCCTTTTCGCACCACGCCCAGACGTCGTCGGCCATGCGGATGATGCCGGCCTCAATCTCCTGCGGGTCGGTGAGATCGCGGTCGAAGGTGGTTTCGGAGCCGGAGGATTTGCGCACGCGGTTCGGGTTGACCGGGCGGTCGTCGATGCCGCGTGCGATGGCATGATACCAGCCGGCGGAACTGCCGAAATGCCGTTCGAGGAAGTCGCGCGACTTGGCGCGCAGATCAGCGCCGGTTTCGATGCCGAGCCGCTTCATCTTTGCGGCGGTGACGGGGCCGACGCCGTGAAAGCGCGAGACGGGAAGCGTTTCGACCCAGGCGGCGCCCATGTCAGGCGTTACCGCAAACTGGCCGTTCGGCTTGCGATGGTCGGAGGCGAGCTTCGCCAGGAACTTGTTGTACGATACGCCGGCCGAGGCGGTGAGGCCGGTTTCCTCCAGGATGCGCGCGCGGATTGCCTTTGCGGTGGCCCAGGCGGTGGGGAGGCCGGCGCGGTTCTCGGTCACGTCGAGATAGGCCTCGTCGAGCGACAAGGGCTGAATGAGGTGCGTGAATTCGGCGAAGATCGCATGGATCTGCCGCGAGACGGCCTTGTACACATCGAAGCGTGGCGGGACGAAGATGAGGTCGGGACAGCGGCGAAGCGCCGTCACCGAAGGCAGTGCGCTGCGCACGCCAAAGGCGCGCGCCTCGTAGCTGGCGGCGGCCACCACGCCGCGCGCCGCGGCATGGCCGACCGCGACGGGACGGCCGCGCAGCGCGGGATCATCGCGCTGTTCCACCGACGCGAAAAAGGCGTCCATGTCGACATGGATGATCTTTCGAGTCGGACCGCCGGACATGCGGCACGCCATAGCAGCGCGGGAACGGACAGGGAACGATGATCGTCGGGCTGGGCGCGTGCCTCAGTCGCTGCGCAGCCCCTCTGCGGGGGAGGCGCGCAGTGCGGGCAAGCTGCTGAGCACGCCGATGCCAAGCGTGGCGACGATCGCGGCGCCAAGCGTCAGCGCGATCACGAGCGGGTCGGGCGCCCATGTCAGATCGAGCACCTGCGTGACGACGTACCAGCCCCCCGCCATGCCGATGAGCAAAGCAACCCCGGCGAGCAGGAGAGCGAGGAGGGCATATTCCAGCGCCTGCCCGGTGAGCAGCTGCGCGCGGCTGCCGCCCAGCAGCTTCAGGATGATAGTGTCGTATCGCCGCGACTGTCCCGAGGCGGTTACCGCGCCGATGAGGACGACAATGCCGGCAACGACGGTGACGGCGGCCGCGGCGCGGATCGCGATGGCGACGCGGCCGAGCAATTCGCTGATCTGGCCGATCACGTCGCCGGTGCGGAGCATGGTGACGGAGGGGAGCGCGCGGGCCACTTCACCCGCGATCGCGCCGTCGCGGCCGGCGGGGGCATAGACGCTGGCGAGGATGCCGTGGGGTGCTTCCTCGATATAGCCCGGCGAGAAGATCAGCGCGAAGTTGAGGCCGAGCCCCTGCCAGTCGACCTTGCGCAGCGCGGCGATACGCGCGGGGACATCGACGCCGAGTACCGCGACGGTGATCGTGTCGCCGACCTTCAGGCCGAGCTGCTGCGCGGCGCGATCCTCCAGCGAGATGAGCGGCGGACCGCGATAGTCGCGCGGCCACCACCGGCCGGCGACCACGGTGTTGCGCGGCGGCACGGTGGCGGACCAGGTGATGGTGCGGTCGCCGCGAACTATCCATGCATCCTCCGGCAGGTTCTTCATGTCCGCCACGCGTTGCCCCTTGAGCGCGACGATTGAGCCGCGCAGCGAGGGCACCGCCTCGATCGTCGCGGCAGGGGCGGCGCGGCGGACGGCGGCACGGAAGGCGGGTTCATCCTCCGGCTGCACATCGATGGCAAAGAAACGCGGGGCCTTGGCCGGCGCGGCGCTGGCGAGCTCGTTCGACAGGCTGGTGTCGATGACGGCGAGCGCCACGAACAGGGAGAAGCCGAGGCCGAGCGCAACGACCAGCCGGTCGGTCTGAGCACCAGGACGATAGAGGTTGGCGAGCGCCAGCCGGAACAAGGGGCGACGCGGGCGGGGAAGGCGGGACAACGCCGCGCGCAACGCGATCCCGAGCACCCAGAGCAGCGCGAGCACAGCCCCGGTTGCGGCGGTGAAGCCCAGGGCGATCGCGCGGTTGCTGGCGGTCAGCACGGTCAGCGCGACCATCAGGGCAAGGACGACGCCCATGCCGGCGAGGACGCGGGGGGACGGGCGCGTCACGCTGCCGAGGGCGTCGCGCAGCAGGCTGGCCGCCGGGACCGAGCGCGCGCGCGCAAGGGCGGGCAGCGAGAAGAGGAGGGCAACGAGCAGGCTGAGGCCAGCCGCGACCAGCAGCGGCGCGGGATAGATGCCGAGGCGTGGTGGCACCGGCAGCGCGTCCCCCGCGAGCTGTGCGACCAGCCACGGGATCGCGGTGCCGAGCGCCAGCCCGGCGACCACCGCCAGCAAGGCCACCAGCCCGAGCTGGATCAGGAACACCGCGGCGATGGTGCGCGAATGCGCGCCCAGCACCTTCAGCGTGGCGATCATCCGGCTCTTGCGGTTGAGATAGGCGCTGACCCCGCTGCCGATGCCGATGCCGGCGATGACCAGCGCGGCGAGCCCGACGAGCAGCAGGAACTGGCCCAATTGGTCGATGCTGCGCTTCACATTGCCGGAGGCGTCCTCCGGCGTCCGCGCGCTCCACCCGGCGCTGGGGTAGCGGCGGGTGACGGTGTTGCCGACCGATGCCGGATCGAGGCCAGGGCGCAGCAGGATGCGGGTGCGCGCCTGATAGAGGCTGCCGGGTTGCAGCACGCGGGTGGCGTCGAGCCCCGCCATGTCGACCAGGGCCGTCGGCCCGAAGCTGAACCCGAAGGCATCGGGTTCGTCGGCGATCAGGCCGATGATGCGCATCGGGGCGGCGCCGATCCGGACGGTGTCGCCGACCTTCACGTTCAGCCGCTGCGCCAGTGCGGGGGCGATCGCCACCTGGTTGCCGGCAGGGCGTGGGCGCAATGCCCCCGGCTCCAGCGTGAAGCGACCGATCAACGGCCAGGCATGGTCGACGGCGCGCAGGTTGATCAACGCCGGGGTGCCGCCGGTGAGCGGCTGGGCCATGGTGTTGACGGCAATCGTTTCCGACGTTCGGCCGAAGCTGGCGAAGGCGGCGTTTTCCTCCACGGTGGCGCGGCGCTGCGACACGCGCAGTTCGAGATCGCCGCCGAGCAGCTGGCGGCTTTGCGCGTCGAGCGCGCCAGTGATCGAGGCCGACAGCGACCCAATGCCCGCCAGCGCGGCGGTGCCGAGGAAGAGGCAGATCAGCAGCAGCCACAAGCCGCGGCCGCCGGCGCGCAGATCCCGCAGGGCGAGCCGCCAGGCGTTGGTCATGCGGCGGCGGTGTCGCTGACGATGCGACCGTCGGCCAGGGCGATTACCCGTCCGCAGCGCGCGGCGAGCGCGGGATCGTGGGTGATGACGAAGAGCGTGGTGCCCGCGGCGGCATGGCGCGCGAACAGCAGGTCCATGATCGCGGCCCCGGTTGCGCCATCGAGATTGCCGGTCGGCTCGTCCGCGAAGAGGAGCGCGGGGCGCGGGGCGATCGCGCGGGCGATCGCGACCCGCTGCTGCTCGCCACCCGACAATTGGGAGGGGTAGTGGGTCAGGCGATGGCCGAGGCCGACGGCGGTCAGTTCCTCCTCGGCGCGGGCGAACGGCTCCGCCATGCCGGCAAGTTCCATCGGCACGGCGACATTTTCGAGCGCGGTCATCGTCGGCAGCAGGTGGAACGCCTGCAGGATGATGCCGATGCGGCCGCGCCGCGCGATTGCGAGCTGATCCTCGCTCAGCCGGTCGAATTCGAGCCCGGCGACGCTGACGCTGCCGCCGGTGGGCCGTTCCATGCCCGACAGGAGCGCCATCAGCGACGATTTGCCCGATCCGGACGGGCCGAGCAGCGCGACGCTTTCCCCTTGCCGCACCGTGAGGTCGATACCGCGCAGGATCTGCGTGCGGGCCGGCGGACGGCCGAGCGCCAGCGTCAGATTGCGCGCGTCGATGACGATGGTATCGCCGGAGCTGCCATCCGGGCGATCATCCGGGCTGGTGCCGGTCGGCGAAGGAGAAGCGGATGCTGTCACAATGGCGCGGATACAGGGCGATGATGGCCGCTGTCCAATCCTCGGCTGTCGCATTGCTGGCGGTCCCGTGGCTGATCGCGGGCGTGCTGCTGACGGCGACGCCGGTGCGGGCGGAGCGGCTGGTCTGGGCGTTCGGCGACAGCCTGACGGCCGGCTATGGCCTGCCACCGGCGCAGGGCTTTCCGACGCGGCTGGAGGCGGCGCTGCGCCGGTCGATGCCCGACGTGACGGTGCGCAATGGCGGCGTCGCGGGTGACACCTCCGCGCAGGGACGGGCGAGGCTCGCCTGGGGATTGCGCGGGTTGAAGCGCAAGCCGGACCTGGTGATCGTCGAGCTTGGCGCCAACGACATGCTGCGCGGCCTGCCGCCGGCGGCGACCGAGAAGAACCTCGACCTGATCCTGACCGAGCTGAAGCGGCGCGACATCCCGGTGCTGCTGGTTGGGATGCGGGCGGCGCCGAACCTTGGCAGTGATTATCGGCGTGCCTTTGAGGGGCTGTATCCGCGGCTGGCGCGCAAGCATGGCGTGCCGCTCTATCCCTTCTTCCTGGAGGGCGTGGCGGGCAACCCGGCGCTGTTCCAGGCGGATGGGCGGCATCCGAATGCGCGCGGGGTTGAGATCATCGTTCGCCGCATCGTGCCAGCGGTGCGCCAGGCCCTGCCGGCCCGGCGCAGCGCCGCCACGCGTCGCTGAAGCGTCGCCGGTCAGGCGACCGCCGGCAGCTTGTCGAGATATTTGTCGAGCGTGAGCGGGTAATCGCGCACGCGCACGCCGGTGGCGTTGTAGATCGCGTTCGCCACCGCCGCGCCGACGCCGCAGATGCCGAGTTCGCCGACGCCCTTGGCCTTCATCGGATTGGCCTTGTCATCGGCCTCGTCGAGGAAGACGACCTCCTGATGCGGGATGTCGGCATGGACCGGCACCTCGTAGCTGGCGAGATCGTGGTTGACGAAGAAACCGAAGCGCTTGTCGACGGCGAGCTCCTCCATCAGCGCCGAGCCGACGCCCATCGTCATCGCGCCGATCACCTGGCTGCGCGCGGCCTTGGGATTGAGGATGCGGCCCGCGGCGCAGACCGCGAGCATGCGGCGGACGCGGGTGACGCCGGTATAGGCGTTGACGCCGACCTCGACAAAATGCGCACCGAAGGTCGACAATTGCCATTCGTCGTCGAGCTTGCCGAACTCGATCTTCTCATCCGCGACCAGCTCACCCTGAGCGGCGGCATCGCGCAGCGCGGCGGCGCGATTGCCGCTGGTGACTCGGCCGGCGTCGAACACCGCATCGGCCGAGTTGAAGCCGAGCCGCTGGGCGACCTGCTCGCGCAGTTTCACGCAGGCGGCGTACACGCCGGCGGTCGAGTTCGCCGCGCCCCATTGCCCGCCCGACCCGGCCGAGACGGGGAAGGAGGAATCGCCCAGTTTCACCACCACCGCCTCGGCCGGCACGCCCAGCATCTCGCCCGCGGTCTGCGCGAGGATCGTGTAGGTGCCGGTGCCGATGTCGGTCATGTCGGTTTCGACCGTCACGATGCCGTCCGGCGACAGGCGCACACGCGCGCCCGACGTCATGTTGAGGTGGTTGCGGAAGGCGGAGGCGACGCCCATGCCGACCAGCCACTGGCCATCGCGCACCTGCGCCGGCTTCGCCTGGCGGCGGTCCCAGCCGAAACGCTGCGCGCCGTCGGTGAGGCAACGGACGAGTTGGCGCTGCGAGAAGCGGCGCTGCGGTTTCTCGGGATCGACCTGCGTGTCGTTCTTGATGCGGAAGGCGACGGGATCCATGCCGAGCTTCTCGGCCATTTCATCCATCGCGATCTCCAGCGCCATCATGCCCGGTGCCTCGCCCGGCGCGCGCATGGCATTGCCCTCAGGCAGATCGAGTACTGCAAGGCGCATCGCGGTCATGCGGTTGGGGCCCGCGTAGAGCAGCTTGGTCTGCTGCACCGCCGTCTCCGGGCCTCCATCGGGCAAGTCGCCCGAGCCGCTTTCATGGGCGATCGCGGTGATCGTGCCGTCCTTCATCGCGCCGATGCGGATGCGCTGCTGCGTCGCGGGGCGGTGCGTGGTGTTGTTGGCGATGAGCGGGCGTTGCAGCGCGACCTTCACCGGGCGCTTCGCCGCGCGCGCGCCGAGCGCGGCCATCACCGCGTCGGCGCGCACGAACAGCTTCCCGCCGAACCCGCCGCCGATATAGGGCGAGATCAGGCGGACCTTGTCCTCCGGCATGTTGAGCGTCAGCGCGACATCACGCTTGCTCCAGGCGATCATCTGGTTCGATGTCCAAAGGGTCAGCTCGTCGCCGTTCCACACTGCGATCGAGGCGTGTGGCTCCATCATCGCGTGGCTGTGATCGGGGGTGTGATATTGGGCGTCGAGCTTCACCGGGGCGGCGGCGAACGCCTCCTCGAACTTGCCGACGCGCTCCACCGGCGAGCTGCCGCTGTTCGGGCCGCCCGACCCGCCGACGAGCGGCGCGACCTTCAGCTGTTCGGTGAGGTCATAGCGGCCATTCGCGCGCGCATAATCGACCCGTACCAGACCGGCTGCGGCACGCGCCTGTTCGAAGGTTTCGGCCACCACCAGCGCGACCGCCTGATGGTAATGTTCGACCTCGGGGCCGGCGAGCAGCTTCGCCGTGTTGTTCTTGCCCTTGCCGAGCTTGCCTGCATCGGCCGCGGTGACGATGGCGATGACGCCGGGCGCGGCCTTGGCCGCCGCGGTGTCGATACGGGTGATGCGCCCCTTCGCCACGCCGGCGCCGACGATATAGCCATAGGCCGGATTCTCGATCCCCTCGTGATGCTCATAGGCGTAGGGCGCAAGGCCGCTGGTCTTGAGCGGGCCGTCGATGCGATCGTGCGCACGACCGACGACCTTCAGGCGGTCGATCGGGTTCTGACCCTCGGCAGTTTCGAACTTCATGGGATCAGGCCTTCGCTTGAGCGATCACGGAAGCCAGCGCGCGCGTGGCGAGCGGCAGCTTGAACGCATTGTCCTTGGTGGGGGTCGCGCCCTGGAAGGCGCGCGCGGTCACCGCCGCCGCGCCCTGCGGCAGCAGCGCCTCCGCCTCCTCCACGCGCCACGGCTTTGGCGCGACGCCGCCAAAGGCGACGCGGCCGGTGCCATCGGGCTGGATCACCGCCGCGACCGAGACCAAGGCAAAGGCGTAGGAGGCGCGATCGCGCACCTTTTCATAGAAATGCTTGCCGCCGAGCGGGGCGGGAAGGGTGACCGCAGTGATCAGCTCACCGCGACTGAGCACCGTATCCTGTTCCGGCCGGTCGCCCCACAAGCGATGGAAATCGGCAATCGGGATCGAGCGGCGCTGCCCCTGCGGGTCGACCGTTTCCACCACCGCATCGAGCAGCCGGAGCGCCACGGGCATGTCGCCGGGGAAGGTGGCGATGCATTTGTCGGACACGCCGATGACGCCAAGCTGGCGCGAATAGCCGCCGATCGCGGCGCAGCCTGAGCCGGGCTTGCGCTTGTTGCAGGGCATGTTGACGTCGTAGAAATACGGGCAGCGCGTACGCTGGAGCAGATTGCCGGCGGTCGACGCCTTGTTGCGCAGCTGGCCGCTGGCGCCGGCAACGATCGCGCGGGTCAGCACGCCATAATCGCAGCGTACGCGATCGTCGGCGGCGAGCGCGGTGTTGCTGACCAAGGCGCCGATGCGCAGGCCGCCCTCGGGCGTCGCCTCGATCCGGTCCAGATCGAGATCCTGCACGTCGACAAGATGGGTCGGTGTTTCCACCTCGATCTTCATCAGGTCGAGGAGGTTGGTGCCGCCGGCGATGAACTTTGCCCCCGGCTTCGTCGCGACGATGCGGGCGGCGGCGACGGGATCGGTCGCCCGTTCGTAAGTGAACGCCCTCATGCCTTTGCCCCCGCGACGTCAGCGCCAGCGACCTCGGCCATGGCATCGGCGATGTTGGAATAAGCGCCGCAGCGGCAGATGTTGCCGCTCATCCGTTCGCGCATTTCAACGGTGGTGAAGCCCGGACGCTGGGCAACGTCCGCCTGAACGTGGCTGGGAATGCCGGCCTTGATCTCCTCCAGCACGGCGACCGCGGAGCAGATCTGCCCCGGGGTGCAATAGCCGCATTGATAGCCGTCGTGCTTCACGAAGGCGGCCTGCATCGGATGCAGCTTCTCCGGCGTGCCGAGCCCTTCGATCGTGGTGATCGCGTCGCCTTCGTGCATCACCGCAAGGCTGAGGCAGGAATTGATCCGCTGCCCATCGACGATTACGGTGCAGGCGCCGCACTGGCCATGATCGCAGCCCTTCTTGGTGCCGGTGAGCGTGAGATGCTCCCGCAATGCATCGAGGAGGGTGGTACGCGGATCGAGCGTCAGCGAACGCGGTTCGCCGTTCACGGTGAAACGGACGGGCATCATCGGCGCCTCCGGCTTCCTGGGCGGGGGAAGGGGCGCACCATGCGCCGGCGTGGCAGCGACCGCGACCGTGGCGGCGCTGCCGGCAAGCACGCCGCGGCGGGACACGCCCATTTCAATCTTGTCCGACATGGACAGTAATTCTCCTGTTGGATCAGCTTTGCGGCAGCGCGCTGGACATGCGCATGTGCAGCATAACGTCGGTCATGGCGATTGGAGCCGTAAGCCGGTCAAGACGCAAGAATAAACACCGATCGTGCATCGGCCCGCGGTAATAGAGAAAAGCAGCGTTTCCGTCTTACCTCAGGCCGTCGAGTGTTCGGGCTCGACAAGAGGGATCAATCGCGCAGTTCGGAGAACCAGCCGAGCCGCCGCATCAGCAGCTTTTCCAGTTCCAGCACGATCATCAGCGTGGCACCGACGGCAATGATCATCATGCCATCGACCAGGGTCAGCGGACGACTGCCGAACACGCGGTTCATGAATGGTGCGAAGGTGAACAACAATTGCAGCGCGATCAGGACGGCAATGGACAACAATACCAGCGGCGTTCCGAGCACGCCTGTCCAGCTGAACGACGTGAGGTGAAGGTAACGCACGTTGAACAGGTAGAATATTTCGCCAACGACGAACATGTTGACGACCATCGTGCGGGCGACCTCAAGCCCTCGCCCCTGATCCAGCGTGTAGAAAAAGATGCCGAGCGTGGCGATCGCCAACAGGATCGACACGATCACGACCCGCCATAACAGAAAAGGCGAAAGCAGCGGCGCGTCACGACGGCGGGGCGCTCGCTGCATCACGCCGGGCTCCGACGGCTCGAAAGCCAGGATGAGGCCGAGCGTTATTGACAGCACAAGATTGATCCACAGGATCTGCGTCGCGGTCATCGGCAGTGCAAAGCCAAGGATGATGGCGAGGACGACCGTGAGCGTTTCCCCCCCGTTGGTGGGAATTTCCCAGGTAATCACCTTGCGGATGTTGTCGTACACGGTGCGCCCCTCGCGCACCGCGCTGACGATCGAGGCGAAATTGTCGTCGAGCAGCACCATTTCCGCGGCTTCCTTGGCCGCAGCGGTGCCCTTGATGCCCATAGCGACCCCAACGTCGGCCTGCTTGAGCGGGGGCGCGTCATTGACCCCGTCGCCGGTCATCGCGACGGTCAGCCCGTGCGACTGGAGCGCGCGCACGATGCGCAGCTTGTGCTCCGGGCTGGTGCGCGCGAACACCGCGGTGCCACGCACATTGGCGGCGAGCGTCGCGTCGTCCATCGCCTCGATCTCGACGCCGGTCAGCGCGCGCGGATCGAGCGCGAGATCGAGCTGGCGCGCGATGGCGAGCGCCGTGGCGGCGTGATCCCCAGTGATCATCTTCACATCGATGCTGGCCGAATGCGCCTGCGCGATTGCCGACGCGACCTCGTCCCGCGGGGGATCGATGAAGCCGATGATGCCGAGGAAGGTGATCCCGCTCCTGACATCATCAAAGGTGAGGGTGCCGTGATCGTCGGCAAAGGTCTTCATGCCGAAGGCGAGGACACGTTCACCCGAGGAAGCGGCGTCGGCCGCACGCTGCGTCCATCGGTTGATGTCGAGCCCGGGCGCCGCCATGCCGAACAATGTTTCAGGCGCGCCCTTGATATAGGCGACACGGCCGCCGTCGGGATCCTGGTGGAGCGTCGCCATGAAGCGGTGCGCCGCATCGAAGGGAATGGAGTCGCAGCGCGGCCAGCTGCTGCGTACCGCGTCGACATGCTCCCCGGCTTTGCGGGCAAGGACGAGCAGCGCGCCCTCCATCGGATCGCCCTCGACCCGCCATTCGCCGTCCGCTTGGCGCAGCTCCGCGTCGTTGCACAGTTGCGCGCACCACAGAAGCTCCGCCCCCGCCGCGGCGATTGCGGGCGTGCCGCGCACCTCGCCGGCGGCGGGATCATAGCCCGCACCGGTGATCGACCACTGCCCCGTGGCGGCGATCACCGAGCGGACGGTCATTTCGTTGCGCGTCAGTGTGCCCGTCTTGTCGGTGCAGATGACGGAGGTGGCGCCGAGTGTCTCGACCGCGGGCAGCTTGCGAATGACAGCGTGGCGATGCGCCATCCGTCGCACGCCGATCGCCAGCGTGATGGTGATGACGGCGGGCAGCCCCTCCGGCACGATGCCGACTGCGATCGCCACCACCGCGATCAACGCGTCGATCCAGTCATAGCCGCGCACGGCAACGGCAAAGGCGAACAGAAGGACGCCGCCCATCAGAACGAACCAGGTGAAGCGCCGGGCAAAGTGATCGATCTGTTCCAGCAGCGGCGTCGCCATCGGGGTGACGGCGTGGATCATCGTGCTGATGCGGCCGATCTGGGTCGCGACGCCGGTCGCGACCACCACGCCCGTCGCTTGGCCCGCGGCGACCAGCGTACCGGAGAATGCCATGTTGTGCCGGTCGGCAAGCGGGGCGTCGGCGGGAAGCGGCGCGACGTCCTTGCCCGCGGTGACGGATTCGCCGGTCAGCAGTGCCTCGTCCACCAGCATGCGATGTGTTTCAATCAGGCGCAGGTCGGCGGGGACGCGATCGCCTGCCTCCAGCAGCACGATGTCGCCGGGCACCAGATCGGCGACCTCCACGGTCACGCGGTGGTCCTCACGCAGGACCGAGGCATGGGGCGCGACCAGTTCTTTCAACGATTCCAGCGCACGCTCCGCGCGGCCTTCCTGGATGTAGCCGATCACCGCATTGGCTAGCACCACCGCGATGATCACCGCGGCGTCGATGGCATGATCGAGCAGTGAAGCGGCCAGCGCACCGCCGAGCAGGACGTAGATCAGCGTGTTGTTGAACTGCGCAAGGAAGCGCATGAGCGGGTTGCGGCGAGGCGGGGCGGGGAGGAGGTTCCGGCCGTAGCGTCGCCGGCGCTCCGTGATGCTGTCCGGAGAAAGCCCGCCCGGGCCGGTTTCAAGCGTGGCGCAGACGTCCTCTGCGGCCAGGGCGTGCCATGCGTGATCGTTTCCCGCGTCCGTCAAGACGCCGCCGCGCAGCCGTTGGCGCTTGTCCTGCGCCGGGTTGCCCGTGCGATCGCTGCCATCATCACCCGCTTCTCCCCGGATGTCGCCGTCATTCCAACGCATGGTGTGGTAAAGCGCTCCCCCTTCGGCCGCCCCGGCGTGCGGGCATCGTGCCGATCACGCGGTTGTGCCGTGCCGCTGGGCGTGCTGCTATCCGTGCGGTCCGCACGTTGACGATCACGAACCGAGGGAGATGACAGGTGAAGATCGCGGTTTTCAGCGCCAGGTCGTACGACCGCACGTTCCTGTCGCAGGCCAACGAAAGGCTGGGCAACCAGCACGAACTGGCCTTCCTGGAGCCACGGCTCGAGGCCAAGTCGGCGACGCTCGCGGCGGGGGCGCCGTGCGTCTGCGCCTTTGTCGACGATCACCTCGATGCCGAGACGCTGGCGACCCTGCATGACGGGGGGACGCGGCTGGTGGCGCTGCGCAGCGCCGGGTACAACAACGTGGACCTGGCGGCGGCGCGCGCCCTGGGGATCGTGGTCGCGCGCGTCCCGGCCTATTCGCCCGAGGCGGTGGCGGAGCATACCGTCACGCTGATGCTGTCGCTCAACCGCAAGATCTATCGCGCGCGAGACCGGGTGAGGGAGGGCAATTTCGCGCTCGACGGGCTGATCGGGTTCAACATGCAGGGGCGGACGGTGGGGATCATCGGGACCGGCCTGATCGGCCTGGCGACCGCGCGCATCCTCGCCGGGTTCGGGTGTCGCCTGCTGGCAAGCGATCCGGTGCACCAGCCGGCCTTCGAGGCGCTGGGCGGCAGCTATGTCGAGGTGCCGGAGCTGCTGCGGGAATCGGATATCGTCACGCTGCACTGCCCGCTGACCACGACCAATCATCACCTGATCGATCATGCGACGATTGCCGGCATGAAGCGCGGCGCGATGCTGATCAACACCAGCCGTGGCGGGCTGATCGATACGCGCGCGGTGATCAACGGGTTGAAATCGGGTGCGATCGGCACGCTGGGGCTGGACGTCTATGAGGAGGAGGACGGGATGTTCTTCTCCGACCAGTCCAACAGCATGATCCAGGATGACGTGTTCGCGCGGCTGCTCACCTTTCCCAATGTGCTGGTCACCGGGCATCAGGCGTTCTTCACCGTGGAGGCGATGACCAGCATCGCCGAGACCACGATCCGCAATGTGAGCACGTTCGAGGCCACGGGACGCCCCGATCACGAGGTGCAGGCCGACTGAGCGCCGGAACGGCGCGAGGAGGGCGCTGCGGACGCTGCGGCGCTTTAACTTTGTCATAAAGCTAAGAGTCTGAAAGTCGCCGCACCTGCTGATAGGTGCATGTTCTATAGGTCTGGCGCAAGCGCGTCGCCGTCGCCGTCGCCGCGGCAGCGATCGAGCAGCGTTCGGCACATGTCGTTGACTAGGCCGAGTTCCACGAGCGACCGGCGGCACCATGCGTCGTGAAGGCGAGTGACGCCGAGGCGCTTGAGCTCATGATAGAGTTCCACTGCGTTCCTGTTCGAGAAGGCGGCCGCCTCCCCGGTAGACGCGATTGATGCTGCCAGGTTGACGAGGTCGTCTCTCGCGACGCCCTTTCCCTTCTTCCTGCGGATGATCTCGATCTTGGCCGACGCAGTAGCGTTCGCCGTCTCCTCGAAGCCGAGACCCAGGATCTCGCAGGCATCTCGGATCGCGACATGCGTCAGAATCAAGATCTCGTCGCCGCGCTCGGTCTGTGACAATGGTGCGCGCGGCAGTCTCGCCGGATTGACGTGCATGTTGCGCGTGGTCGCACCCTGGGTGCCTTCTACGTAAAACGGGATGTGCCTGTCGCGCATGGCCTTGAGAACGCGTGCCCACGGCTTCTCGCCAGGGAACCGCATCATGGCGCTGCGCAGGGGAACGAAACCGGCAGGTGGTGTCTGGCGAATCGCCGTGGCATGGAGGTGGCGGGCAAAGTCGTCGACCGACCCGGTGCGTAGTTGCTGCCCTTGCAGGATCACGGCGCCCGCATGGTCGTGCGCTTCGAGCAGTTCGAGCGCGATCATCTGCCCGATCGCGTATACAGGAAGTTCGAACCGGGCACCGACCGCTTCGGGTGATACCGAATTCCGCAGAATTCGCCGAAGTTCATCGACGTCGTCCGCGTCGTATCGCACGCGCTTGCGCAGGCCGCCGGGCAGTTCCTCCCATCTCAGGGCTGCGGATTTGCGGAGTTGTTCGAGCTGCCGCGACGAGGTCCACAGCAACGTGTTGGTCTCCGTCGCCGTGTAGTAGCGGACGTCCTTCGCGAAGGTCTTGACCTTGCGGCCGTCAATGTCGGGGAACGCCATGGCGACGAGCTGCTGCTCCTCAGCCACCGAACGCTGCGCGATCCATCGGATGTCGCGCCGCATCGCGTCGTAGGCGGCCACGTTCCCCGCGATCTCGCCGAGCCTGGCGTCGGTGAACGAACGGATCGAAGCCGGCCAGCCCCTGAGGAGGGCGGCGCCGCGCCCGACCACGTCGGCAACAATGGCGGCATCAGCTGAGAGCAGCCTGTCCACGCCGCGGCCGCTGAATTCCAGGCTGCTGATGACGGCGGCCTTGAGAGCCACGTTCACCAGGGCGGTGCGGGAGAACGCCTGCATGGCATCCGGCAGCTGTTGCACGGCATTCTGGCCGATGTCGGGATTGCGCGACATGAGGTCGGCGAAGAGGCGGTAGTCGTCGGCCGATGCGACCGGCAGCGGATCTTCGCTGGACGGTGGGATAGGGTCGCCGCACTTTTCGCAGGCCGCGATCCCACGCGTATGCCGCCAGCCGAGCGGACCGCATACCGGGCAGACGTCCACGAGGAGTTCCAGTGACTCGGGACAGTAGGGCAGCAGGCGATTCAGCCAGTCGCTGCGGTGATACGGCTTGGCCTGCAGCGACTGGGGGGCGATCCGCCGACGTTCGAAGTCGAAGAACCTGCGTGGCGCGTGGAGGTCGGCCAGCGCCACGAGCCTCCTCTGGTCCGTCGGCGCGAAGGCGATCGCGTGCAGGTTCTCGGACTCGGTGCGCATGATGCGGGCCAGGCGCTCGATCGTGTCGGGGCCGGTGCATTGGATCAGACCGGTCCTCGGCATCTGGATGCCGCCGCCCTCGAGTGCGGTCGGGATATCGTGGAGTCGGTGCTGCCGGCAGGCGGCCGCCAGCGCGCCGACCAGGCTCTCGCGCGGATCGGGCACGTATTCGAACCGCAGGCGCTTGAACGGGGCGTCGGCGACCTTCACGAGCCGCCGCGCTTCGAGAACGGGTCGTGGAGCACCCATTTCAGCTTCATGGCGAAGCCGCGGGTCGCGACGCTCATGTCATGCCGCTCGATCACGGGCGATCCGCGACGTAGCGCGTGCTGCGCCGCCTCGCATACGACACGGCACACGCGACCGACGTGCCCGCCGCTGACCGTCACGAGCTGCGTGCGGAAGCCCGCCTTGTCGAGGCCGCTCGGCTCATCCATGATCTTTGCGTCGACCATCGATTGGTCGAGGCGTTCGCAGAAGGTGAGGAAGAGCTCCTTGTCGTGAGCGTCACCGCGGGGATCGAGCGGTTTCAGCTGGAGCGGCGTGCCGAGGCGGGAGGCGAACTTGCCGTTCTTCTCGAAGAACTTCTCGGCGTCCTCGTCCCCGACGAGAATGAGCGGCAGGATGCCACGGTTCAGGAAGGTCTTGAACCGGTCGGTGACCTGCCTGGCATCAGTGGTCTTTCGATCGAGGTGCTGCACCTCGTCGCCGACGATCCCCTCGACGCCCAGTCTGCGGGACATGGTGAGGATGCGATCCTCGAGATCCTCGATCTTCGCGTTGCGATCGTTCCAGTGGTCGTCGCCCATCTCGTAGAGGATGCGGCGGAGCCAGGTCGCGACCGACGTGGTCTTGTCCAGCTCGATGCACAGGATCTGGTGCGGGTTGGGCGGCAGCCCCGCCTCGGCCCGCCTCAACGCCGCCATTCGAACGAGATGTTCGATCATGCGCGACTTTCCGGCGTTGCTGTGCTCGGAAAGGCAGCGACCGTCGATCGGCCCACCGAGGAGCGACTGCATGGACTTGAGGTAGCTGAGCAGCTGCTCCACCACGATGGTCTGGGGCTCGTGCTCGATGTAGTTCGTCTTGAAGAAGGGGACGACCGCCTCGACCCTCGCGTTGCGGGCGGGATCGGTGAACACCGGCTTGGAATCGCCGCGGACGGGTGGCGGCTGGACGCCGAGCGGATCCTTTTTCGCGTTGGTCACGCATCATCTCCCGTGGAGGAATCCTCGGAGCGGCGGTCATCGTCCGCGTCCCAGTCGATGCCGCCGTCCAGGTCCTCCTGCTCCTGGTCGGCGACGAGCATGTCGAGATTGGACCGGGGCGCGGGATCGAGCCCGCCCCAGTCGCCCGCCGGGCCACGGTTCATGTCCGCGCGCGTGTCCGTGGCCTCGTCAGGACCGTCTGCGGAGCGCGACTGCGTGGGACCGAGCGGAACGTCCGCCCGCTGCGTGCCGCCCAGGTCCGTTGGGATCATGAAGGCGGAGAAGTCGGTGAGGTCGGGGTCGTCGGCGACGTTGCGCGCCTTCGCGCGCACTTCCGCACGCTCGAGGACCGCGCCTGCCTTCTTGGCGATGGCATAGGGGAGATTGTGCAGATCCTCCCACTGCTGCTGGAGGGACTCCGCCCGGCGCAGGGCGCGCTGCTCCGCCGTCTGCGCGCCGGTGCTGCCCTCGATCATGCAGGACTGGTGGAACCTGTGCTCGAACCGCGTGAGGAACAGGGTGTAGTCGGGATCGTCCGACCAGAGCTCGACGAAGTCGTTGCCGGCCTCGTCCATGATCTCGATGACGTCGAGGTTCCAGTCGAAGACCCGCAACCACACGTCGCACTTCGCGGTGCCCTCCAACCGCTTGGAGAAAGCCTGGGCGGCGAGGTTGCTCGAAAGCGTCTGCGTCACCCCCTCGCGGTTCCACCTGTAGGTGATGTTGTCGTGGACGACGCCGTCGGTCGTGAGCACCCCGCGCACCGTGCGCGCGAGGTTGCGCCGGACGTCCTTGGGGTCGCTGAACCGAGTCCGCTGGGCCGAGATGAACTCGAGCATGACATCATTGGGCTTCCGCCAGCCGATGGCCTCGTGCCCGGTGTCGTTCCATTCGAGTCGGAGCGCTTCCAGCTTCTGCGCGAAGCTGGCACGGGTCATTGCTGCCTCCTTCATCGGATCGCGGCGGATCGAGCGCCGGCGACTACGGGCGGACAGAACGGTGCCAGGTTCACCTTCCAACCTGCGCTTCAGCCATCCGAAGTAGTTCTCGACGCTGGACTTCTCGTCCGACCCGTATCTCTTCGCCAGTTCGACGCGTCCGATGACGCTCGCGAGGTTTCCGATCGCGGACGGCGGTATGATGGCCTTGTCGTTGTCGCCCCGCAGAAGACCCTGACGGCCGAAGAACAGAACGCGCATGGGATCGGCGGCCATGTCCTCCTCGGTGAGGACCGGGGGCGTGAGCGCGCCCATGAGCGCATACATCCCCATCTCGGACCTGTAGGGTCCGCTGAAGGGGGTGGTCGGATATGCGAAGAGCGCGCAAGCATCCATCACCTGCACGATCTTCATCTTGTTGCTGGGGATCTCGGCGTCGGCCGAGAACAGGCACACCTGCTCGAACTCGGTTCCATCTATGTAGGCGAGCTGGAACGGACGGGTGATCGGCATGCTCTCGCCGGAGGCGAGGAAATACCGATTGGCTTCGTGCGGCCCGTGCTTGGAGGTCCAAGCCTCCATGTCCTCGCACTTGTTGATGCGGTTCACGACCGTGCTCTTGTGCGGCGGGGCATCGCCCAGGCCGGTGGCCCCCGCCTCCTTCAGCCGGTGCCAGGCGGCGACGGTCAGCGCGTAGGCGTCCATCTTCTTGATGGCGTCGACCGACCAGTGGAGAGCCATCGCCTGATGCACGAGCCTGTCGACGATCGGCGGCAGTGGCGAGCGGCCCTTCTCCCGGCCGCTGCGGTTCATCATGACGCCGACCTTCTCACCGAAGGCTTCGAGATTGTTCATCCAGCGGATGATCGAGCGGCCCGATGCGATCTCGTCATCCGGATACATCTCCTTGGCGAAGTCTTCGAGCACCGTCGCGGATCGGGGCTTGCCCTGGACAAGCGCTGCGAGCGCGAGTTCGTATTTGCGGACGGCCCTGGGCTGCTTGGCGAGGCAGGCCGTCCGGTCCCACCCGAGATAGCGTCCGCGCCATTCGGTGAGCGTCGCCTCGCTTGCGGTGAACTCGCGCAGACGACCCGCTGCGAACTCGTCCAGCAGCCACTGGACGGTGGGGCGCACCCTCACGCCGGGTGCCGCCTCGACGAAGAACTCGTCTTCGGTCCCTTCGACGACGAAGCGCAGGACGAAGTCGTCCACCTCCTCGACGAAGGAGATACGCACGCCGTCGTGCGCGAAAACGGTGCCGGCGGGGATGCGGAGCGGGCTCGGCATCAGGCAGCCTGCCGCTGGAAGCGCGCGAGCAGCTCGCGGAGCGCGAACGCGCTCGCGGGTCGCGGCGCCGTCACGATGGTGTCGGCGGTCGGCTCCGACGAGAGATCGAAGTCCACCACGCGCCGCATGAGCATGGCATAGAGCTTGTCGACCGCGTGGGCCTGGTGGCCGCCCAGTGCGGCGACGACGTCGGCGTAGCGCGCCCGCCCGCCAGCCGCCATGACGGTGGCGCGGGCGGCGCGGCCTTCAGTCGACGGGTCGAAGCTGGTGAGGCGGGCCTCCATCGCGATGCCGTGCGCCCTCTGCACCTCGTCCCTGCGGAAAACGGTCCCCTTGATCCTGAGCAGCGTGTCCATGCCCGAGGCCGACATCGCCATGTCGATCCGTTCGAGCGGCCTCCGGATGCCGTCCGCCTGGAACCACGCGTCGTCCGACTTGATCTCGCCGAAGCGGACGCTGTGGTCGTCGTATTCCATCCCGACGTCGGGATACTTGTGGATCACGCGTCCATCCGCGCGGCGGAACGTCAGCCGGAGCGGCTGGAACTGGAAGTCGAGGTAGCGTGGCGACATCTCGAGGTGGTCGGCGACGGCCGGTTCGTTCGGCCCTTCGAAGAACTGGAGGCGCTTCGGCTTCTCGAAGAAGCCGGCGCTCGTCCCGTAGTCCTTGTCGTAGGTCATGCCCGTGCGAACGATGCCGAGATCGTCCGCGGCCTCGATGCCGATCAGGATCCAGCCGGCAGGGTCCTTGGCGCCGTTGAGATGGTCGGCGACGGCATGCCGGTGCGGCACGCGCATGACAGGATGGCGCGGAGGGCGCCGAGACGGGCTCCAGCGCGCGAGTGGATGCGCGTGGGTGAAGGCGGGGAGCCGCGAGGTGGGGACACTCGCCGCACCCACACTTGACGAACCGCTCGCCTCGGCCACCGGCTGCTCGGAATCTGCATCCCCGATCCGCTGTTCGTCTCGCAACATCTGCAACGCCTTCCGCAACCTGCGTGACGGAGCGGCAGCGTCACCGACGCGTCGACTCAGTCAGTCGCATTCTTATTCGGAAGTGGCATATATGCGGTTCGGACGGGGCAACAACAGAATTCTCGCGTTTTTATTCGACAATCGCGACTTTGGTGGTTAACGAGCGCGAATGGAAACGGACAAGGATCGCGAGCTTTCGCTTCCGTCGGAGCTGGTCGCGGCCTTTAAGGATCGTGCGGCCGTCGAGGCGGACGTCTGGCGGCGCCTTACGCCGTCGCAGAGGGCAAGGGCGCTGACGCGCTTCGAGGCGCTGCGGCGCTGGGATGGAGGGCGCGGCGAGTTGGGGGTCGAGGCGGCCGCCACTCTCGCGGGGGACATGAGCGTCAGCCGTTTCTACCGCATCGCCGCGGAGTGGCGCGACGCGCCCTCCCTTGCTTCGCTCGGCGTCTTCGCGCGCGCGGGCGCGCGTAAGTCAAAGGTCGGCAGCGACGTTCTCGACGCGTTGACTGACGCCGCCCGGCAGGTGATCCTGCTGTTCGGCGACATGTCGACCAGCGCGCTGGTCGATCGGATCGTTCGCTTCGCGCGCCTGCCCGAGGGCGCGAAGCTCCCCGGCACGACGAAGCTGCGCGAGATCGTGCAGGCGGAGCAGCGGCGGATCGCTTCCTCGATGCCGCTCGGCCAGGTGATCCTGTCCGATTGCGTCGCGACGTCGCTGCCCCGCGGGGATGGACGTCCCCACATCGGCTTCCTCTGCATGGATGCGGGCACCGGCGCGGTGCTGGGCGTCGCCGTCGGCTCGATCGAGGCGGTGGTCCGGGGGCACAGCGCGGCCGCGAACGACGCACTGCGGACGATGGAGCGCAAGGGCGGGCGGTGGCGCTGGTCGAACGTGTTCTCCGTGATGCGCATCACGGCCGGCGAGGACGTCGCCAGGATATCGAGCGTCATGCACGAACTGAACGCCCGGTTCCGGGACACTCACTTCATTCTCGAGCGCGGGGAGCGGCGCTATGGCCGGATGATCGCCCGGACGCTGGGTCCGCGCCTCGGCAAGGTGACATTCACGCCGACGCGCACCCTGGCAGGCGAGGCGCTCGCCGCGAACGGCGACATGACCGCCTGGACCGAAGCCGACGCCTATGACGCGCTACGCCGCGCTGCCGACGCGCACAACGACGGGATCGACCTGGCCCGCGCGGGGTCCGCTGAACCGCCGCCGAACCTGTACGATGCGCTGGCGACGCTGGGCGGCAAGCACGACTAGATCGGTTCGGCTGCCGCCGCGCTGCCGCTGAGCGCGGCATTGTGCCGGCGGATCGCCTGTTCCACTTCCGCCGCTGCGGCGTGCCGATCTAGCGGAGCGACGGCGCGGGCGGCGAGCAGGCGATCCGGGTTGGCGGTGTGCGGCCGGTGCAGGATCCGCATCCCGCCGACCGTGCGGCCCAGGTTGCCGACGATCGTCGAGCCCGTTGATCTTCCGGCACGCACGGGTTCCCGGCCTAGGCGCGCGAGGTGCACCGGCAGCACTTCTTCGCGGTCGGCGGCGGAGACCTCGACCTGCAGGTCGGCGGGAACATCGTCCATGGTCGCGAACGCTCGGGCGAGGGCCAGCGCCGCGCTGGCGCGCTTGCCGGGATCCAGCGAGACGTCGGCGCCGGTGATCGTCCGTTCGGGCAGCAGCATGGCGATCGCGACTTCCGGGAACATGGTGCCGCCGCCGTGCACCGTGGGCAGTTCGGCCCATACGCGTCCAACCACGATGCGGCGCGGCTCGTCGGTCCGGATGGGGCTGGTGGCGCGCGAGTCCATGACATATGTCCAAAGGGCTCCGCGCGAGGGCGTGACGGTGCCCGCCGCATCGCATCGTCGCGCCACCTCGCGGAGCAGGTCGGCCAGCTTCGCATCCGCGCCGAGTTCGTCGATGACCTCGACCACGATCGACCGCGATTTCTCGGGCACGCCGTCGCGCCGCGTCCTGGGCCGCCCGCGCTCTCCCGCCCCGACCATCTGCGGCTTGCGGTGGAGGCGCCAGGCCTTGGCCAGCCGGTAGAACTGGGCGACGCCGATGCCGATCTCGCCGGCATGCCGTTCCGCATCGGCGCGCGTCGGGCGCTCGATGGCGAGATAGCGGTCCAGCACGCCGATCCGGCGCCTGACCTCGCCGCGACGCAGCGGGTCGATACCCGACAGGTCGAGTTCGCTCATGCTCTTTTCCTTCTCGTAAGGCTCTTCCCCGCCCCTCCCCCCGGACTGGCAGTCAGGTGCCGTCAGCTTGACGGCGCGATCGCGCTCGGGACGGCGCTCCCGATCCGCCTCGCATCGACGCGGCGGCGCTGGCCGAAGCGCGGCCACTCGTCGCGGACCGATCTGAAGCGCGCCGCGCCAGCCGTCGCCAGCCGGGCGTGCGACGAGCGCCCCCGCTTCGGCGAGGCATGCCCGAACGGGCGCTGGAACGATCGAGGGCTAAGGGCGTCCGGCGCGTATCAGAAGGCAGATCCACCTATGGCAGACACCGGAACATCCATGACGCGCACCATCGATCGCCGCCAGCTTCTGCGCGGTGCCACGCTGACCGGCGGCGGCCTCGCTCTCGCGGCCTACATGCCCGCCTGGGCGCAGTCGGTATCCGCAGGGATCGTCAAGCCGCTGCCGACGGTGTCGGGCGAGGACATCACCCTGCGCATCGCGCACCAGATGATGATGATCGACGGTCGCGAGAGCCACGCCATCGGCATCAACGGCACGGTGCCGGCCCCGCTCATCCGCCTGCGCGAAGGCCAGAACGTGCGGCTGCACGTCGAGAACGCGCTCGACGAGGACAGCTCGATCCACTGGCACGGGCTCATCCTGCCGTTCCACATGGACGGCGTGCCCGGCGTCAGCTTCCCCGGCATCAAGCCGCGCTCGACCTTCACCTACGAATTCCCGATCGTGCAGTCGGGCACCTACTGGTATCACAGCCATTCGGGCCTGCAGGAGCAGCTCGGCCACTACGGCCCGATCGTCATCGACCCCAAGGGCGCCGACCCGATCCAGTCGGACCGCGAGCACGTGATCGTGCTGTCCGACCACAGCCAGATGCACCCGCACATCATCTTCAAGAAGCTCAAGCAGCAGGGCGGCTACTTCAACTTCCAGAAACAGACGCTGGCCGGCCTGCTCGCGGGCAAGGACCAGTCGGCCAAGGAACGGCTGGAATGGGGCGCCATGCGCATGGACCCCACCGACGTCTCCGACGTGACCGGCAGCACCTACACCTATCTCGTCAACGGCCACGGCCCGCGCGACAACTGGACCGGCCTCTTCCGCCCCGGCGAGCGCGTGCGGCTGCGGATTATCAACGCCTCGGCCATGACGACATTCAACTTCCGCATCCCCGGCCTCAAGATGACCGTCGTTCAGGCCGACGGCCTGCCGGTCCGCCCCGTCGCCGTTGACGAAATGCAGATCGCGGTCGCCGAGACATACGACGTCATCGTCCAGCCCGCCGACGAGCGCGCCTACACGATCGTCGGCGAAAGCGTCGACCGGTCCGGCATGGCGCGCGCCACCCTCGCGCCGCGTGAGGGCATGGCCGCCGCCGTCCCGCCGCTGCGCCGCCGACCGCTCGCCGACATGAAGGACATGGGCATGGGCGGCATGGACCACGGCTCCGGCGGATCGATGGCGGGCATGGACCATTCCGCCATGGGCCACGCCAAGCCGGCAGGCGCGGCGGCACCCGCATGTCCGCCGGAACACGCCGCCATGGGCCATTGCAAGCCGACCGCCGACGCTGCGACCGGCGGTGGTCAGCAGGGCGCGATGGACCACGCGTCGGGCGGCATGGATCACTCGATGCGCGACTTCTCGGTCGCGCCGGAGGTCAAGAAGACGCCGACCGTGCAGACCATTTCGCCGATGCCGGTCGACCGGATGGGCGAGCCGGGTCAGGGCCTCGACGACGTCGGCCACAAGGTTCTGGTCTACACCGACCTGATGGCGGTCGACCGCAACCCGGACGTGCGCGCGCCCGACCGGTCGATGCGCATCCACCTCACCGGCAACATGGAACGCTACATGTGGGCGTTCGACGGCGAGAAGCTCAGCGAGGTCAAAAAGCCGATCCCGTTCCTGAAGGACGAGCGGGTGCGCATCACGCTGGTCAACGACACGATGATGGGTCACCCGATCCATCTGCACGGGCACTTCTTCGAGCTCGTCACGGGTCATGGCGAGTTCGCGCCGCGCAAGCACACGATCCAGGTCCAGCCGGGCGGCACCGCCACGTTCGACGTCACCACCGACGCCGTCGGCGACTGGGCGTTCCACTGCCACATGCTCTACCACATGCACGCCGGGATGATGCAGGTCGTCTCCGTCCGGCCGCGCGACGGAGATACGAAATGAGCCTCGTCCTCAGCGCCATGCTGCTGGCTTCGGCCGCCCAGTGCACGCCCGAACACGCGGCGATGGGCCATTGCAAGATGCCCGCGGCAGCCAAGCCGAAGGCTGCGGCGGCCAAGCCCGCGCCGAAGCCGAAGCCGAAGCCGAAGGCGGCGGCCAAGCCGAAGCCGGCGGTCAAGGCGCCTGCGCGTCCGGCACCGCGTGCCTCAACGTCGCCATCATCCGCCGCGGCGGCCCCAGGTGCGGCGCCGATCGATCCCTCGTGCCCGCCCGAGCATGCGGCGATGGGCCACTGCACGCCCAAGACGTCGGCGGCGCAACAGTCGGCACCCGCTGCGGCTACTGCACCTGCACCTGCACCTGCGCCTGCGGCTGCGGCCGCGACCGATCCCGATTGTCTGCCCGAGCATGCCGCGATGGGTCACTGCACCCCCAAGGCGACCTCGCCTGCCGTCTCTTCGGCCCCCATGGGCAAGGGCGGCACCGCGCTGCCGGCCGGGAACGCACCCGCGCCCGCTGCGCCGGAGGCGAACTACGCCGATCGCGTGTGGGGCCGCGACGCGATGGCACCCGCGCGGACGGCACTGCGCCGCGAGCATGGCGGCATGTCGTATTCGCAGCTGATGCTGAACCTTGCCGAGGTGCAGTTCCGCGACGGCCGTGACGGCTACAGGTGGGACGGCGAGTTCTGGTATGGCGGCGACATCAACCGCCTGACGATCAAGAGCGAGGGCGAGGGGACGTTCCGCGAGAATACCGAGGGCGAGGTGCAGGCGCTCTACAGCCGGGCCGTCGGGCCCTATTTCAACCTGCAGGCTGGCGTCCGCCAGGACTTCGGGCCCGGCCCGGACCGCACCTACGCCACGGTCGGCTTCGAAGGGCTCGCACCTTACTGGTTCGACGTCGAAGGCGCGCTGTTCCTGTCCGACAAGGGCGACGTGTTCGGGCGCCTGGAAGGCTATTACGACCAGCGCATCACCCAGCGGCTCGTGCTGCAGCCTCGCGTCGAGTTGAACCTGTCGGCGCAGGACGTGCCGTCCAGCGGCCTGGGGTCCGGACTGACGGACGCGGAAGCCGGGCTGCGCCTACGCTACGAGATCAAGCGCGAGTTCGCGCCTTATGTCGGCGTGTCTTGGGAGCGCAGGCTCGGCGACACGGCGCGCTATGCCCGCGCCGCGGGCGAGGGCACCGGCGGCTTCAGCGTGGTGGCGGGCGTTCGCGCCTGGTTCTGATTGGCCGGGGGGCGAGCGGGCAGCAGGGAGTAGCCGGATGAAGAACCCCTATGTGAACCTCGCGGTGCAGTCGCTGGTCGGCGGCATCATCATGTATTTCGTCATGTTCGTGATGATCGACCGCCTGTCGAGCTTCTACAACAACCTCAACATGTTCTACATGGCGCTGATGATGGTCACGCCGATGATCGTGCTGATGATCGTCGCCATGCCGCACATGTTCCCGTCGAAGCGCGCCAACGGCTTGCTGCTGGTCGGATCGATCGTCGTGTTCGTCGCGAGCTTTGCGCTCATCCGCACGCAGACGACGATCGGCGACACGGCGTTCCTGCGGTCGATGATCCCCCACCACTCGGGCGCGATCCTGATGTGCCGCGAGGCGTCGCTGCGTGACCCCGAGCTGAAGACGCTGTGCCAGGACATCATCCGCTCGCAGCAGCAGGAAATCGATCAGATGAGGGGGATGCTTGCGCGCCCGTGAGGCGCGCCTGACGTCAAGGGGGGCGAATGCGAAGCACGAGGATGCAGCTGCACATAGGCGCGAGCCGGCTTCACCGCTGGCTGGCGCTCGTCGTGGGGGTTCAGCTCCTGCTCTGGTTCACCAGTGGTCTGGTGATGAGCCTGCTGCCGATCGAGCGCGTGCGTGGCGAGCATCTCGTGCAGCGCGAACCCGCCGGGGTGCTTCCGACGCGGTCCTATGCCCCGCTGGAGCGGATCGCGGCGGGATCGCAAATACGCAGCGCGCGCTATCGCCTGCTTCTCGATCGGCCGATCGTCGAGATCGAGACCGCGCCGGGCACGTTTCGGATTCACGATGCCTTGACCGGGGCGCTGCTTCCCGCGGTCGGTGCCCCGGCCGCGGGCGAGATCGCATCGGCCGCCTACACGGGCCGACCGAAACCCCTGTTCGAGGTGACCCGAGTCACTGCCAACACCGCCGAGTATAAGGGACGGCTGCCCGCCTGGCAGGTCGCGTTCGCCGATCCGGATGCGACGCGCGTCTATGTCGACGAGGCCGGGCGGATCGCCGCCGTGCGCACCGAAACTTGGCGCTTCTACGACTTCTTCTGGGCGCTCCACATCATGGACTGGAGCGAGCACGAGAACTTCAACACGCCATGGCTCAAGGCCTTCGCCGCCGGGGGGCTTCTGCTCGCGATCGCCGGGACGATCCTGCTCTATCTGCGCTGGCCGAGAAGAAGGCGCCGCAGGGCGGAGGGGTAGCCGGTGCTCCCGCGTATGGTGGATGAGCGGGGCAACTGGAGAGTTCGTGTGAGAAAAGCAGTCCTGAGCGCCATCGCCCTCGCCGCCATCGCGGGCGGCACCGCCGTCGCGCAGCAGAGCGGCCATGCCGGTCACCGCCAACCGGGCGGAATGACGATGCAGGCGACGCCTGCCAATCCATATCCGCCGGCCGAGATGCGGATGCACGAGAAGATGATGGCCGCCGTCGGCGCCGACGCGACGGAGACCTGGGTCCGCAAGATGATCGAGCACCATCGCGGCGGCATCGAGATGTCGCGCATCGTGCTGCGCGAGACCCGCGACGCCCGGGTCCGCCAGATGGCGACGAAGACCATCGCGGACCAGACGCGGGAAGTCGGGCAGCTCAACGCGTGGCTGCGCGCGCGCGGCAAGCGCACCCAGTGACCCCCCGGCCCCCGCTGCGGCGGGGGCCACCGGCCGCTTCCCAATCGAGGCGCCCGACTGTTCGGGATCGGACTGAGCCTGTATAGGCGCCGGTCAATTTTACCTTCACCCGGGGCAGCCCATGCACCACGATCAGACCAGCGCGCATGTGCACGAACACGTGTTCCTGGGCGACGCACATGACCATCACGCCCGGCGCACGCGCTACGTCGTCGTCCTCACCGCCGCCATGATGGTCGTCGAGATCGTCGCCGGCTGGCTCACCGGCTCGATGGCGCTGCTTGCCGACGGGTTCCACATGGCGACCCATGCAGGGGCGCTCGGCGTCGCGGCGCTCGCCTACGGCTATGCCCGCCGCCACGCTTCCGATGCGCGCTTCACCTTCGGGACCGGCAAGGTCGGCGAGCTCGCCGGGTTTGCAAGCGCGCTCGTGCTGGCCCTCATAGCGCTTGGGATCGGGGCGGAGTCGATCATGCGCCTCTTCGCGGTGTCGACCATCGCCTATGGCGAAGCGCTCTGGATCGCGGTTCTCGGCCTCGCCGTGAACCTCGTCAGCGCCTGGCTGCTCGGTGCCGATCACCACCAGGGGCATTCGCACGGACATGACCACCATGGTCACGACCACCATGCCCATGGGCACGGCCATCACGACAACAACCTGCGTTCCGCCTACTTCCACGTCCTGGCCGATGCGCTGACGTCGGTCCTGGCCATCGTCGCGCTCCTCGCGGGGCGCTATCTCGGGTGGACCTGGGCCGATGCCGCGATGGGCGTCGTCGGCGCGGTCGTCATCGCCCGCTGGTCGTGGGGGCTGCTGCGCGACACCGGCCGGGTGCTGGTCGACGCAAGCGCGAATTCAGGGCTCGAGCAGGAGATCCGCGAAGGCATAGAGGACGGCGATGCGGTCATCACCGACCTGCATGTCTGGCAGGTCGGCCCCGGCAAGTTCGCAGCGATCGTCTCGCTCGTCGCCGACCAGCCGCTGTCACCGGCCGAATACGCCGCGCGGGTGACGATCCACCAGGAACTGGTCCACGTCACGGTGGAGCTGCACCGCTGCACCGGCGGACACCCGCAATTGCGGGCGGCTTGATTTGCGGGGGCGGCATGGCCGCCCCCGCCCCGATCACTTCTTCGGAGTGCCCGACATGTCATGGCCGGCGTGATCGCCGCCCTTCTTCATGTCGTGGCAGCAGTCCGACTTCTTGCCGTCCTTCTCCTTGCAGCAGTCCGCGCCTTCCTTGCAGCAGGCCATGTCCCTGCAGCAGTCGGCGGTGGCTGCGGCCGCAGCGCCCGAGATGGTCAGCGCCAACGCGGCGCCCATGATCTTCAACGTGTTCATGTGATATTCCTCTAACTCGATGTTCGTGTGCGAAGTCGGCGGGTCACGCTCGAGGAGGGGGCGGGATCAGCGCCAGGCTCATGCCGGCCATCACCAGCTCACCGGTTTCCAACGCTGCCGGAGGCTTAGGCGCCGAGGCCTGAGGTGAAGGTGACATCGGGGGCACGGCCACGCAGGCGGCGCCACAGGTCGCCTGGACGTTCTTGCGATCGCCGTCCTTGCTGCGTTCATGGGACCCAGCCATGCCATGGCAATCCATGTTAGCATCGGCGCGTGCTTGCGCGACTAGCGGGACTGGCTGGAGCATCCCCGCACACGCGGGGCCCGCGCGCACAACGAGCATGACGCCGATGAGCGCCAAGGCAAGCATGCGGAACGGGTGTGATCCGGACATGGCGACCGTTTTAATGCAGCGGCGTGGCAGCCACAACACTCGATCCAGCAAAGGCGGGCGCTTGCTCATTCGCTAGCGGATCTGGGATGGGCTGGCTGCCGGGGCATGCGCGACAGCGCGTCGCGGAGACGGCCGGTGTGGCGCTCGGTGCACCAGGCGAACGCCCAGCAGAACGCGACGGTGATCGAGACGGCGGCAGCCACCATGGCCATACCGACGGTCGTTGGTGGCAGGCGCTGCTCGTTTATGACGATGCCGGCCATCAGCGCGAGCAGCGGGAAGTGGACAGCGTAGAGCGAGAAGCTCGCCTTCGAACCGTAGGACGCCAGCGGCCGGGCCCATGCAGGCAGGGCCGGATCGACGCGCATCAGCGTGTGGAGAAGGACCGCGAACGCCGCGGCGAGCGGCAGCTCCAGGCCGTCCAGCCCGCGCAGCCGCACGACGACGAGCATCGCGGCAAACATCAGCGCGGAAAGGACCAGCCAGCCGCGCGGCGGAGGCGCCTTCGCGTCCCGCTCGCCGTTCGCCCATTGGAGCAGCGTGCCGCAGAGCCAGCAGCCGAAGCCGATCGCCAGATGTGGGTTGAACGCGATCAGGCCGGCGGTGATCAGCAGTGGCGACGGCCGGCGGGAGCGCAGGCTGACCGCCAGCGCGGGAAACCAGATGTAGAACCAGAACTCGAACGCCAGGCTCCAGAGCGGCCCGTTGCTGCCGAACGGCGCCACCAGAATGGTCTGCAGGAAGAGGAGGTTGCCGATCAGCGCGCGCCAGCCGAGCGTGTCGGGGAGGTCCGGCCGCATGACGTAGGTGTCGGTCAGGCCGCGGTGGGTGGTCGAGCCGAGCAGTTCGAGTCCGATCCAGTCGAGCACGCCGCCAAGCGCCAGCGCGGGCACCAGCACGATGCCGAGGCGCGAGAGGCGGTCGATCAGATAGGGTTGCCAGCGCCAGCCGCGATTGAGCCGCCGGCTCACGCTGCGCGTGATCCAGAAGCCGCTCAGGACAAAGAAGAGGATGACGCATGCGTGCGAATAGCCTGCGAGAAGATACCCGGCGGTCGCGGGCACGGACGCGGGCTGCCGAAAATCCTCGATGAGCAGATACCATGCGTGCGCGAACGCGACGGCGGTGGCGAGAACGCAGCGCATCGCGTCCATCCACCCGAAGGCCCCGGCACCGGCGTCACGGCGAAGGTGGCTGGGCTGCCAGCCTTCCCGTCTTTCGTTGTTCGGTCGCGGCGTATCCCCCATGGGAGCGCATACGGCTCGTACCGTGCCAGCCCTCGCAGCCGGAACCGGCGACCATCCGGTTCGCGTGCCCGTGCGGGCGTCAGTTCCGGCCGAGCAGCTGCGCCAGGGTCAGCCGGGCCCGTCGGATGCGCGTCTCGACGGCCTTCTCGCTGATCGCGAGCACCTCGCCCGCCTCGGCCTGGCTGAGCCCATCGACCGCGCAGAGCACGAGCGGCTCTCGCTGTGACGACGGCAGCTGCGCCACGGCTCGGGCCAGCCGGTCGAGCTCGGCTCGGTCGGACGCCTGCACGTCCTG
This sequence comes from Sphingomonas olei, assembly GCF_045369765.1. NCBI lineage: Bacteria > Pseudomonadati > Pseudomonadota > Alphaproteobacteria > Sphingomonadales > Sphingomonadaceae > Sphingomonas > Sphingomonas olei. The sequence goes on from NZ_JBIQEU010000003.1 coordinate 208,285, forward strand.
CAGGGGCTGGTCGTCGGCATGCAGCTCGGCGATCTCCTCGACGGGCGTGGCCAGGCCGAGCATACGCCTGACCGCGCGCCGGCGGGCCCAGTCGCGCGACTTGTTGAGCGCGATGCGCGCGAGCCACGCCGACATGGGCCGGTTCGGATCGAACCGGCGGAGCGCGCCGTGGGCCGATACGAACGTCTCCTGCACGAGGTCCAGCGCCTCGTCCGCGTCGGCGACGTTGGCGAGGATAAGGCGGTAGACCCGCTGGCGGTGCCTTCGCATGATCTCGGCGAACGCCTCGTCGTCCCCGGCAGCCGAACGGCTTGCGAGGTCGCCATCGGCGAGTGCCGCCAGATCGGCCCTCACCGGTCGCCGGTGGTCAGCGACTTGGTGACCGCGCGGTCGAATGCCGCCCTCTGCTCGGGGCGCAGCACTTCGCGCATGGCGAACACGTGCGTGAGCGTCGCCTTCTGCAGCTCGCCCATGGCGCGGTGCGACGCGTCCACGGCCGCGGCTACCTTGGGGCCATTCCCGTGCTCGGCCTCGATGGCGGCGGCGAGCCGCGCGTTGTCGGCGCGCAGCTCCGCCTCCAGCGACTTGCGCTTGCCCGCGAACTCGCGCTCGAGCTGCTCGATGCTGGCTTCCTGACTGGCATCGAGCTTGAGGTCATGGTGCAGCAGGGCGTGCAGTTCCGACGTCTGCGCATGCCGCGCCGGGATGAGCACGCGGCCGACGAACACGCCGCCGATCGCGGCGAGGAAGGCGACGACCGCGACCAGCGCGGTCCAGCGTCCGCGCGTCATCGCTCGGTGAGCAGCAGCGTCGACGGTGCGAGTGGACCCGCCACGCCGAAGGGATCGATGGGGGCGGCGCTCGCGGGCGAGGCCGCGGGGCCGGCAGTCATCGTGCCCAGCACGATCGCACCGACGGCGGCGAAGGCGACGGCGCCGATGCCGGTCCGCGCGCTCGTCCGGTTGGCCCGCACGCGATTGAACACGGCCGCGTCGATCGAGCTCAGCCCGGGATGCTCGTCGTCGGCGACCCGACGGAGTGCGGCATCGAGATCGAAGTCCATGTGGTTCTCCATACCCCCTAATACGGGTTAGTTGCTAGCAGCCCTCGCCGGTGCGCGCAGTCGAGAAGTGCACCGACGTCCGCGAGGGTCCGAGCGGCGCGGCGCGTATTCCTCGATGATCCCTGATCTCACGATGGAGTCGAAGATGCGTTTCCAAGCTGTCGTCGCCGCTGCCGCCCTCATGGCGATCGCGGCACCTGCCATGGCCCACCCCAAGCTGGTCTCGGCCAATCCGGCGCCGAACGCCACGGTCGCACCGACGGCGCGGGTCCAGGTGACCTTCACCGAGGCGCTGCTGCCCAAGCTCTCGGGCGCGGACATCGTGATGACGGGCATGCCCGGGATGGACTCGCACCCGCCGATGAAGATGCCTGCCAAGATGGCCGTCAGCCCTGATCGCAGAACGATGATCCTCACGCTGGCGAAGCCGCTGCCCAAGGGCACCTACCGCCTCGATTGGCACGGCGTGTCGGCCGACACCCACCGGGTCAAGGGCAGCTACGCCTTCAAGGTCGCCTGACGATGGACTGGGCGGGAATCGCCATCCGGTTCGCGCTCTACCTCGACCTGATGCTGGCCTCCGGCCTGGCGGCTTTCGCGCTGACCGCGCCGGCCGGCACCGCCAGGGTCATGCCGCTGCGTGCGGTGCTGGTCGCTTGCGGGTGCCTTGGCCTCGCCCTTTCCGCCGGTGGGCTGCTCGTCATGACGGCCGCCATGGCCGGCACGACGCTGGCGCAGGTCGATCGCGAGGCTCTGACGATGATCGTGGACGAGACGCCGTATGGCGCCGCCTGGACGATCCGGATGGTGGCGCTGGTCCTGGCGGTCGGATCGGCGTCGACCGTCCACGGCACGGTATCCGCCCGGGTGCGCACCGCGGCGTCGGCAGCCGCCTTCGCGTTGGCGGCCGCCACGCTGGCCTGGGGCGGTCACGGTGCTATGAGCGAGGGCGCGCTCGGCGCGCTGCACCTGGGCGCCGACATCTTGCACCTGCTCGCGGCCGCGTTCTGGATGGGGTCGCTTCTCGGTCTCGTCCTGCTCGTCGCCAGACCGGCGGCGAGGATGGACGCCGGGCATCTCAATCTGTCCTGGCGTGCGCTTCATGGCTTTTCCCGCGCAGGCACGGCTTCGGTTGCGATCATCGTCGTCACGGGGATCGTGAACGGCTGGCTGGTTCTGGGACCCGACGGCCTGTCCGGCCTGACCTCGACGCTCTACGGTCAGCTGCTGCTGGCTAAGCTCGCGGCGTTCGCGGCGATGGTGGGGCTGGCATCCTTGAACAGGTTTCGGCTGACCCCGGCCCTTGGATCGGTCGCGTCATCGGGGGCGGCGCGACGTGAGATCGGCGCGTTGCGGCTGAGCCTGGCGTTCGAGGCCGCGCTGGGTATCGCGGTGCTGGCGCTCGTCGCGTGGCTGGGCACGCTGGAGCCGGTCTCGGCGGCCGGATGACGGTGCGAGCAGCTGCGCGACGGCTGCCCGCACGGCCTCACATTCCGCCCCTGCCGGTCAGCATCCAGACCGCCATCGCGATCATGCCGAGATTCTCGGTCAGGCTGACGAAGCCGAGCGGCACGTTCGAGCTGCCGCCGACGCACGCGCACTTTAGCTCGCGTTTGTCGATGTAGACCGCCTTGAAGACCGAGACGCCGCCTACCGTGCCGATGAACAGCGCGATCGGGATGGAGAGCCAGTTCAGCGCGCCGGCCACCATGAGGACGCCGGCCAGACCCTCGGCGAAGGGGTAGACGTAACCGTAGCGGACCCAGCGCTTGGCGAGCAGGTCGTAGTTGAGGAACATGGTCGAGAACTTCTCGACGTCCTGCAGCTTGAGCAGCGCCAGGATGGCCATGCTGAACCCGCCGAACCACTGCAGCGCATGGAGCGTGAAAGGAGTGCCGAACGCCGCATGGCTTGCCGCCAGAGCGAGCAGCGCGGTCATGGCGAAGAGCGCGATTACCGGGCGGTAGCTGGTGGCACCGGGCTCGGCGACCCGCATGCCGAAGTGCCGCCGCAGGTCATCGTATCCGCCGATGCGTTCGCCGCCGATGAACACCTGCGGCGTCGTCTTCACGCCGTGCTGATCCTTGAACGCGTCCGTCTCGGCGCGCGTCGTGAGATGATGGTCCTCGACCTCGAAGCCCTTGCGCCGAAGCAGGTCCAGCGCCTTGAGCCCGTAGGGACAGGTGTGTTCGGGCATCACCATGCGGTGAAGGACGGCGGTGGGACGGGTCGACACGGGTGCGCTCCTCGTTTGCGGTTCAACGGCACCCGGCCCATATGGGGTCCGTAGTATGGTCCGGAGTCAAGAGCCTATGTCGAGGATGACGATCGCGAGGCTGGCGAAGGCCGGCGGGGTGGGCGTGGAGACGGTGCGCTACTATCAGCGGCGGGGTCTGCTGCGCGAACCCGAACGGCCGGGCGGCGGTGGCTTCCGCAGCTACGGCGAGCCCGATGTCCGGCGCCTGCGCTTCATCCGCTCGGCACAGGGCGCCGGGTTCACCTTGGACGAGATCGGCGAGCTTCTCGAGCTGGACGCGATCGATGACAGGGCTCGGGCTCGTGAGCTGGCACGCTCCCGGGTGGCCGCGCTCGATGCTCGGATCGCGGAACTCCAGGGCGCCCGTGCGGCGCTGGCGCGGCTGGCCGACGCCTGTGCCGGCGGCTCCGCCGGGGCCTGCCCGATCATCACCGCCTTCGAGCCGTGATCACCTGCGCCGCGGATACGACCGCCACGGCCGCTGCGACGGCGTAAGGGTGAGCCCCAGCACCTGCGCCCGGCCTCGCAGGCCGTCGATCGTCCTTCCCATCTCCCGCGCAATCTGCGCCGTCTGCTGGCGCGCCTCAAGGCGGACGCGGAGTTCGGCGTCGTCCTCGTCCGTCCCACCGGCCCGGCGCTCGCCGCGCCGCCGGCGGCTTCCCGTCGTCAGCTATGGAGATGCCCGCTCTCCTCGCACGCCTCGCCCGGTCCCTCGGTCTGGATCGTCGCGTGCTCGATGCCGAACCGCTCGTCGATCAGCCCGGCGACCGCCTTGCGGACGGTGTTGGCATCGGCGCCGGCTGCCAGCGTGACGTGCATCGTGCAGCTGACGTCGTCGTTGGACATCGACCAGACGTGCAGGTCGTGGAGCCCCGCGACGCCGGGGACGGCCGAGACCGCCGCCCGCACCTCGACCAGCCGCAGGCCCGACGGCACGCCCTCGAGAAGCACGTTCGTCGTGTCGCGCAGCAGGAGCCAGGTCCGCGGCAGCACCCACAGGCCGATCGCCACGGCGACGATCGGGTCGATCCACGTCCAGCCGGTGAACTTGATGGCGAGCGCGCCGACGATGACGCCGACCGACCCGATCATGTCCGCCCACACCTCGAGATAGGCGCCCTTTACGTTGAAGCTGCCGTCCTTGCCGGCGGTCAGCAGCCGCATCGAGATCAGGTTCACGACGAGGCCGATCGCGGCCACGATCAGCATGCCCCACGACTGCACCGGCTCTGGATCGGTGAAGCGCTGGATCGCCTCGACGAAGACGTAGATCGCGATGCCGAACAACAGGACGGCGTTGAAGGCGGCTGCCAAGATCTCGAAGCGCCGATAGCCGAACGTGCGCTTGTCGTCGGGCGGGCGCTGCCCGATCCGGATGGCGATCAGCGCGATCACAAGCGCGGCGACGTCGGTGAGCATGTGGGCCGCGTCGGACAGCAGCGCGAGGCTGTTGAAGACGAAGCCGCCGATGACCTCCGCCACCAGGTAGGTGGACGTGAGGGCGAGCGCCCAGCCGAGCATCCTCGCGTTCGCGCCGGCGGTGTGGTCGTGGGAGTGACCGCCGGCTCCGTGATCATGCGCCATGCGTCTGCGGTCCTTCGATGTCGGTGGTCGCGTCCGTCGCGCCCGCCTCGATCCGCCGCTGGCCGAAGCGGGCGTAGAGCGTCGGCAGCACGAACAGCGTCAGCAGCGTGGCCGAGATCAGCCCGCCGATGACGACCGTCGCCAGCGGCTTCTGCACCTCCGCGCCGGCACCGTGCCCGAGCGCCATCGGCACGAAGCCGAGCGACGCGACGAGCGCCGTCATCGCGACGGGCCGCAGGCGCGCCAGCGCGCCCTCGCGGGCGGCCGCGGCCCGGTCGAGGCCTCGGGACATCAGGTCCTGGATCGCCGACAGCATCACCAGTCCGTTGAGCACCGCGACGCCGGACAGCGCGATGAATCCGACCGCTGCGGAGATGGAGAACGGCATGCCCCGGAGCAGCAGTGCGAGGATCCCACCGACCAGGGCCAGCGGCACGCCGGTGAAGACGATCAGTGCGTCCCGCACCGATCCGAGCGCCCCGTAGAGCAGCAGCATGATGACCGCGAAGCAGATCGGCACGACGATCAGCAGCCGGTCCCGCGCCGACGCGAGGTTCTCGAACTGGCCGCCCCATTCTAGATACGTGCCGGGCGGCATCTTCACGCCGGAGGCGATCGCCTGCTGCGCGTCCGCGACCACGCCCGCGACGTCCCGCCCGCGCACGTTCGCCTGCACCACGACGCGCCGCTTACCGTTCTCTCGGCTGATCTGGTTCGGTCCATCGACGATGCCGATGTCCGCGACGGTCGACAGCGGCACGAACCCGCCTTCGGGCGTCGGCACCGGCACCTGGGCGACGGCGGTCAGATCGGAACGCGCGGCTTCGGGCAGACGGATCACGACGGGGAATCGCCGGTCCCCCTCGAAGATCACGCCGGCCTCGCGTCCGCCGATGGCGGCCGCGACGGTGTCCTGCACGTCGCCGGCCGTCACGCCCACCCGCGACATGGCCGTCCTGTTCGGTCGGATGTCGAGCATGGGAAGCCCCTCGGTCTGCTCGATGCGGACGTCGGTGGCGCCCCGCGTCCGACGCAGTATGTCGGCGATCTGCTCGGCAGTGGCGTTCATCTGGGCGAAGTCGTCGCCGAACACCTTGACCGCCACGTCCCCGCGCACGCCGGCGATCAGCTCGTTGAAGCGCATCTGGATGGGCTGGGTAATTTCATACGCGTTGCCGGGGAGCCCGGACAGTCGCTTCTCCAGCCGCTCGACGAACTCCGCCTTGTCGAGGTTTGGGTCCGGCCACTGGTTTCGGGGCTTCATGATCACGAACGTGTCGCTGATGCTCGCCGGCATCGGATCGGACGCGATCTCCGACGTTCCCGTCCGCGAGAAGGCGAACTGCACCTCCGGCTCCCTCGTGATAGCCTTCTCGACCTGCGCCTGCATGGCCTGGCTCTGGTCCACAGACGTGCCGGGGATCCGGATCGCCTGGACCAGCACGTTCCCCTCGTCGAGCTGCGGCAGGAATTCCTGGCCGAGGGTCGTGAACGCCGCGGCGGCGAGCGCGAGCGATCCGACGGCGACGCCCAACGTGGCGCTGGGGCGGCGCATGGCCTTGTCGAGGCCCGGCTCGTAGCGGCGGCGCAGCCATGCGATGGCGCGGCTCTCCTTCTCCTCCACCCGTTTCGACAGCCAGATAGCGATGGCGGCAGGGACGAACGTCAGCGACAGGATGAAGGCGAACACGAGGGCGATGATCACCGTCAGCGCCATCGGTTCGAACATCTTCCCCTCAACGCCGGTGAAGGTCAGCAGCGGCGCGTACACGAGGATGATGATAGCCTGGCCGTAGACGGAGGGCCGGATCATCTCGCGGGCGGACGCCGCGACGATGCCTAGGCGGTCTTTCAGCGGCAGCGGATCGTCCCGACCGTACTGAGCCTCGCCGAGCCGCCGCAGCGAGTTCTCGACGATGATGACGGCGCCGTCGACGATCAGCCCGAAGTCGAGTGCGCCGAGGCTCATCAGGTTGGCCGAGACCCCGGCCTGCAGCATGCCGATGCTGGTGAGCAGCATCGTGATGGGGATCACCATGGCGGCGATCAGCGCCGCCCTGAAGTTGCCGAGCAGCGCGAACAGGACGACGATGACGAGCAGTGCGCCCTCGGCCAGGTTGCGCGACACGGTGACGATCGTCGAGTTCACCAGTTCGGTCCGGTTGAGCACCGGCTTGACGATGACATCGACCGGAAGCGACGGACCGATCTGTTCGAGCCTCTCGGACACGCCGGTGGACACGGTGCGGCTGTTCTCGCCGATCCGCATGACTGCCGTGCCGACGACGACTTCGCGGCCGTTCTCCGAAGCCGATCCCATGCGCAGACCCTGACCGGTGCGGACGGCAGCGACCTGGCTGAGGACGATCGGCACGCCCTCGCGGGTCGCGATGACCGTGCGGGCGAGCTCGTCGGCGTTCCGGACGCGCCCGTCGGCGCGGACGGACAGGCCCTCGCCGTTCCGGTTGACGACGCCCGCGCCGACGCTGGTGTTGTTGCGCTCGAGCGCGGTGGCGAGATCCTGGAGCGTGATCCGCATCGCCGCCATGCGCTGCACGTCGGGCACTACCAGGTATTCCTTGGTGTAGCCGCCGAGCGAGTCGATCCCGGCGAGCCCCGGGGTGCCCTTCAGCTGCGGCGACACGATCCAGTCCTGGACCGTGCGCAGGTAGGTGGCCTTGTCCGCCTCGCTGACCAGATGGTCTCCTTCGGGGCTGATGTAGCTGCCGTCGGGCTGCAGTCCGGGTTCGCCGCTCTTGTGGTTGACCTTGTCCAGCTCGCGGTATTCGACCGTCCACATGAAGATGTCGCCGAGGCCGGTGGCGATCGGCCCCATCTCGGGGTTCACGCCGTCGGGCAGGTCCTCCTCGGCGGTGCGCAGGCGTTCGGACACCTGCTGGCGCGCGAAGTAGATGTCGGTGCCCTCGTCGAACACCGCCGTGATCTGGGCGAAGCCGTTACGGCTGAGCGAGCGGGTGTATTCGAGGCCGGGGATGCCGGCGAGCGCGGTCTCGACGGTGAAGGCGACCTGCTTCTCGACCTGGTCGGGTGAGAGCGCGGGTGCGACGACGTTGATCTGGACTTGGTTGTTGGTGATGTCGGGGACGGCGTCGATCGGCAGCCGCTGGAGCGCGAAGATGCCGGCGATGGCGGCGACGGCGGTGAGCAGCAGGACGAACCAGCGCCGCTCCACCGAGAAGGTGACGATGCGGGCGATCACGGGTCAGTCCTCGTGCTCGGCTTCGCCCTTTCCGAGCTCGGCCTTGAGGGTGAAGGAGTTGGTGGACGCGATGCGTTCGCCACCGTTGAGACCGGCCGTGACGACGACTTGGCCGCCGTTGCGCCGGCCCAGCGTCACCGGCACGGCCTTGAAGCCCGTCGCGGTGCGCACGAAGACGTGCGGCTTGTCCTCGATCATCTGGACGGCCGCCGACGGCACCGCGACGGTGCGGTCGCCGCCTGCCGGCACGATGATCGACGCGTTGACGGTCTCGCCCACGCGCCAGGTGTTGCCGCCGTTGTCGAGGGTCGCGATGACCGGCACCAGCCGGGTGGTCTCGTCGAGGACCGGCGACACGAACGTGACCCGTGCCGCCTGCCGGCGCCCCGGGCCCGTGACCTCGACCTGGGCGCCAGGCTGCACGCGTCCGGCGTCGGCCGGAAGCAGCGACATAGCGACCGAGACCTTCGAGAGGTTGGCGATGCGGAACAGCTCCGCGTCGGCGGCGACCGTCTGGCCAAGGGTCGCGGACCGGGCGATGACCTGCCCGGAGATGGGCGAGCGCACGGTGACGCGGTTGAGCGCCCCGCCGCCGCCGCCGGTCGCGGCGAGCTGCTGCTGCGCGAGCCGCAGGGCGATGTTGGCCTCGGTCGCGGCGGTGCGGGCGGCGATCAGGTCCTGCTCGGGCGAGACGCGCTCGGCGAACAGGCGCTGCTCGCGGCGGAGGTTGGACTGTGCCAGCGCCGCGCGGGCGCGCGCCGCCTCGATCTCGCCCTTCAGCGACGCCGCCTCGCGGCTCTCGATCACGGCGAGCACGTCGCCGCGTCCTACCGGCTGACCGAGGTTCCTGGTCAGCGACACGAGCCGCCCGGCGATCGCGGCGGACGCGACCTGCACGCCCTGGGGATCGCCCTCGATGGTGGCGCTCACCTCGATGGCGCCCGCGACGCCGCCGATCGTAGGCCGGACGACCTCTATGCCTGCTTCGGTGATCTGCTGCTGAGTGAGCGTGACCACGCCTTCCTCGGCGTGGCCTTCCTCGGACGCGTGCTCGTTGGCGGCGTTCTCGGCAGGCGCTTCGGCGCCGCCGCCACAGCCGGCGAGCGTCAGTGCGAAGGTCGCGGGGACGAGCGCCCGCAGTATGGTCTTCTTCATGGCTGGGCTTCCGTGTTGGCGGGCGCGCGGGCGGTGAGTCGCTCCAGGCGTGCCTTGGCGTCGTGATAGGCGGCGAGCGCGTCGATGGCGGCCGAGCGGGTCTGGGCGAGCGTGCGTTCGGCCTCGAGCAGGTCCAGCTGGCCGAACTTGCCCTCGCGGTAGCCGATGCGGGCGACGCGGGCGGCCTCCTGAGCCGCGGCGAGCGCCGGTCCGTTCGCCGCGCGCGCGTTCGCCTCCGCGTTGGCTAGGTCGGTCTCCGCCGTGGCGATCGCCTGCTGCGCGTCCAGCAGCGCGACGCGCCGCAGCGCCACGGCCTGGTCGCTCTGGGCTCGGGCGGCGTCGATGCTGGCGCGGCCGTTGTTGAACAGTGGGATCGGCAGGCTGACGCCGAAGACCGCCGCGACGTCGTTAGTGGCCTCAAGCCGACGAGCCCCGGCGCTCAGCGTCAGGTCTGGAACGCGCTGGCTGCGGGCGAGCCGCACCTGTGCATTTGCGGTGGCGACCTCGGCCTCGGCTGCGGCGAGCGCAAGCGTGCCCTCGGCGTTCGCCGCCAGGCGTGGACCGGCACCGGCGCCGACCCTGTCCAGCCAGGCGAGGTCAAACGCGCCGGGGTCTCGTCCGATCAGGCGGGCGAGGTTGGCGCGTGCGAGCACGGTGGCCCGTTCGGCCTGCGACAGTCCTGTGGTCGCGTTGATGCGGGCGACGTCGGCCCGCTGCTCCTCCAGCGGCGATGCCCGGCCCGCGCGCACGCGCACGTTCGCCGCTCTCAGTCCCTCCGTGGCGATGCCTAGCTGATCCCGCGCGATCAGCAGCCGGCGTTCGGAAGCCACCGCCTCGTTGTAGAGCTGGGTCACGCGAAGCCGAAGGTCGGCACGGGCCGCCACCACCGCCAGCCGCGCCCGGGCAGTCTGCGTGTCTGCCACGGCGATCCGCGCCGAGCGGTTGCCGCCAAACTCGATGGGCAGCGACATGCCGACCGTGGTCTCGGCGCCGCGGATGCCGCTGTATTCGCCCGTTCCTACGACGTTCTCCACCTCGACGTTGACCGACGGGTTGGGGCGCAGTCCGGCGACGCGGCGCTGCGCCTCGGCGGCCCGGACGCCCGCATCGGCCGCGCCGACGCCCGGAGCGTTCGCTTCGGCGAGTTCGAGTGCCTGATCGAGCGTGAGCCCGTCCTGCACGGCCGCCGTGGGGCCGGTCTGCGCCTGCGTCGATGATGCGCAGACGGTTGCGGCCAGGGCGGCCGCGAGCATTCGATGCATTTTCCACTTCTCCTGACGCTCGAAAGGTCCGGTGTGAGCCGGTTCGCGTCAGGCCTGCGGAGGGCGGAGCGCCGGGTCCGTCGATGCGCCAGCGAGTGCCGCCTCGGACCGGGGGAAGGGCTGCGCCTCGGCGATGGCCGTCGACCTGCCGGCGGTGTCGCCGGACGTCACCATGACGTGGTGCCCGTGGCAGCTCGCGTGGTGGAGGCAGCCCTTCTTGCAGCCGCCGGGCATCTGGTCGCCACTCGCGTCCGCATCGCCGTCGACGGCCTGGGCGATCTCGGCGCAAGCGATGGAGGATTGCGCGTGCGCGACCGATCCCACCGTCAGCGACAGTGAGAGTGCGAGCATCGCGAACAGGCTGAACAGCCGGGCTATCGGGCGGTTCGTAGCACGGGCCTCGCCGCGTGTCAGCGACGGGCGCATTACCTGGGGCCGCCGTCCATAACCGAGCGGAGATCGTCCGGGATCGGCATGGGGCGGAAGGCGCTCACGTTCGACCGCCCTGTGTTGCCGACGGGGACGCGCCCCGTCATCGCAGCGAGGGGTGCGAGGGCGAGACGCGCCACTTGGCCGGCAACTTCGCGCAGATCATGCAGACGAAGCGCGTACATGAGCATGCTCCAGTGCACGCGTAGGTGCAGCGGCAGCCTGGGCTGTGACAGGATGTGGGCACGCTCGAGCGCCCACCATGCGCCGCCAACGTCCCCGACGCGGGCTGCGGCGCGGTGGCGCGCCAGTTCGGCATCGACCAGGTGGGGGATCGATGATGATGGGTGCGAAGGCTTCATGCGGTCCTCGCCGAGGAAGGCCGCCTGCCCGAAATAATGCTGCTGCAAGCCATTTTCCACCTCGTGCGACTCGACGTGGAGGGGTAGATGCACCCTGTAGCTGCTGCAGGGTCAAGGGGAAGTTCGGGTGAAGATCGGCGAGCTCGCGCGGGCCACCGCCACGAAGGTGGAGACCATCCGCTTCTACGAGCGGATCGGGCTGCTGCCGGAGCCCGCCCGAACCGACGGCAACTACCGCGACTATGGGCCAGACCAGCTCGCCCGCCTTTCCTTCGTGCGTAGGGCCCGCGACCTCGGTTTCACCCTCGACCAGGTGCGGGAGCTGCTCTCGCTGGCCGACGATCGGGACAGGTCGTGCAAGGCGGTGGACGTTGTCGCCCGCGAGCATCTGGCGGAGGTCGACCAGAAGATCGCCGACCTGCGTTCGTTGCGGAAGGAGCTGAGCGGGATGATCGACCAGTGCGGCCAGGGAGCGATATCCGAATGCCGCATTATCGAGGCGCTGGGGCCTTCGTGATCCGGGCGGGTTGACCCTGTAGCGGCTACAGGGTGCACATGGGTGCGACTCGCTTTTGGAGGCTGACGATGAGCGACTGCGGATGCGAGGCCGACACGGCCCGGGCCGGTGTGGACCCCGCCTATCGACGCGCCTTGTGGATCGTCGTCGTGCTGAACCTTGGCTTCGGCGCGTGCGAGCTGGTCGGCGGCTTCGTCGCCGGATCGCAGGCGCTGAAGGCCGACTCGCTCGACTTCCTCGGCGACGGCTCGATCACGCTGGTCGGACTGCTGGCGCTCGCGTGGTCGGCGGCCGCCCGCAGCCGCACCGCCCTCGTGCAGGGCGTCTTCCTCGGCGTCCTCGGGGCCGGCGTCCTCGTGTCGGCGATCTGGCGCGCGTTCAACGCCGTCCCGCCCGAGGCCGACCTGATGGGCGGCATCGGGGTCGTCGCCCTGGTCGTGAACGTAGCGGCCGCGCTGGTGCTGGCGCGGTTCCGCGGGAGCGGCGACGCGAACGCACGCGCCATCTGGCTGTTCTCGCGCAACGACGCGCTGGCGAACGTGGCGGTGATCGCCGCCGCGGCGCTGGTCGCGTGGACCGGCAGCGCCTGGCCGGACCTGGTGGTGGCGGGCGTCATCGCGGTGATCTTCCTCCACTCCGCGTATGACATCATCCGCGACGCACGGCGCGAGATGGCCGAGCGTAAGCCGAGAGGCCGGAGGTGACTGCGCAGACCTACACGCCCCCGCTCGGCACCGGCGACACGGCCGACTACGACCGGGCGATCCGTCGCTGGACGCGCGAGATGCGCTGGCGTCAGGCGATGTTGGCGGCGCTCGAGCCGGCACCCGGCGAGACGATCGCCGACGTGGGGTGCGGCACGGGCAGCTTCGTCGTGATGCTGAAGTCGGCTGCACCCGCCTCCACCGTGATCGGGATCGATCCGGACGACGAGGCGCTCGCCATCGCTCGGCGTAAGGCCGCCGATGCCGGCGTTGAGATCGAATGGCGCAAGGGGTTCGCGCGCGACGTGACGGGCCCCGCGGACGCGGTCGTGTCGAGCCTCGTCTTCCACCAGATGCCTCTGGTCGAGAAGCGCGCCGGCATGGCCGCCATCTATGCGGCGCTCCGTCCTGGCGGCAGGGTGCTGATCGCTGACTATGGGCGGCAGCGCGGGCTGATGCGCCTGTTGTTCCGGCTCACCATCCAGCGGCTCGACGGGGTGGAGGACACGCAGCCGAATGCGGACGGCATCCTTCCGGACCTGATCCGCGAGGCGGGCTTCGAGAAGGTGCGCGAGGTCGACCGCATCCATACGATCACGGGCAGCATCACTCTGCTGGAGGGTCTGCGACCCGGCTGACGTGGGAGGAACGGTCATGGACATCGCGGCCGAGCAGCGGCTCGTCAGGCGGGGTGCCGCGACGGCGTTCCTGTTGACGTCGGCGGTATGCGCAGCCTCGGTCGTCTTCCTGCCGCAGCTGATCCCGATGCCCGGCGGGCTTGCAGAGCGGCTGGCGTTCGGGGTCCAGGCGGGCGTCCCGCACCTGCTCTGCTTGGTCGTGGCGATCCGGCTGGTGTCGAAGGGACGCTACGAGTCCGCGGCCGACATCGGCGGGGCGGCGGCGGGGCCGCCCAGTCCCGTCCTCGCGGTCAAGGCCGCGTTCCTCCAGAACACGATCGAGCAGGCCTTCGTCGGCGTCTGGTGCCAGCTGGTCCTCGCTTCGGTCGCGGACGGTGCCGTGCTCGCCCTTCTTCCCGCGTCCGGCCTGCTGTTCGCCGTGGGGCGCGTGCTGTTCTACCGCCGCTATGCAGGGGGAGCGGGAGCGCGGGCGCTGGGCATGGCGATGACCGTGCTGCCGTCGCTCGCCTGCCTGGGCGCTGCGGGCGTCCTCGCCACTGTGCGGCTATTCGGCTGGTAGCGCCCGCTCTGAGGCTGCCGGCCGGGCGCGGCCGCTCCGCCGGAAGCCCCAGACCAGTGCGAGCACTGCGCACACCTGCGCCCCGAGCGTCTCGACGGTCGGATACAGTCCCAGCATCTCGATGCGCGGGACGTTCTCTATGGGCGCGACACCGATGATGCCCGCCTCCTGCAGGCCTGAGATGCCCTTGCCGGCGAGCACCACCGCGAGCACCGCGATTAGCGCCGAGCTCCACCCGAAGAAGCGCGAGATCGGCAGCCGGGCGCTGAAGCGGAGCATCACCCATGCGATGACCGCCAGGAGCGCGATGGCGGTCCCGGCGCCCGCGAGCATCGCGCCGCCGTTCCCCTCGGCCCAGAGTGCGGCGTAGAACAGGATGGTCTCGAACACCTCACGGTAGACGACAACGAACGCCAGCAGGAACAGGAACCAGCCGGAACGCCTGGTCAGTGCGGCGGTGACCCGCTCCCGCACGTAGCGCTGCCATGCCTCGGCGCTGCTCTTTCCGTGCATCCAGATGCCGACCATCAGCAGGATGACGGCGGCGAACAGCGAGCCGAAGCCCTCGGTCAGCTCGCGCGACGCGCCGCTCACGCTGATGAGGTGGGTGGCGACGAACCAGGTCGCGACGCCCGCGGCGAGCGCGGTCATCCACCCGGCGTGGACGAGCGGCAGGACCGACTGCCGGTCCGTCTTGCGCAGGAACGCGATCATGGCCACGACGATCAGCAGCGCCTCAAGCCCCTCGCGCAGCAGGACGCCGAAGGCGCCGAGGAAGCTCGACGCGCTGCTGGCGCGCTCGGGCGCGAGTGCGTCCTCGGCCTCGCCGAACAGCGAGGCGAGCTCGTGGTTGGCCGCTTCCACTTCGGCGACCGGCCTGCCGGTGCCGATCGCAGCGCGCAGGCGTCCCATCGCCGTCTCGATGCGCGCCATCAGGGCCGCGTCGCGTGCGGCGAGGACAGGCTCCACCGGTTCGAACCCGTCGAGATAGGCTGAGAGCGCCAGGTCGGCGGCCGCCCTGCGGTCGCCTCGGCGGTATGCGGCCAGGCTGGCGTCCAGGCGTTCCCGGGTGAGCGCCAGTGAGCCGTCCGGGCGGCTCGTCACGGCGTCGGGGTGCCGGCGCAGGAACGCCGTGACGGCCGCTGCCTTCTCCGGCCCGAGCTCGGTCGACAGGGCGGCGGGCGTGATGCCGACGAGGGCGGCGAGATTCGGCAGCCGCGCGCGGATCGAGGCATCACTGCGCCAGAGCCGTTCGCCTTCGCGTGCGAGCGCATCGGGGTAGGCGAAGCCGCCCGCCTCGAACGCGAGCGCCCAGCGGTCGGCCTCCGGCAGGCCGGCGAAGCTCGGCATGGCGGTGCCCTCAAGGCCTTGGGAGATCACCTGGTAGAGGCCGAAGAGGCTGCGCTGGTCGGCACGGCCTTTGTCTGTGAACGCGATCGGCGGTGGATCGAGGCGGGTGGCCTGCGGTCCGCGTCCGTCTCCCGTTGCGCCGTGGCAAGACGCGCAGTTCTGCGCATAGAGTGTCCGCCCCCGCGTGACATCCGGCGGCGTGGCCGGTGCCAGCGGGACCGGGTATGCGGCGAGCAACGCCTGCGCGAGACCCTTGGCCTGGACTGCGACCGCGTCGGCTGGCGCCTTGCCAGCGATCGTGCGTCTCAGCGCCTGCGAGCGACGGACCAGGTCGGGCTTGGTGGCAGTTGGTGGCAGGCCGGCGACCCGCGCCTCGATCTGCGCCGCGAAATCTCCCATCTCGGCGTATTCAGCGGCGTTCCTGACCTGCCCGCCCGAGACGGCCTCGGGATAGTCGACCGCCACATAGTCGAGCAGCCGCCAGGTGGTCTGCACGTCCGCGTCGCGCGACTGGGCGCTCGCAGACGCCGCCCACGCACCTGAGAGCAGCAGGGTCGCGGCGAGGCAGGTGAACCAGCGGTAGAGCATGACGGCGACGTGTCGGGACATGGTAGGGCTTCTTGCGAGTCGCTCGCTTCTTGCACCCTCTAGCCCCTACAGGGTCAAGGGGCGGCGGCGATCCGGAAGCCGCCAGGTTTCGTTCCGGCGCGGTCGGCGTCCACCACGCTGGCCTAGGCCTTCCCCTTGATCGCGATGGCGGAAGGGTCTTCGGCTGCGGCCTTCTGGCCGGCCGCCTTGCGCTCCGAATACCTGTCGACGAGCTGGGCCGCGTGCGGCCGCATCAGCACCGTGATGCGGACCAGCTCCTCCATCACGTCGACGATGCGGTCGTAATAGCTGGACCGCTTCATGCGCCCGGCCTCGTCGAATTCCTTGTAGGCCATGGCGACCGACGACTGGTTGGGGATCGTGAACATCCGCATCCACCGGCCGAGCAGCCGCAGCGTGTTGACCGCGTTGAACGACTGCGATCCGCCAGACACCTGCATGACGGCGAGCGTGCGGCCCTGGGTCGGCCGCATGCCCTTCATCTCGAGCGGGAGATGGTCGATCTGCGCCTTCATGATGCCGGTCACCTGTCCGTGCCGCTCCGGGCTGCACCAGACCATGCCCTCGGACCACAGCGCGTGTTCGCGCAGCTCGTGGACGGCCGGATGATCGTCACCGGTTACCTGGTCGGGCAGCGGCAGGTCCGACGGATCGAAGACGCGGGTCTCGGCGCCGAACAGCTGGAGCAGCCGCGCAGCTTCCTCGGTCGCCAGGCGCGAGAACGACCGCTGACGGAGCGAGCCATACAGCAACAGGATGCGGGGCGGCGGTTTGTCGTCGCCGAGACCGGCAGCGGGCCGGTGGATCACGAAGTCGCGATCGAGCGCCGGCAGGACGTCCACGTCGTGCAGCTGGCGGAGGCGGCTCATGCGAGTTCCTTGACGAGATATGAGGCGCTCGCTGGGCAGAGCGACGAGAACTGGGCGGTGCCGGTGATTGCGGCCGGGGCCGTCGTGCGGTCGCCGTCGCGATAGCCGCGCCCGCGAAAGAACCCGGCGACGCTCGTAGTAAGCAGGTGCAGGCGCTCGACGCCTTCCCGGCGCGCTAGCGCCTCGGCATGAGCCATGAGAAGCCCACCATGTCCTTGGCGCTTGCGGCTCGGCAGCACCACCAGCGAGCGGAGCAGGCGATCCGGTCCATCGCCCTCGATGCCGATGAACCCGATCGGCCCGTTGTCGTCGGACAGCTCGAAGAAGGCGCGGCCTGGGTGGTCGAGGTCGTCGGTCGGAAGACCGGCGGCGTCCAGCGCCAGCTTCAGGATGTCGCGTGCACCGCCTGCCAGTGGGGCGAAGATCGTACGGTTCACGCCGGAGCGCCCTCATACCAGAAGCGCGTGCGCTTGACGATGGCGACGACGCTCAGCATGACGGGCACCTCGACCAGCACGCCGACCACCGTCGCCAGGGCTGCACCGGACTTGAGGCCGAACAGCGAGATCGCCGCCGCAACCGCGAGCTCGAAGAAGTTGGACGCGCCGATCAGCGCGGCCGGAGCGGCGACGCACCACGCCACGCCGAGCCGCCGGGACAGCCAGTATGCGATGCCTGCGTTGAGATAGACCTGTATGAGGATCGGCATGGCGATCAGCGCGATTATGAGGGGCTGCGCCACGATCTGCTCGCCCTGGAAGCCGAAGAGCAGCACCAGCGTGGCGAGCAGCGCCATGAGCGAGGCGGGGCCGAGCGCTGCCAGCAGCCTTTCTAGCGCCGGCTGGCCGCCGCCGGCGAGCAGGGCCCGGCGGATGCCCTGCGCGACGATCACCGGGACGACGATGTAGAGGGCGACCGACAGCAGGAGCGTGTCCCAGGGCACGGTTACCGAGGCGACGCCGAGCAGCAGCGCGACCAGCGGCGCGAACAGGAAGACCATCAGCACGTCGTTGAGCGCGACCTGGCTGAGCGTGTAGCTCGGCTCGCCGTCGCATAGGTTCGACCAGACGAACACCATGGCGGTGCAGGGCGCAGCGGCCAGCAGGATAAGGCCCGCTATGTAGGACTGGATCTCCCCCGCCGGCAGCAGCGGCGCGAATAGCCAGCCGAGGAACATCGTCCCGAGCGCGGCCATGGAGAAGGGCTTCACGGCCCAGTTGACGAATAGCGTGACGCCGACGCCCTTCCAGTGCTGCCGGACCGAGCCGAGCGCGGCGAAGTCGATCTTCAGCAGCATGGGGATGATCATCAGCCAGACGAGCGCCGCCACGACGAGGTTGACGCGCGCCACCTCGGCGGCAGCGATCGCGGCGAAGACCTTTGGGATCGCCTGTCCCAGCGCGATCCCCGCAATGATGCACAACGCCACCCAGAGCGACAGGTAGCGCTCGAACGTGCCCATCAGCGCACGCGCTGGCCGGAGGCGTCGACGACCTGTTCGCCGTCCTCCTTGGCGAAGGCGCCACGCTGCGGCCCGGGCAGGATGTCGAGCACGGACTCGGATGGACGGCACAGGCGCACGCCGAGCGGCGTCACGACCAGCGGCCGGTTGATCAAAACTGGGTTCGCCATCATCGCGTCGACGAGCGCCTCATCGCTCAAGGCTTCGTCGCCCAGACCGAGCTCACCGTATGACGTGCCCTTCTCGCGCAGCAGCTGCCTTGGGGTTAGACCTGCTCGCTCGATCAGCTGGATAAGCAGCGCCCGGGCGGGCGGCGTCTTGAGATACTCGACGACGTGCGGCTCGATGCCGGCGTTGCGGATCATCGCCAGCGTGTTGCGTGACGTCCCGCATTCGGGATTGTGGTAGATCACGATGTCGGTCGGCATGTATCGGCTCATGTCAGCAGCAGGAGAGTTCGGCCAGCAGCGGCTCGCACAGGTCCGCGCGGCCCTGGCAGCAATCCTTGGCGAGGAAGACCATCAGCGCGCGCAGCGTGTCGATCTCCGCTCGCTGGATCTGCTGCCGGCCGCGCTTCTCAGCCCGGACCAGTCCCGCCTTCGCCAAGACCGCGAGATGCGTCGAGAAGGTGCTCTGTGTCAGGGCCGTTGCCTCGACGAGCTCGCCCGTGGACAGTCCGTCGGGCTCGTGCCTCACCAGCAGGCGAAAGGCGGAGAGCCGCGTGGGATGTGCAAGCGCGGCAAGCGCCGCTAGAGCGATCTCATCCGTCATTCATCGGCAATAGCCGATGTGATCCTGATGATCAACATCCATCGGGTCTGACCGATCCTTCCGTCGCCCGATACGCTCTGGTGCTAATCCATCAGCGGATCGAATTCAGCGGAAACGGGCACGGTAGCTTTGCGCGAGATCGTCCTGCTCCTCGGCCTCCTCCTCGTCGTCCGCGTCGATGTGGAGCAGCACGGTCTGGAAGCCGTTAGCCTGGTCCAGAACCTGCATGCGCAGATCGGGTGCTCGACTGCGTTCCGGCCGGATCCAGTCCGAGGGATCGGCGCGGTCCCATGAACCACCGCCGAAGCGCGTCGACGATGATGTCGGCGCAACATCGCCTGCACGCAGGACGAGCGATGGAAACGAGCGGGAAGGACGCGCATACCGCACGCGCCCGTTGCGGACGAAGACGAACGCGCACGTCTCACCGGAAAGCTCCGCATAGCGGTTCGCTGCCGCCTCCAAGCTGACGTCGTAGGTCGTGGCGAGCGGGCGCAGATGGCCAACGTCGGGTGAACCCATGCCGTCCGTTTGCGCTGCAAACCAAGGCTTGGGCATCAGCAGGCCGGCCGCGAAGCGGTTCGCCTGCGCCTCCTCCTTCTGGTGGAGCGTCTCGCGTCCGCGCTCCATCAGATCCCTGGCCGTGCAGCGCTTGTCGCCCCGGTGGGCGGCGATCAGGAAGTGCCCTAGCTCGTGGGCGATCGTGAATCGGCGTCTGGGCGCGGCCATCCCGACGGCGGACAGGATGATGCCCTTCGTCTTCTCGAGGTCCGTCATCAGCGCGCCTACGAACCCGTCGACTTCCAAGTCGCGGAATTCGAGGATACCGACGTTGAGCGCGAACGTCTCGACATCCACTGGCGGCCTCCAGTCGCGATGGTGGTCAAGGATGACCGCGAGGAGGCGCTCGGGGGATCCGCAATCGGCGAGATCCATCAGCAGCGCCTCGTTGACCATCACCGGTCCTTGAGGCTCGCCGCGACGGTTCGGAGCGTCTCCCAATCCCGTGTCGACAGGTCACCGCTGAACTCGCGGAAGAACTGGAGAGCCGCCGGATCGCGTTCCTCGGCCTCGGCATCATCGGTCAGATAGGCGATGGTGACCGAGAAGTGCTCGGCGAGTTTTCGCACCAGCTCGATCCCGGGATTGCGGCTCTTGCCCGTCTCGAGCTCCCAGATGTGCGCCTTGGACACGCCAACTCCGTCGGCGACCTGCTGAAGCGATTGCCGGCTACGCGTGCGCAGCTCCTTCAGCTTCGTGGCAAGTGACAAGCTCATACCTCCCCGGCACCAACCGGCGCCGTCTGATGAATCTTACGCTACGTGCGCGCTGGTTTACAAGACGTTTCTCGTTCACTATATCTTACACCATGTAGGAAAGGGCTGATGATGGTCGACGAGTCGGACGCGGTGAAAAGGAGTGCAGCGGACCTTCCGCGGCGGATCCTCGCGATCGACGGCGGTGGCCTCAAGGGTGCGCTCCCTGCTGCCTTCCTCGCCGAGATGGAGCGCCTAACCGGCAAGCGCGTCGTCGATCAGTTCGACCTCATCGCCGGCACATCCACTGGCGGCATCATCGCGCTTGGACTTGGACTGGGACTCAGCGCGGCTGAGATTTGCCGCTTCTACGTGGAGCGGGGGCCGACGATCTTCGACCAGGCGCCACTGCGTGGACCGCTCGCAGGTCTGCGAGCGAAGTGGCGTGGCCTCCGGCGCACCGCGCGCCACGTCGGCACCGTCAAGTATGAAGCCGCGGAGCTGCGCAGGGCACTCGAGGAGGTGTTCGGCACCCGCCGGATCCGCGATAGCACGACGCGGCTGGTGATCCCCGCCTATGACTCCGCCCATGGCGGCCCTTACGTCTTCAAGACGGCGCATCACGAGCGCTTCCGAGTCGATCACGAGCGGCTCGCGGTCGATGCCGCACTCGCCACCGCGGCTGCACCTTCATTCCTTCCGGCGCACAGCTTTGAGGGTGCTTCGCACCTGCTCGACGGCGGCATCTGGGCAAACAACCCCATGGGTTCGGCGGCCATCGAGGCGGCCAGCATCCTGTGCTGGCAGATGGACCAGGTCCGTATGCTGTCGCTCGGCTGCACCGACACCCTCCATCCGGTCAAGGAGGTGGTCGGCATGAAGGATGTGAAGTGGCTGCTGGAGTTGATGTTCCAAGGGCAGGATCGGTTCAGTCAGGCGACGGCCAAGCTGCTGCTCGGCCATCCGCATACCAATCCGCACCTTCACCGCATCAACCCCATGGTCGAGCCCGGCTTCGTCTCGCTGGACGATGCATCCAAGGTCGAGACGTTGGTGCAGATGGGACGAGCCAGCGCTCGGGCGCAGCTGCCGATCCTCGAGAAATGCTTCTTTATCGGCACGCGGGAGCCGTTCGTCCCGTCCAACATCGACGAGAGGAACTGAGATGCTGCATTCGACGCCCGTCGACCGATACTATGACGATCTGCTCGCCGACGTGGCCCGGCGGATCCAACTCACGCCCACTGCCTACAAGGAGGCAGTGGGGCACTTCGACGCGGTCAGCCGCTATCTCGACGAGCACGAGAGCGGCTTCCCGGCCTACAGCCCTGTGATCTATCCGCAGGGTTCGTTCCGCATGGGATCGACGATCTCGGCCTATGACGATCGAGAGGATTACGACATCGACCTGCTCCTCGAGCTGGCGCTCGATCCGCAGTCGGATCCAGAGGCGGTGTTGCGCCTCGTCGCGCGGTCGCTTGAACAGGGCAAGGGTCGGCTGAAGTTCACCACCTGCGAGATCAAGAAGCGCTGCGTGACGCTCGGCTACGCCAACATGCACCTGGACGTGACGCCGGCGGTGCTGGTGCCGTTCAGGGATCCGCGTGTGATAACGATCTTCGATCGACACCCGCAGCGTCCCGACCATGCGCTGGCGAACCCGGAGGGCTTCGCCCGCTGGTTCGACGGGCGCGTGCGCCCGCGCAGCGTGATCGCTACCCGCGCCACCCGGGCTCAGGTGGTGCCGGTGCCGGAGCAGACCCCGGCCGAACACAAACTTGACCGGCTGCTCGCCATCCAGCTGCTCAAGCGCTTCCGCGACATCCGCTGCGATCGCGGGGGCTACGACCGCTGTCCGTCCGTGTTGCTGTCCTGCCTCGCCGCTCAGGCCCCGCAGGGCACCGGCCTCGTTACGGACCTGCGCTCTACCGCATTGCATGTCGCCCGCGAGGTATCGGTCGCGAACCTTCGGGTGGAGAACCCCGCGTGCCGCGACGACGTGCTGTCCGACCGTTGGCCGAGGAAGAGCGGATCCAACCATCGTTTCGCCGCCGACCTCGTCTTTCTAGCCGAGCGGCTCGACGAGCTTGCGCGTGCCGACGGCACTCAGGTGCGCAAGCTCGATATCCTAAAGGACCTGTTCGGCGAGAATGCGGCGCGCGGTGGCTTCCAGCAGGCACTGGACCGAGCCGCCGCGCAGAGCCGGTCGGGCCAGTTCGCCGCCGGAAAGACAGGTGCGGTGAGCTTCGCCGGGGCGGTTCCCGCCGGAAGCGTCGCGGCGCCGACGCATCGCTTCTACGGCGAACCCGCGCGGTGATCCGGAACCCGGGCGTTTGTTGGTCTGAGCCGCTTTACACGGCCGGCTCAACAAATTGGCGTCCGAGGTTCGCGGAAGTGCTGTCCGGGATGCAGGCGAAGGCGATGGCCGATAAGTTCCCAGGTTTGCGCCCGGTGCTCGATCTTCCCTGGGTGACGATCTGGGAGGGCGAGCTGCGTCCGGTTTCGGAGGCCTATTTCGTCCGAATAGTTGATCATCGCGGCGCCGACGATGGCCGGTTCGCGTTCGTCAGTCGGTGGCCCAGCGTTCGCGTATTGTCCCCCTTGTCGCGCCGCGATGAGGCGCCGCATGAGCCGGTGCCGCACCTCTATGGCGGCCACGACAATCCGCGTGGTGCCGAACTCTGCCTCTTCCATCCGCGGAGCCGCGACTGGAACGACTGGATGTTGCTGGCGGACTCGATCGTCCCCTGGGCGGCGGAATGGCTCTACTATTACGAGATGTGGCACGTCACCGGCGTATGGGGCGGCGACGAATGGCTTCACGAAGATCCTGCACCGCGGACGGCGAGCCCGGAACTGTCCGAAAACCAACCTGGCCGACATCGCAGAGTGGAGGCGCCCTTGCTCCGGAGCATGCCCTTTCTGCTTAACGCCTGAGCTTACGGCGGGTGGTCGCCGGCGGCTTTGATGCCTCGGTTGACCCAGCGATCATTGTCTCTAGCCGATCGACTTGTCGCCCAGGCGCGAACGGACCCGCTCCCCGCAGCAGCAGTCCATGCTGCTGGGATCGGGTTCGCTCACGTCGGCGCAGCCGAGGCAGCAGTCATGCATGAGGAACAATGCCAGATCGCGGATCGCGTCGGGTTCCGCCTTGTAGATGATGCTGCGCCCCTTCTTGGTCGATGAGATCAGGCCGGCGCGGGACAGGATGGTCAGGTGCACCGACATGGTGCTCGCCGGCGTGCCGATGCGTTCGGCAAGCTGGCCAGGGGATAAGCCGTCCGGCCGCGCGCGGGCGAGCTGGGTGAAGACCTCCAGACGGGTCGGCTGCGCGAGCGCGCTCATCACCTCGATCGCTTTCATCTTTTCCACCCCTCTAGAATAGTCGAAGCGACAGCCTCCGCAAGCCGTTCCGGCGTGGCCACACTCGTGAAACGAGCGTTAACCATCAAAATATATTTCGTTGTTACTAGAAAGGTTGAAATAGGAAGCGACGGATCCATATCGTCGCCGTCCGGCCATCCGTCGCCAAGGCCGGGCGAGTGAGCGTCAGAACCACCGGCGACTGGGAGTAGGGCTATGAACGCCATCACTCTGGGCGCGGATCATGGCGCCATGCGGGTCGATTATCCGACCAGCGACATCGACTACCAGGATCCCCTGGATGCGGACGAGCCTAACGACGGCATCGTCGCCACCTCGCGGCGGGGGCTGACCCGTCTCGCTCTCGTCGCCGCCGAGGCGGGCGCCCGTTTCCAGCGTGAGGGGATCGCCCACGATCCCGTGGCCTGGATGCTCGCCCCGCGCCGGCTGTTCCGCGGAGCCGCGGCGATCGAGGCCTGTCTCGAGCGCGACGACTGCATGCGCGCGGTCCTGCTGCACGGGCTCTCCATCGGGCTGGACGCCGCGCCGGCTCGCATCGACGCCCTGCTCGCTGACAGCCCGGGCGACGACGACCTCGGCGGCCCGTGGCTCGGCGGGGAGCGTGGAGGGATCGCGAGCGGTCCGCCCGGTAGTCGCCGGCTGCGCCTCTACAGTGCGGTCGTCGTGATCGCCCGGGGCGGCGAGCTGCTCCACGCCTTCCACGCGTCGGTCGCGCCGTCGGCGGCCGTCGTTCGCGAGCGCATCCGCGCGCGGTTCGGCTCGGCGGCGGCGGGACAGGCCGAGATCCGGGTCGGCTTCGACCCAGACTGCCCCGCGACGATGGGCATGGTGCCGCCCGCCGTCGTCGACACGCTGATCGCCGCCGGCCGCCGGCGCCGCCCCGCCATGCTCCCCGGTCTCGACATCACGGTGGAGCAGCGCCTGCCGTCCTGATCCCGGGCGAGCGCACCAGACGACCGACACCACAATCGAATACGGAGGCAACCATGTCGTTCTCGAACGTCGGGTGCGAAGTCGCGCCCGCGGAAGGCGGCGATTCGTCCGTCCGCATCCTGCACAGGCTCGACGTGCAGGAGGGCCCGACCGGTGAGGGCGCAGGCAAGGGCCCGCATGTTGGGCTGGTGCTCGACGTCGAGACCACCGGCTTGGACTTCGAGCGCGACGCCATCATCGAGCTCGCCGCTCGCCGGTTCCGCTATGACGATGAGGGCGTCATCACCCACATCGACCGGCCCTACGAATGGACCGAGGATCCGGGCAAGCCGATCCCGCCGGAGATCGCCGCGCTCACGGGGCTGCGCGACGAGGACGTCGCCGGCCGGTTCATCGATGACGAGGCCGCGACGCGCCTGTTGCGGTCCGCGACCGTCGTGATCGCCCACCACAGCCGGTTCGACCGCCGCTGGGTCGAGCGGCGGCTGGACGGTGCGCAGGGTCTCGCATGGGCGTGCTCGATGGAGCAGATCGACTGGCGGGGGCGCGGCTTCGACGGGCGCAGCCTCGGCTTCCTCCTGTGTCAGGCGGGCTGGTTCCACGACGGCCACCGCGCGGGTGCCGACGTGGACGCCGTGATCCAGCTGCTGCGCCACCCGTTCGAGGACGGGCGGACGGCCTTGGCGGATCTGCTCGAGCGTTCGGCGAGGCCGAGCTGGGTGGTGCGGGCGGTCGGTGCCGACTTCTCGGTCAAGGATCTGCTGCGCTCGCGTGGTTATCGCTGGGACCCTGCGCGCAAGACCTGGTGGACGGAGGTCAGGGACGACGAGCGCGTGCGCGAGGAGTTCTGGCTGGCGGCCAACGTCTATTCGACCTCGGCGAGGGCGCTGGGCCCGACGTTCGAGGAGATCTCGCCCACGACGAGGTTCCTGTGACCACCGCCGGCCATCGCCGCGGCCACCGGGCCGCCGATCGCAGCCACGTGCTGACGGAGGCGCCCGATGCCGGCGAGGGCTGCTGGCCCGCACTCGACGCGGAGAGCGGCGCGGTGCTGCTCGTGCGCGCCGTGCCCGGCGAGGCGGGCAGGCGCGATGCCGTGTGGAGCGGCGAGGTCGGGCCCGAGCGGGCGCGGTGCGTGTTCGACTGGATGGCCGCGCGGCCGGATCAGTGGGCACTTTGGGCGAGGTTGGCCTGCCTGTTCGGCGAGCACGCCGTCACGTCGGTCGTGATCGATGGTGCGGAACGCGACGCAGAGCAGGCCGCCATCGCGGAGGAGACGGCTCGCCTGAAGGCGGAGGAGCGTTGCAGGCTGCACGAGCGGGTCGAGCTGTTCGTGCTCGACCCGAAGAACAAGCGGCCCGGCCTGTCCCTGGAGAGCGGTGACGAGGACCAGCCGTTCTTCGTCATGCGCTTCTCCGAGAAGTGGGAGCGCGAGCGGGTGCTGGACTGGTTGCGCTGGCAGAAGCCCCGCTTCCGCGACTTCCGGGGCATCGTCGAGACCGAAGGGCCGGTCGCGCTCGAGCGCGTCATCATCGCCGGCATGCGCGAGACCGAAGCCGACGTGAAGCGCCGCGGCCTGGCGTCCGGCGGTCGCCGCCCGCTCCGGTTCTGGAGGGGGGAATGAACATGGTCGGCACGGATCACGATCCTGGGCGCGACCGTCCTACGGCAATCGCCCCGAACGTCTCGGCCGGTGCGTCCGCGGTGATCGCGGAGAGCTTCGCCGGGGAGCCGTCTCCACTGGGACTGAGCACGGCGCTCGAGCTGCGCGGCGGTTCGGGTCGAGACCGCGAGCGGCTCACGTTCGATCTCGGCTTCGGCTGGCAGGAGGAGTTGCGTGCGGCCGTCGGGTGCGGTCTCGCCCGCTTCGCCGGGACCGGGGAAGGTTGGTTCGCCCTCCCGCCGCTGCTGCTTCGCGGCCCCGCAGGCGTCGGGCGCACGCACGTGGCGCGGCGGATCGCCGACCTGGCGGGTCTGCCGCACGTCGGAGTGGCGGTGGGCGGTCCTCTGGGCATGGAGCAGCTGCGGCCGAGCGGCTGCGGACCGGATCTCGTGCTGCCGTCCGCTCCCGTGCTGGCGATGGCGGTCTCGCGATGCGCCAACCCGGTCGTCAGCGTCTACGGCGTCGAAGCGCTCGATGCCGCCGCCCAGGCCGAGCTCGCGCGCATGATCGATCCCGAGACCGCCGGCCGCTGGGTGGACTATGCGTGCGGTGCGACCGTCGATCTGCGGCACGTGAACTGGATGATCCAGGGTCAAGAGCCGGAGGCGCTGACCCCGCATCTCCAGCGCCTGCTCCGACCCGTGGAGCTTCGGCCTCCCCTCGGCCGCGACGTGCCGCTGCATCTCGCCGAGGTGCTGGCCGAGGCTGCCGTCGACCTCGGCGTAATCGACCGCGTCGGCGCACGCGCCGAGGAGGGCATCGCGTATCTTTCCCGTCTGCAGGGCGCGAGCTCGACCTCCCGCATCTACGCCGCCGCGCGGCAGTGGCTCGAAACCCAACTCGGATGATCGAAGAAGAGGAGAAGAAGATGAATAAGGATGAAGGATTCTCGATCGAGATCGACGGCAAGGTGGTGTCCGTCACCGCAGCCACCATCGCGATGAGCAAGGTGCTCGAGCTGTCGGGCATTGGCGGCGAGGGGATCGTCGTCCGCATCGACGGCGGCCGCGCCGCTCACGTCGCGAAGGACTGGCACCTCGAGCTGGTGCCCGACGCCCGTCCAGCCTTCCGAACCTTCCGCGGGACCACGGTTCATCACCTGCGTGTGGCGGGGCTCGTCTGGGATTGGGGCGGACCTGCGATCACGGAGAGCGATATCCGCGCGATCGGCGGCATTGGCGAGGATGTCGACCTCTATATGAACGGCGATGCCGAGCCGCTGCGCCGCGGGTCGGTCGTCGATCTCACCACGCCTTGGCCGCCGCAGATCGATGCGCGCGACGCGGTGCCGGAACGCTCGTCCGTGCCGGTGGTCATCAACGGGCGGCAGGTGCTGCTCGAACGCCCGGACGTGACCTTCGAGGATCTCGTCGGCCTGGCCTTTCCCGGGACCGACCTCGCCAGCGCCTCAAGTCGGGCGCTGACGGTCACCTACCGCCGCGGGCCGCCCGAGCGTCCCGAGGGCTCGCTGCTGTCGCAGGATGCGATCAAGGTCCGCCGCGGCGAGGTGTTCAATGTCAGCGCCACGAACAAGTCGTAGCCCGGACCTCAGGCGCCTTGTCGGCGATGGCTACGACGTGGCCATCGTTGCCGGCTTCCTAGTCGTGCGCGACGTTCCTTACGTTGATCGTCATCGGCGGGTTCGCCGAGGTCATCTCGTGTCGCGCCTCGATCTCGCCGGCGATCGCACGGTCGCGCCGCGTGATCATCAAGCCTGGTTCGGCGGCGCCCTTCCCTGCGACCGTGAGGGCCGCCCCCTCGTCAACATGGTTCATGCCCAGCATCAGCGACGCGACCTCGGCGGCGGCCTGATCGTCGATCATTTGCTGTGCAGCAGGCCGATCGGGCGCGAGTTCGTCGACTATCACGAGAAGATGGTCACGTTCGTGGAGCAGATATCTGCTCATGCGGCGGCGCTCGACCCCACCGCCACGGCCCGCACGGGCAGGATCGTAGCCGCCGGTGCCGGCGAATCGCCGTTCCACTATGTGGACACGGCCACCCCGCGCAGCGGGATCGGCAGGCTGTCCGAGCGCATCGCCGGTCAGACCATCGGGATCGTGGGCCTGGGCGGCACGGGCGGCTATGTGCTAGACTTCGTCAGCAAGACGCCGGTCAGCCGCATCCACCTGTTCGACGACGACCAGTTCCTGCAGCACAACGCCTTCAGGACCCCCGGCGCCGTCGCGCTGGACGAGTTCGCGGAGCGGCGCGCCAAGGTCGATCACTTCGATAGGATCTATTCGCGGCTGCATCGCGGCATCGTCCCCCATCGAATGAGGATGGGGCCCGCGACGCTGTCGCTGCTCGATCGAATGGACTTCGTCTTCCTCTGCCTGGACGAGCCGGCGATCAAGCGCCCGCTGATCGAGCGGCTGGAGGATCGCGGCGTCGGCTTCATCGACGTCGGCATGGGTTTGCAGGCGGCGGATGGTGGACTGACCGGCATCGTGCGGGTGACCACGAGCACGCCGACGATGCGGGATCATGTGTGGGACAGGCGCCGGATCCCCCTGGCTGCCGACCCGGCCGCCGACCCTTACGAGACCAACATCCAGGTGGTCGAGCTGAACGCGCTGAACGCCGCGCTGGCCGTGATCAGGTGGAAGCGGCTCTACGGCTTCTACATGGACACCGAGGCCGAGCACTTCTCGACCTACGCGATCGACGGCAATCACATCGTGAACGACGACCGCCACTAGGCGCGCCTGGCAGCTGCGGCGGTGATCGCTGGAGCGCCGCGGCTGCACGCTTGGAATCGCCCGTGTCACTTAAAGCGCCGTTGTGACAATGTTATCGCGCCGCAGCGGGATCGAGGGGGATGCTGGTGGGTCCGCCGGGGCTCGAACCCGGGACCTCTCGATTAAAAGTCGCTTGCTCTACCGACTGAGCTACGGACCCGCACCAGCGCCGCTGCGCCTAAGCAGAGCGCGGCGGCTGGTCAACCGGGCATTGAGCTGTCGCATGGTCAAACCGCTGATCGGATCGCGCCAGCCGGGCACGATCCGCACCAGCGGGCCCAGAACGAAATCGCGGGTGCGAAGCGCGGCGTGCGGGATGATGAGGCCTGGTTCTGCCCAGCTGCCCCCGCTCCACAACAGGATGTCGAGATCGATCACCCGCGCGCCCCAGCGTTGTCCACGCCGGCGACCGAAGGCCCGCTCGATCGCCTTAAGGCGGCGGAGGAGGTCGCCGGGCGCGCAATCGCTCTCGATCACGGCGACCGTGTTGGCAAAGCGCCTGATCGAGGGGCCGAGCGGCGCAGTGACGATGATCGGGGCAAATACGACGAGGCGGCCGGGAAGCGCGGCCAGCGCGGCGGCAACCTCCGCGGTAGGGGAGCCATGTCGCCCGCGCCGGTTTGAGCCGATTCCCACGACATAGGTTGAGCGCGTCATGCCACTGCGCCTATCGGACGGCGATGGATCACGCACCCTCTGCCTTGCCAGCCACCGAACCGCCGCACGATTGCCTGCTGTGCCCACGCCTCGCCGCCTTCCGCGACGCGCTGCGCAGCGAATACCCGGGTTGGTGGAATGCGCCGGTGCCAGCGTTCGGCGACCCCGATGCGTGGCTGGTGATCGTCGGGTTGGCGCCGGGGAAGCATGGCGCGAACCGCACCGGTCGCCCCTTCACCGGCGATTATGCGGGCGAGTTGCTGTACGCAACGCTCGCCAAATACGGGTTGAGCGAAGGGACCTTCGAGGCGCGGCCTGATGACGGCCTGCAGCTTCGCGGGGCGATGCTGGTCAATGCCGTCCGCTGCCTGCCGCCCGAGAACAAGCCGACGCCGGAGGAAATCCGCACCTGCCGCCCGTTCCTGGAAGCACCGATCGCCGCTTTGCCGAAGGCGAAGGTGTTCGTCGCGCTGGGGCAAATCGCGCATCAATCGACGGTGAAAGCGCTGGGCGGGCGGCTGCCGAAGGCGAAGTTCGGCCATCTGGCGGAACATCGCATGCCGGACGGACGGCTGCTGATCGATAGCTATCATTGCTCGCGCTACAACCAGAACACCGGACGCCTGACGGCACCGATGTTCGAGGCGGTGTTTGAACGCGCGCTGGCCTGCCGCGACGGCTGAGACTGGTAGCGGTGTCGCGGGCACCGTCAGACGGGCGTTGGGGCGGGTGCGGCCTTCAGCGTGTCAACGAAGAAGGTGAGGGCGGTCCGGGCAAACGCCTCCATGTTGGCGATGCGGTCGGGCGATCCGGTGTCGACCGTGATTGCCCGCGCGACGTCCGGCCCCACCACTGCGATGCAGCTGCGGCCCGTCGGCGCACCGCGTGGATGCTGATCGGGGCCGGCGGCGCCGGTTTCGGCGATGCCCCAGTTGGCACCGAAACGGTCGCGGATGCCTCGCGCCTGGAGAAGCGCATAGGCTTCGGTGACGGACTCCATGCCGGTCAGCGCTTCACGCGGCAGGCCGAGCAGGATGTCGCGCCCCTTCAGCGAATATATGACGCCCCCGCCGCGGCAGAAGCGCGTCGCGCCCGGTACCGTTAGCAGCCCTGCCAGGATCAACCCGCCGGTTGCACCATCAGCGACCGCAATCGTCTGGCGTCGCTGGGTCAGCAGCGTGGCTGCTTGTTGCGCGAGCGGGTGAAGGGCGTGGAGCATCGAAGAGCCTTCGTTGTTGGGGCGACACGACCCACCATCCGCGAGTGGGAGCGCAAGCGCAAACCTCGATTAACGTATGGCCCGCTCGGCGGCTGATCCGATGCAGCTATTCCGCGATCGTCGATGATGAATGCGGCGACTTGTCGGGGGCGCCCGGCGAGAACAGCCAGTTCAGGTAGCTTGCGATGCGTATGCCCGCTTGCTTGAGGCGGCCGTCGAGTGCCGAACGATGCTGGTAGGCGTACGACCAGGAGAGTTTGGGGTCCTGCGGGTAGATCTGCTCACGCAGCTTCACGCTTTCGGTCATCCAGGTGTCCGGGCGCGGATCGCTCCAGGCAATGACATCCTCTGGGGTGATCGCGCGCGAGAGGAAGCTCGCATATTCCGAGAAGGACAGCTGCTTCTGTTCGATCAGGCCAGAGTCCCAAAGCGAGTGCAGGTTGGTCGGTCGGTTGAAGAAGGCCACCGGCGTATCGTTGCCGCCGCGATCGTTACCGCGACCGACATGAAGCGGCTGATGCAGGTCGCCGATGATGTGAACGACAAAGCGCAGCGCGGTGCGCTTGTCCTCGATCGACGCCGCCGGATCCTGCAGCGTTGCGGTGAACGCGCCGAGCGCGGTAATCGCGTCGCCTTCGGGTGGCGCCATGCTCGCCTTGTAGGCGTCGCCATGGGCGACGGTGACATAGTGCCACGGGCTGGCCGTCTTCTGCCAGAACGGCGCGGGATCCGACTTCATGTCGTCCGGCCATGTCGCAGCCTCCGCCAGGGTTTCGGATCCAATCAGCAGTTGCACATTGGCCTTCGCCAGCCCGCTCAGATTCTGTTCGGCGATAGCGCCGGTGATGCGGTGGCCGTCGGCGCCCCAGGCGAGGGCGGGGAAGGCAGCCAGCAGCGCGCCGGCGGTAATCAGGATACGCGTCAACATCGCCGCGCGCATAGCGGCGCGAAGCTGAACGGCCGCTATCTGACGGGCGGCGGGATAACGCGGCGTCGATTATATTAGCGGCCGGGAAGCGCCCGGGATCGTGCCTGCTCGTCCCGGTGGATCAACGTTGGAAGGCTAGACCTGGTGCGCGCTTTTCAGATGAGCGGCTGGAGCGGGTGAAGGGAATCGAACCCTCGTCGTAAGCTTGGGAAGCTTCTGCTCTACCATTGAGCTACACCCGCCTGACCAGCGGCTGGCCGCTGATGCCTGATCGCGTCCGCAGTCTGGAACTGCCTCGCGACGGGCGAGCAAGTGCCACGGTTCGGGGTGGGTCGTCAACGTGGATCCGCTGACTTCGTGGCGGAATGAGTCCAGTTGGCGGACGGGCGTGGAAGCCACAGAAGGAGGTTGGGCGGTGGGGTAGTAGAGCCCTGAGCGTTGGTTCGGCGGAACGGTGTGACGGGTGAACGGCGCCGCTGGATCGAAGGCGACGCCGTTGCATTCGGATCAGCGGCCGACGGCTTCCTTTACCTTGTCGGCGGCCTTGGCGAGGAGGCCCTTTTCAGCCTCTTCCGCTTCCGCCTTGGTCTTGAAGGCGGCGCCCTCCGGTTCGGCGGGAGGCGCGTAGACCGAGAACAGTTTCAGCGCGCCGCTGCCCTTGTTGATGATATTATGCTCCGCGCCCTTGGGGATGACCACCATGTGGTTCGCGGTCGCCTTGGTCCGGTGGCCGTCCACGGTGACCTGCGCCTCGCCGGCGACGATGAAGGTGGTCTGGTCGGCAGGGTGGGTTTCGAGGCCGATTTCCTCGCCCGCGGGAATGCTCATCAGCACGACCTGGATCTTGCGATCGCGATAGACCTCCTTCTGCCACAGGTCGTTCTTGGTCGCGAGTTCGATCATGTCCTTGTTGAAGATCGCCATTCCCGGTCCTTTCGATGCCGCAATGCCGCCCAAACGCGCAGGGAAGCGAAGGGATGCGAGCGCCGCGACTGGTGCCGCAGGACGGATGCCAGAGAGCTTCAGCTGGTGCGTTCGGGTATCTCGGCGGCATCCTGTGCGATTGCGTCTGCGGTGGCGACCGCTTCCCACGGGAAGACGAACCAGTCCTTGACCACGCGGCGGTCGATGACGCGGGCGCGGTAGGACACCTGTTGAGCGGACACTTCATTGTCGAGCAGAGTGGCGAAACGGACCGAGCCGGGCTGAGCGCCGGCCTCGTCTAGCCAGGTGCGCAGCAGTCCGAGCGTGCGGCCGGTGTCGTTGATGTCGTCGACGAACAGCAAGCGTTCGCCGTCACGGGTGCGAGCGGCGAGGCGGGTCAGCAGATCATCGCCCGCCTGCGGGGTTTGCGCGGACAGATCGTAGGATGCCATGGGAAGGCCGGTAGCGTGGCTGAGGTAGACGGCCGGCACCAGGCCGCCGCGGCCGATGCCGACAATCAGCGTCGGCTGCCAGTCGGTCGACATCGCGAGCGCTGTCGCCAGCGCCCGAATGTCGGCAACGAAGTCGTCATGGCTGATGAAGGTGTAGATCGGCTGCACAAGTGCCTCGCGTAGATGAAAGTGTCGCCGGGCGATCAGCTGTCGGCAAAGGCCTTGGTTCCGACCACGCCGATAATGATCAGCGCGATAAAGGCGATCTGCACCGCGTTGACCTTTTCATTGAAGATCAGCGTGCCGAAGATGGTGACGCCGACGGCGCCAAGCCCGGTCCACACGGCGTAAGCGGTGCCCGCGGGCAGGCCTCGCATCGCCAGCGCGAGCAGGCCCATGTTCACGAAGCTGAGCGCAATCGGGATCGCCGAAGCGGCAAGGCTGGCCTGCATGGCGGCCCATTTCAGGCTCAAGGCCCAGATGATTTCGGTCACGACGGCAACAGCCAGAATCAGCCACGCCATAGATTTCTCCTGATGCGGGCTCGAATTGGACGTGTCGGCCGGAAACCCGAAAGAGGCCGGACAGCGTGGGCTTGGACACATGGGTCACGAAGCGGATGGCGCGATAAGCTTGTCGGGCGCGCGCGTAAAGCCCGGAGTAGCGCGACGTCGCGCGCTAGGGGGAAGGGGGGCTGCCCCCGTCCCACCGCATAGCGGCAGGACGGGGACAGGCACCCGATCAGCGACGTCTTACCAGATGCGAACGCGGTCGCCGGGGGCGACATATTGCTTCTGGTCGGGCGTGATCTTCCACGCGGCATACCAGGCGTCGATGTTGCGCAGCGGATTGACCGCGCGGATCTGGCCCGGTGCGTGCGGATCGCTGACGAGCTGCTGGCGAAGTGCCTCGTTGCGGAACAAGGTGCGCCAGACCTGGCCCCAGCCGAGGAAGAAGCGCTGCTCCCCAGTGAACCCGTCAAGCACCGGCGCCGGCTTGCCGCCCAGCGATGCATGATAAGCGTCGAGCGCCATCAGCACGCCGCCCAGATCGGCGATATTCTCACCCATCGATGCCTTGGCGTTGATGCGCAGGCCGGGCAGGCCCTCGAACTCATAAGCCTCATACTGGGCGCCATAGCGAGCCGCCTGCGCTTCGAACTTGCGCGCGTCGTCCGCGGTCCACCAGTCGCGCAGCACGCCGGCGCCGTCCGACTTGCGGCCCTGATCGTCGAAGCCGTGGATGATCTCGTGACCGATCACGCCGCCGATGCCGCCATAATTGATCGCGTCATCCGCCTTGGGATCGAAGAACGGCGGCTGGAGGATCGCGGCGGGGAAGACGATCTCGTTCTTCACTGAGTTGTAATAGGCGTTCACCGTCTGCGGGGTCATGCCCCATTCGGCCTTGTCCACCGGCAGCGCGATGCGGTTGCGGCGGTAATCCCATTCGAACCGCGCGGCCCGCTCGGCATTGCCGACGAGGTCACCCGGAACGATGCGCAGGGCGGAATAATCGCGCCACTTGCTGGGATAGCCGACCTTGACGCTGAAGCCTTCCAGCTTCTTGAGCGCTTCCTGCTTGGTCTGCGGGCTCATCCAGTCGAGATTGCGGATGCGACCGGCAAAGGTGCCACGCAGGTTGGAGACCAGCGTGTCCATTTTCGCCTTGGATTCAGGCGGGAAGTAGAGCGCGACGTAATCGCGGCCAATGCCCTCACCGATGCCGTTTTCGGCAAAGGCGACTGCGCGCTTCCACCTTTCGCGCTGCTGCGGCTGGCCGTTCAGGAACTTCGAGCGGAAGTCGAAATGCGCGTCCACGAAGCGCTTCGACAGGAGCGGCGCGATGGCATCGGCCGTGCGGAAGGCCTCCCACGCCTTCAGCGTGTCGAGATTGGTGTCGGCATAGACCTTTGCGATCCCCGGGAAGGCGGTGTTCTGCGCGACGATCACGCGCTCCGCCTTGCCGATGCCGGCGGCCTGCCAGAACGGATCCCAGGCGAAGCCGGGCGCCAGCGCCTTGAGCTCGGTCAGCGTCATCAGATTGTAGGTTTTGTCGCGGTTGCGGCTTTCCGCGCGGGTCCAGTGCGCCTGCGCGAGCTTGGTTTCCATCGCCACGACGTCGTTGGCGGCCTTTTCCGGGTTCGGCCAGCCAGCCATGGTCAGCATCTGCGCGACATATTGGCGATAGCGCGCGACCTGCGACTGGAACTTGGGATCGACGTAGAGGTCGCGATCTCCAAGGCCGAGGCCCGATTGGCGCAGGTAGAGCGCATAGGTGTCGGGGTTCTTCGCGTCATCCGACACGCCCGGGCCGAAGAAGCTGGCGCCGAAGCCGCCGATCGAGCGGCCCATGACCGTCGCCATGGCGTTCTTGTCCTTCACCGCCTTGATCGCGGCGAGGCGCTGAACCAGCGGCTTCGCATCCAGCTTTTCAGCGGCGGCCTCGTCCATGAAGCCGCGATAGAGGATCGCCGCCTTCATCCGATCAGGGTTGGCAGCGTCGTCGGCGCGATAGCTTTCGAGCAGGGTGCGCAGCCGCTGTTCCGACAGGTCGCGCAATACCGCGAAGGCGCCGTAGGAGGAGCGATCCGCCGGGATCTCAGTCTTGTCGACCCAGCTGCCATTGACGAAGCGGAACCAGTCATCGCCGGGGCGCGCCTTGCGGTCCATGCCGGCAATGTCGAAGCCCCAGGCGCCATAGCTTTCGGCGGCGGCGGCCGGCGCTGCGGGTGCGTTTGCCGAAGCGGCAGCGGGCGCGGTCTGCGACTGGCCCTGCGTACCGCGGCTGAGCGCGGGGGTGCCGAACACGACAAGAGACCCGGCGGCAGCAAGAAGAATGTGCTTTTTCGTCAAGAAATAAACTCCCTTGGCACCGCGATTATCATCCGCGGCGCTTATGTCGGTCGATGTGGATGCAGACGCATTAGCCGGCGCCAGCGTGACAGAAGCTGAACGAGTGATGTCCCGTCGACAGATACCAATGGTCCGCCGCCGCGTCACGGGCACGCGGCGGCGGATCAATCGTCAGGTGCGGGCGGCAGCGATATAGGCGTTGACCTGCGCCTCGAGCAGATCGAGCGGAAGCGCGCCTTGGCTCAGCACGGCCTCATGGAAATCGCGGATGTCGAACTTGTCGCCAAGCTCCCGCTCTGCCTTGCGGCGCAGTTCAGCGATTTTCAGCTGGCCGACCATGTAGCTGGTCGCCTGGCCCGGCCAGTTGAAGTAGCGGTCCACCTCGCGTGCGATGTCGGTGTCGGAGACCGAGCTGTTCGCCTTGAAATAGGCAATCGCCTGCTCGCGCGTCCAACGCTTCGAGTGAATGCCGGTGTCGAGCACCAGCCGGATCGCGCGCCAGACCTGAAGCGACAGCATGCCGAAGCGATCATAGGGATCGGTGATGACGCCCATCTCGTCGCCGAGCCGCTCGGTGTAGAGGCCCCAGCCTTCCATATAGGCGCCAAAGCCGCCGAACTTGCGGAACTTGGGAAGGCCGGTCAGTTCCTGCTGACGCGCGATCTGGAAGTGGTGGCCGGGCGCGCCCTCATGCACCGAGATGCCGGCGACCTGAACCTTCTGCGTCTGGTTCATGTCGACCAGATTGACGTAGTAGATGCCGGGCCGCGACCCGTCGGCCGAGGGCGGGTTGTAGAAGGCGGTGGAGGCAGTGCCCTCGCGCCATTTCTCGACCGCGCGCACCTCCAGCGGTGCCTTGGGCAGGACGCGGAAGTAGCGCGGCGCGACCTCCATCACCGAGGCAATGATCTTGCGCGCGTCGGCCAGATATTGCTCACGACCGGCGTCGGTGTTCGGATATTTGAACTTCGGATCGGTTCGGATGTGGTTGAAGAATTCTTCCAGCGTGCCGGTGAAGCCGACCTGCTTCTTGATCGCCTCCATCTCCTGCCGGATCGCGGCGACCTGCTGCAGGCCGATGTCGTGGATCTGATCGGCGGTGAGGCTGGTGGTGGTCGAACCCTTCAGGCGATCGTTATAGTAAGCTGCGCCGTCGGGGAGGTTCCAGGCGCCGAAATTCCCCTTCGACAGCGGCTCGATCTCGTCCAGTGCGACGAACAGCATGTCATAGCCGCGCTTGAACGGGCCGGTCAGCGCAGCGCTGGCATCGGACAGCAGCTTCTGCTTCGTCGCTGCCGGAGCATCGAGCGCAGCGACCTTCTTGCGGAAATCCGCCATCACCGTGGAGTCGGCGCCACCGTCGAACGGCGCGCCGGTGACGACCTTGCGCGCGTCGGCGCGGGCAGGGGCGAAATTGACCTTGTTGGGGATGATGCCGGCCGCCGCCTGCTTGCGCATCGTCGCCGTCACTTCGCGCATCACGCGCTCCGTCTCGCGGAGGCGGGCGATATACGCCTGGGCATCGGCGACACTGTCGACTTTGTGATTGTTGATCAGCAGGACGGGGATGGCACCCGCGGGGCTGCCGTTGGTCGACACTGGGAAGCGCAGGTTGCGGAAGCGGAAGGATTCCCGATCCCGCTCCACCTGATGTTCGAACAGGCGGTAGCTGACCCGCGCGCTTTCACCCAGTTGCTCCGGCTTGAAGCGGGCGCGCATCTCCTTGAGCTGCTGCTCCGCCAGGTCGCGCCGCCTTACGTTCGCCGCGTCCGTATAATCGTCGAGCTTGTCGTAGTTGGTCTTGAACCCGAGGTGGGTCTGCGATTCCGGGCTGAGCGCGAGCTGGGCGTCGAAGGCAGCGTCAAGGAACTGAAGCAGCGCGGCGTCCTTCGCGCCCGGCTGCGCCGCAACCGGCGCCTGGGCGGCGGCGGGAACGGCCGCAACGACAGGAAGCAAGGGAAGAAGCATGAGGGCAAGCGTGCGACGCATCGAAATCTCCTGAAGATCAGATGCTTCTTGCCGCCCGCGCCCGCCGGCGCAATGCCCCCCGCGTCAGTTCTTCAGGCGATAGCCGGTGCGGAAGATCCACCATACGGCGGTGAGGCAGACGGCGAAGAACGCCGCCGTCACCGCGAGGCTTGCCAGCGGCGACACATCCGCCTGCCCGAAGAAGGTCCAGCGGAAGCCGTTGATCAGATAGGCGATCGGGTTGAACAGCGACACTGTGCGCCATGGCTCCGGCAGCATGTCGAGCGAATAGAAGGCGCCGCCGAGGAAGGTGAGCGGCGTAACGATCAGCAGCGGGATCACCTGCAACTGCTCGAATCCCTTTGCCCAGATACCCAGCACGAAGCCGAACAACGAAAAGGCGCAGGCGACCAGCACCAGATAGGCCAGCATGATGACGGGATGCGCGATCTCAACGTCGACAAAGAGGTTGGCGGTCAGCAGGATCACCAATGCGACCATCAACGCCTTGGTCGCTGCCGCGCCGACATAGCCCAGCACGGTTTCGAACGCGGACATGCGGGCGGAGAGCAGCTCATAGATCGTGCCGGTGAACCGGGGCATGTGGATGCCAAAGGCGCCGTTGAAGGTGCTTTCCTGAAACAGCGACAGCATCATGAGGCCCGGCACGATGAAGCTGCCGTAGGGGATGCTGCCCACCTCGGTCATTCGAGAGCCGATCGCCGAGCCGAACACGACGAAATACAGGGTCGTGGTGATGACAGGGACGGCAAGGCCGGTCCACAGCGTTCGCCGGAAGCGGTGCATCTCGAACCGATAGAGGGCCCAGACGCCGGCGGCGTTGAAACGGGGCGCCTTCATGCCGCGCGCCTTCCATGAACGAGGTCCACGAATATTTCCTCGAGCGAGCTTTGATGGGTGCTGAGGTCGGAGAAGTTGATGCCGAGATCGCGCAGACGGCCGAGCAGGGAAGGAACGCCGGTACGCTCCGCGTGACGATCGAAGACGTAGCGCAGCTCACGTCCCTCCGCCGTCAGCTCGAGATGCCAGTCGGCGAGTTCGGGCGGGATTGCGGGAAGCGGCTCGGCGAGTTGAACGATCAATTCCTTGCGCCCCAGCTTCTTCATCAGCACCGATGTTTCTTCGACCAGGATCAGCTCGCCGCCAATGATCACGCCGACGCGGTCGGCCATCTCCTCGGCCTCCTCGATATAATGGGTGGTGAGGATGATGGTGACGCCGCGATCACGAAGTTTGCGAACCATCGCCCACATGTCGCGGCGAAGCTCGACATCGACGCCAGCGGTCGGCTCATCGAGAAACAGGATGTCGGGTTCGTGCGCCAGCGCCTTCGCGATCATCACGCGCCGCTTCATGCCGCCGGACAGCTCGCGAATCTCGTTGTCGCGCTTGTCCCAAAGCGACAGGTCGCGCAGCACCTGTTCGACCAGTGCGGGATTCCTCGGCCGTCCGAAGAGGCCGCGGCTGAACGCCACCGTCGCGCGAACGGACTCGAACTGGTCGGTATTCAGCTCCTGCGGGACAAGGCCGATGCGCGCGCGGGCCTCCCGATAGTCGCGCACATTGTCATAGCCGTCGACGGTCACGCTGCCGCCGGTGGCGTTCACCAGGCCGCAGATGGCGCCGATCATGGTTGTCTTGCCCGCGCCGTTCGGCCCAAGCAGCGCGAAGATCTCACCGCGCCTTATGTCGAGATCGACACCCTTCAGCGCGCGGTGACCGGATGCATATGTCTTCTGAAGGCCCTTGATCGAAATGATCGGCTGCATGGAGATCCCGGGAGCTTCCTGCGCCAGGACGGCGCGCATGAGGAGGGTAGCGTCCCCTTATTTGGAGTCGGTCACCAGAACCGCAAGCTTGCTACCGGTCCCGCTGGTCGCAAGCGTTTCGCGCGTCACCAGCATGGTGGCGCCGGGGGCGAGGATCCCTTCCAGTTTCTGCCGAAATTCGTCTGGCACGTGCCCCTTGGTCCGCTCGTCCGCGGTCAACTCACCGCCATCCTTTCCAGAGCCGTCCGGCAGCGGCAGGCGCATCCAATGGGCACCATCGGCATCGACGGCGCGCAGCGTGAACGCCTCGGTATTGGCGACGGGGACGTCGAGCATCACAGGCGCAGAGCCGATCTGCTTGCCGTTGCGCAGCACCACGATGCGGCGATCACGCCCGCTGACGATGATCGACACAGGCCCCGTCGGCGAAACCTCGGGAGTCCAGCTGAAGGCGGCATTGTTGCTGTGCCCATCGGACGGGGCGGAGGGCACCGGGCTGGCCGCCGGCGCCACTTCGGGTACCAGGCTTTCGTTGGTGATCACCACGGTCAGCCCCAGGCTGGTCACGCCGTAAAGCAGCTTGGCAAAGGCCATGGGCAGGCGGACGCAACCGTGGCTGGCAGGATAGCCGGGGAGGGCGCCGGCGTGCAGCGCGATCCCGTCCCAGGTCAGCCGCTGCATGTAGGGCATCGGGGCGTTGTTGTAGAGGTTGGACTTGTGGTCCACCTTCTTCTGCAAGATCGTGAACACGCCGGTGGGGGTGGTATGCCCCGGCTTGCCCGAAGAGATCGTGGTCACCCCAATCGGCACGCCGTTGCGGTACACATAGGCGCGCTGCGTCTTCAGGCTGACGATCATCGTGACCGGGCCGGCGGGCGCGATCTGCGGCGCCCAGAAGAACTGGCCGGGTTTCAGCCGCTCGATCGCGCCGGGCTCGGTCATCGGGCCGCGCTGCTGCTGGGCGGCGGCGGCCGGGGCGATCAGAAGCGCCAACGCGGCGAAAGGCAACAAGCGGCGCATCATCATCCCCGGCATAATCGTATCTCCCGCCGGCATCCTACCGGCGGGAGAATACGGATTACAGGTCGATCAGGATACGGGTCGGATCCTCGATCGCATTCTTGAGCGCGACGAGGAACGTCACCGCCTCGCGGCCGTCGATCAGGCGGTGATCGTAGCTGAGCGCGAGATACATCATCGGGCGGACGACGACCTGGCCGTCGCGAACCACGGGGCGATCCTCGATACGGTGCAGGCCAAGCACGGCCGACTGTGGCGGGTTGATGATCGGGGTCGACATCAGCGAGCCGAACACGCCGCCGTTGGAGATGGTGAAGGTGCCGCCCTTCATCTCGTCCATCTTGAGCGTGCCTTCCTTGGCGCGCTTGCCGAAATCGCCGATCGTCTTCTCGATGCCCGCGACCGACAGGTCCTGCGCATCGCGGATCACCGGCACGACGAGGCCGCCCGGCGAGGACACCGCGACCGAGATGTCGGCATAATCGTGATAGACGATCTCATCGCCCTCGATCGAGGCGTTGACGGACGGGATGTCCTTCAGCGCCATCGTCGCGGCCTTCACGAAGAAGCCCATGAAGCCAAGGCGGACGCCGTGCTTCTTTTCGAACAGATCCTTGTACTTGGCGCGTGCCTCGATCACCGCGGTCATGTCGACGTCGTTGAACGTCGTCAGCATTGCTGCGGTGTTCTGCGCGTCCTTCAGGCGCTTGGCGATCGTCTGGCGCAGGCGCGTCATGCGCACGCGCTCTTCCTTGCGGCCACCGGCGGCCGCGACCGACGGGGTCGGCGCAGCGGCGGGGGCGGGAGCGGCGGCCGGACGCGAGGACGCGGCGGTTGCGACGTCTTCCTTGGTGATGCGGCCGTCGCGGCCGGTGCCCTTGATCGTTGCAGGATCAACGCCATGCTCCAGCACCGCGCGGCGGACCGACGGGCTGAGCGCGGCGGGGGCGTTGCTGTCGACCGGGGTGGCGCCATGGTTGCCGTAACCGCCGGCCGCCGGCGCAGGCTGTTCAGCCGCCGGGGCCTGAGTCACGGCCGGTTGCTGGGCGCTTTCGGCCGCGGGCGCACCATCGCCGGCCTCGACCGTCGCGAGCATCGCGCCGACCTGTACGGTGTCGCCGACGGCGACCGCATGCTGGCCCATGATGCCGGCGACCGGGCTCGGCACCTCGACCGACACCTTGTCGGTTTCGAGGCTGGCGATCGGCTCATCGGCGGCGACCTTGTCGCCCGGCTGCTTCAGCCACTCGCCCAGCGTTGCTTCGGTGATCGATTCGCCCAGCGTTGGGACCAGAACTTCGGTTGCCATTCCCGTTTCCTTCCACCCCGCCTTTTGCCGGGGCCCTGTTGCGAGCGGGTGTTGCTACCCGCGCCGCTTGATCAACGTTTCGTGCACCGGCGCCCGATGGCGCCGGCACCATGCGCTCAGCTCGCCGCCTTGCCAGCCTTCTTGGTGGTCTCGGCCGAGCGGGTGCGGCGGATTTCCTCGCGCACGCTGTGGCCGAGTGCGTCGGCGATCAACGCGCCCTGTTCCGCCTGGTGGCGCTTCATCAGGCCGGTTGCCGGCGACGCCGCCGCCGCACGGCCCGCATAGCGGGCGCGCTTGATCGCGCAGCCGGCCTCGGCCAGCGCGTCCTCGATGAACGGCTCGACGAAGAACCAATAGCCGTTGTTGCGCGGCTCTTCCTGCGCCCAGACCACGTCCTCGAGGTTGGGCATCCGCGCGATGCGCTTCGCCAGCGCCTCGGTTGGGAAGGGGTAGAGCTGCTCGATGCGGACGATCTGCGTATTCTCGTCACCAGCCGCGTCGCGCGCCTCGATCAGGTCATAGGCGACCTTGCCGGTGCACAGCACCAGCCGCTTCGTCGCCTCGTCCGCCGCGCCGTTCGTGTCCGAGAGGATGCGGCGGAAGTGCGAGTCACCGACGAAGTCCGCGCGGCTCGACACCGCCAGCTTGTGGCGCAGCAGCGACTTGGGCGTGAAGATGATCAGCGGCTTGCGGAAGCTGCGGTGCATCTGCCGGCGGAGCAGGTGGAAATAGTTCGCCGGGGTGGTGCAGTTCGCGACCTGGATATTGTCCTGCGCGCACAGCTGCAGGAACCGCTCCGGCCGTGCCGAGCTGTGTTCCGGACCCTGGCCCTCGTAGCCGTGCGGCAGCAGCATCACCAGGCCGTTGGCGCGCAGCCACTTGGCCTCTCCGCTGGCGATGAACTGGTCGATCATGATCTGAGCGCCGTTGACGAAGTCGCCGAACTGCGCCTCCCACAGCACCAGCGTCTTCGGATCGGCGAGCGCATAGCCATATTCAAAGCCGAGCACGCCATATTCGCTCAAGGGGCTGTCGAGCACCTCGAAGCGGCCATGTTCGATGTTCCACAGCGGCACGTACTTGTGCTCGTCATTCTGGTCGACCCAGACGGCATGGCGCTGCGAGAAGGTGCCGCGGCCCGAATCCTGACCCGACAGGCGAACGCCGAAGCCCTCCGACAGCAGCGACCCGAAGGCGAGTGCCTCACCAGTGGCCCAGTCAAAATTCTCGCCGGTGGCGAACATGTTGCGCTTGGCATCGATCACGCGCGCCAGCGTCTTGTGGATCGCGAGGTCCTCGGGAACGGTGGTCAGCGTGCGACCGATCGAATCGAACAGTTTCTGTTCGATCCCGGTGTCGAAGCTGCGGCGCGCGGTTTCCGGGTCAGCCGGCACCGACAGGCCAGACCAGCGGCCGGCGAACCAGTCCGCCTTGTTGGGCTTGTAGCTCGCGCCAGCCTCGAACTCGCCTTCGAGCAGGGTGGTGAACTGCTTGACGTTCTCGTCCATCCACGCCTGGTCGACGACCTTCTGCTCGATCAGGCGCTTGCCGTAGATCTCGCTGACGGGCGGGTGGTTGCGGATCGCCTTGTACATCAGCGGCTGGGTGAAGCCCGGCTCGTCGCCCTCGTTGTGGCCGAAGCGGCGGTAGCACCACATGTCGATCACGACATCGCGGTGGAACTTCTGCCGGAATTCGATCGCCATCTTGGTGGCGAAGGTCACCGCCTCGGGATCGTCGCCGTTGACGTGGAAGACTGGCGCTTGGACGCCCTTTGCGACGTCCGACGGATAGGGCGAGGAGCGCGCGAACTGCGGGCTCGTCGTGAAGCCGATCTGGTTGTTGATGACGAAGTGGACGCAGCCGCCGGTGTTGTAGCCCCGGATGCCCGAGAAGCCGAGGCATTCCCAGACGATACCCTGGCCGGCGAAGGCCGCGTCGCCGTGGATCAGCACGGGCAGCGACTTGGTATGATCGGTAAGGTCGCCGGCGATCGTCTGGATCGCGCGCACCTTGCCCAGCACCACCGGATCCGCCGCCTCGAGGTGCGACGGGTTGGCGACGAGCGACATGTGGACCTTCACACCGTCGAACTCGCGGTCGGTGGAGGTGCCGAGGTGATACTTCACGTCACCCGAGCCGCCGATGTCGTCCGGGTTGGCCGAGCCGCCGGCGAATTCGTGGAAGATGACGCGCAGCGGCTTGCCCATGACGTTGGCGAGCACGTTCAGGCGGCCGCGGTGGGCCATGCCGAACACGATCTCGTTCACGCCGGCGGCGCCGCCGTACTTGATGACACTTTCGAGCGCCGGGATCATCGATTCACCGCCGTCGAGGCCGAAACGCTTCGTGCCGACGTACTTGCGGCCGAGGAACTTCTCCCACTGCTCGGCCTCGATGACCTTGTTCAGGATCGCCTTCTTGCCCTGCGGCGTGAATTCGATCGCCTTGTCCTTGCCCTCCATACGCTCCTGGAGGAAGCGGCGCTCCTCGACATCGGCGATGTGCATGTATTCAAGGCCGACATTGCCGCAGTAATTGGCACGCAGGATGTTCACGAGCTCACGGATGGTGGCCCATTGCAGGCCCATCGTGCCGCCGAGATAGACCGGGCGGTCGATGTCGGCGTCGGTGAAGCCGTGATATTCGGTGCGCAGGTCGGCCGGCAGCTCGCGCTGGGTGTTGAGCCCGAGCGGGTCGAGATTGGCCGCCAGGTGGCCGCGCACGCGATAGGTGCGCACCAGCAGCTGGGCGCGGATCGCATCGCCCGCCGCGCGAACGATCTCGTCCTGAGACGGAGCGGCGGCTGCCGGAGCGGCCGCAGCCGGGGCGGGCTTGCCACCCTTCGCGGGCTTGGGCGCTGGCTCCATCTGGGTCGGGTCGAGCGCCGCGGTCAGATCATCGGTGGTGGTGAGCGGCCAGCGATCGTTGCGCCAGCTGGGGCCGGACGTGCCGCTTTCCAGCCCTTCGAAGAAGCCGCGCCAGCCGGGCTCGACGCTGTCGGGCGAGGCCTTGTAGCGCGTGTAGAGCGCGTCAATGAACGCCGGCGATACGCCGCCGGCAACGTCCAAGAAATCCTG
Source organism: Sphingomonas olei (assembly GCF_045369765.1). Taxonomy (NCBI): domain Bacteria; kingdom Pseudomonadati; phylum Pseudomonadota; class Alphaproteobacteria; order Sphingomonadales; family Sphingomonadaceae; genus Sphingomonas; species Sphingomonas olei. Next base: position 253,275 of record NZ_JBIQEU010000003.1, read on the forward strand.
ACCTTCGTAGCCCATCACCAACTCCACTCCCTTCCCTCCGGCAGAGGGAGAGGGTCGCGCGGACGACGCCCGAGCGGGCACGTCCAAGCCGGGAGAGGGGCAGGGGTCACTGACCTCGGCAGGCACTGGCCTGCACGACCCCTCTCCATCTTCGTCTAGGCAACGACTTGCCTCGACTTAATATCCCCTCCCCGGCGGGGAGGGGGTGTCCAATCAACCCTTCAGCACCGACAGCAGCGTGGAGCCGAGCTCGCTCGGGCTTGCCGCCACCTTGATGCCGGCAGCTTCCATCGCCGCAATCTTGTCCTCGGCGCCGCCCTGACCGCCCGAGACGATCGCGCCGGCGTGACCCATGCGGCGGCCCGGAGGCGCCGTACGGCCCGCGATAAAGCCGGCCATCGGCTTCTTGCGGCCACGCTTCGCTTCGTCGCGCAGGAACTGGGCTGCTTCTTCCTCGGCGCTGCCGCCGATTTCACCGATCATGATGATGGATTCGGTTGCATCGTCAGCGAGGAAGAGCTCGAGCACGTCGATGAAGTTCGTGCCGTTGACCGGGTCGCCGCCGATGCCGACCGCGGTGGTCTGACCCAGGCCAGCGTTCGAGGTCTGGAACACCGCCTCATAGGTCAGCGTGCCGGAGCGCGAGACGACGCCGACCGAGCCCTTCTTGAAGATGTTGCCCGGCATGATGCCGATCTTGCACTCGCCCGGCGTCAGCACGCCCGGGCAGTTCGGGCCGATGAGGCGCGACTTGGAGCCCGTCAGCGCACGCTTCACGCGCACCATGTCGAGCACCGGAATACCCTCGGTAATGCACACGATCAGCGGCACTTCGGCGTCGATCGCCTCAAGGATCGAATCCGCGGCGAAGGGCGGCGGGACGTAGATCACGCTGGCGTCGGCGCCGGTCTTCTCCACCGCCTCGGCAACGGTGTCGAACAACGGCAGGCCGAGGTGGGTGCCACCACCCTTGCCCGGGGTAACGCCGGCGACCATCTGCGTGCCGTAGTCGAGCGCCGCCTGGGTGTGGAAGCTGCCGGTGTTACCGGTCATGCCCTGCGTGATGACCTTGGTATTCTTGTCGACGAGAATGCTCATTGGCTCTCCAATCACTCAACCCGGCGCGCGCGGCCGGATGCCGGCGCGCACCGGGTATTCAATCCGGCGTTATGCCAGGCTCTCGTCGATGCCCTTGCAGGCGACGAGCAGTTCCTTGACCGCGTCGACCGACACCTGAAGGTTGCCCTTGGCTTCGTCCGACAGCTTCACCTCGACGATCTTCTCGACGCCGCCGGCACCGATCACGACCGGGACGCCGACGTACAGGTCGTCGATGCCATACTGGCCGGTCAGGTGTGCTGCGGCCGGCAGGATGCGCTTCTGGTCATAGAGATAGGCCTCTGCCATCGCGATGCCGCTGGTGGCGGGCGCGTAATAGGCCGAGCCGGTCTTCAGCAGGGCAACGATCTCGCCGCCACCGCCGCGGGTGCGCTTCACGATCTCGTCGACCTTCTCCTTGGTGGAGAAGCCCATCTCGATCAGGTCGCTGACCGGGATGCCGGAGACGGTCGAATATTCGAGCACCGGGACCATCGTGTCGCCGTGGCCGCCGAGTACGAAGGTGTTCACGTCCTTCACCGACACCTTGAACTCGTCGGCGAGGAAGTGGCTGAAGCGCGCCGAGTCGAGCACGCCCGCCATGCCGACCACCTTGTTGTGCGGCAGGCCGGAGAATTCGCGCAGCGCCCAGACCATCGCGTCGAGCGGGTTGGTGATGCAGATGACGAATGCGTCGGGCGCATTGTCGCGAATGCCTTCGCCGACCGCCTTCATCACCTTCAGGTTGATGCCGAGCAGGTCGTCGCGGCTCATGCCCGGCTTGCGGGCGACACCGGCGGTGACGATGATCACGTCGGCGCCAGCGATGTCCTTATAGTCGTTCGAGCCGATGATCTTGGCGTCGAACCCTTCGACGGGGCCGCACTGCGACAGGTCGAGCGCCTTGCCCTGCGGTACGCCTTCGACCACGTCGAACAGAACGATGTCGCCAAGCCCCTTGAGGGCAGCGAGGTGCGCGAGCGTGCCGCCGATATTGCCGGCGCCAATCAGCGCGATCTTCTTGCGGGCCATCCAATCCCTTTCCGTAACGTGAGGTCGTGATTGGAGAGGTCGGGTACGCCCTTTGGTCGGTCGGCACAAGCCACTAAAGGCGCATAGGGCGCTTTTAATCGATAAGCGTTCTCAATAGCAATAAGGCTGTCACTCGGCGCCATGGCCTTGTGCCAGATAGTCCTCGGATCGCATTTCCTCGAGCCGGCTGACGGTGCGCTGAAATTCGAACCGTCCGTCGCCAACGGGGTAGAGATCGGCGGGTTCCGCATCCGCCGCGGCGAGGAGCTTCACCTTATATTCGTAGAGCGCGTCGATCAGGCTGACGAAGCGTGCGGCCTCGTTTCGGTTCTCCGGGCCGAGGACGGGGATGCCGACGAGGATCACGGTGTGGAAGCGGCGCGCGATGGCTAGATAGTCGGCGCTGCCGCGCGCTTCGCCGCACAGCTTCTTGAAGCTGAAGACGGCGACGCCCTTTAGCGATTTTGGGACGCGCAGCGAGCGGCCCTGAACGATGAGGTCCTCGCTGGGCACGTGGTCGCGATCTTCGGGCGGATAGTCGGTGAGGCGGAAGAACGCTGCCGACAGTTGCGCCGTCGCCTCCGGCCCGTTGGGCACGAGCCAGGTGTTTTGCTGGCCCAAGCGATCGCGGCGGTAATCGACCGGGCCGTTGAGCGCTAGCACGTCAAGCCGCTCCTGGATCAAGGCGATGAAGGGCAGGAAATGCTCGCGGTTGAGGCCGTTCTTGTAGAGGTCGGTAGGGACGCGGTTGCTCGTCGTCACCACCGTCACCCCCGCCTCGATCATCGCAGTGAACAGGCGCGAGAGGATCATCGCGTCGGGCGAATTGTTGACGATCATCTCGTCAAAGGCGAGCAATTGCGCTTCCTCTGCCAGCGCGGCGGCTACGGGAAGGATCGGGTCGCCCGCCTCCTTGCGTCGCTCCGCCGCGATCCGGCCGTGCACCTCCAGCATGAACTCGCCGAAATGGACGCGGCGCTTTCGGGCGACGTTCACGTTGGCGAAGAACAGGTCCATCAGCATGGATTTGCCGCGGCCGACGTCGCCCCACATGTAGATGCCGCGCGGCGGAATCACTTTCTTGCGGAAGAAGCCGGTGGTGCGGGGATGTTCGAGCTCGACGGCCAGCGAGTCGAGCCGCGCCGCCGCGGCGGCCTGTTCGGGATCGGGCCGCAACTCCCCGGCGGCAATCAGGGCTTCATAGGCGTTGAGAACTGCGGCCACGACAAACTCCGTTGGGGGAAGGGGGCTCCCCACTGCGCCGACATGGGAGCGCCGGCGAGTTTCGCGCAGGGGCGTGCGGACGGATCGTGCCTGAGGTGCCGGTCCGCCGCGGCCGCGCGAGTATTTTGCGGGCCCTTTAGGAGATTGTGCGCCGCGAGACCAGTTAACGCTTCGTCGGCTTCCGGATCGTGCCGGAAAACTCCGCCACCGGGCCGTCGCCCTGGACGACCAGGCCGCGCATGAACAGCAGGCGGCCGGTTTCGCGCAGCAATTCGACCTGCGCCTCCAGCGGGTCGCCGATCTTTCCTGCGCCGACGAAATGCGTGTTCAGGTCCAGCGTCACCGCGGTGCCCGCCTCGATCAGGCCGAAGCTGCGCGCGGCGGCGAAGAGCGCGACGTCGATGAACCCGAGCATCGCGCCGCCGTGCACATTGTTGCCGAGGTTGGAGTGGCGCCGTTCGGGCAGCATGCGGACACGGCAGGCGCCGTCCTCGACGCGGACCATCATGTCGCCGAGGAAGGTATTGTAACGATCCGAATTCTTGAGGCCCCAGCGGTGCCACCCGGGATGGTCGGGATGTTCCTCGTACAGAAATTCCGGCTTGTCAGTCATGGCGCCGCTTGTCCTGAGCGTGTCGGCTGGCGTGTCAGGGATGACACGGCGGGGGCGTGCGTCGGGAGGACCGGCACAAGCGGGCGAGATGGCTCCCGACAAAAAGAAGGGAGCCGTGCGGCTCCCTTCTGGATGCGTGGATCAGAGAACCCGCTCGACTTCCATCTTCTTGATCTCGGCGATCGCCTTGGCCGGGTTCAGGCCCTTGGGGCAGGTGTTCGCGCAGTTCATGATCGTGTGGCAGCGATAGAGGCGGAACGGATCCTCCAGGCTGTCGAGCCGCTCGCCGGTCATCTCGTCACGGCTGTCGGCCAGCCAGCGATAGGCCTGGAGCAGGATTGCTGGCCCCAAGAACTTGTCGGAGTTCCACCAGTAGCTCGGGCACGAGGTCGAGCAGCAGGCGCACAGGATGCACTCGTAGAGACCGTCGAGCTTTGCGCGGTCCTCCGGCGACTGCAGTCGCTCCTTGCCGGCGGGCGGCGGGGTCACCGTCTTCAGCCAGGGCTGGATCGAGGCATATTGCGCGTAGAAGTGCGTGAAGTCGGGGACGAGGTCCTTGATCACGTCCATCGCCGGCAGCGGGGTGATCTTCACCTCGCCCCTCACATCCTCGATCGCGGTGGTGCAGGCGAGGCCGTTCTTGCCGTCGATGTTCATCGAGCAGGAGCCGCAGATGCCCTCACGGCACGAACGGCGAAACGTCAGCGACGAATCCTGCTCACTCTTGATCTTGATCAGCGCGTCCAGAACCATCGGGCCGCATTCGTCGAGATTTACCTCGAACGTGTCGTATCGCGGGTTCTCGCCGCTGTCCGGATCGTAGCGGTAGATCTTGAAGTTGCGCATCGTCCCGCCCGGTTCAGGCGAGGGAATCTTGCGACCGCCCTTGATCTTGCTGTTCGCCGGCAGGGTGAATTCGGCCATTTTCCGTTCCCGCTTCAGTCGGTTGAGGACTGGGCGCGCAAACCGCTCCAGTCGAGGTTACGCGTCAGATACATAACACCGGCCAAGGCCGCAAACAGAAGCAGCGATCCGATGAGCAGCGAATAGGCTTCGAGGTTCAGCAGGACGTAGAGAATGGCGTACAGCGCCGCCAGCAGGGCCGCGATGTAGCCTGCGCGGCGCCAGCTGCGGAGGACCGCAGCGGAATAGCTGGTGAGGAGCGCGATGATCGCCCCCGCCGCGATCAGATAGGCCAAGGTGAAGCCCACGACCTCCGCAAAGGCGAGCAGGAGCGCGAAGAACAGCACCAGGCCGGCGCCGACCAGCAGATATTCGACCGGCGACACGCGCACTCCGCCGATCACGTCGAACAGCAGAAAGGCGAGAAAGGTGAAGCCGATGAACAGGAAGCCGTATTTCACCGACCGGTTGACCTGGCTGTAAAGATCGACCGGGGAGACGAGCACAACGCGGGCCTCGTAGGCGTTGGCCGGAGTCGCCACTGGCTGACCATCGGACAGGTCGGGGCGCGACTCGGGCACGACATCGCCGGACGAGACGAGGCTGCGCCCCAGCGCCAGATTGCCGACGCGCCAAGTGGCGGCGAAGCCGTCCGTGTTCACGCTTTGCGCGGTGGGAAGAAAACCGCCCTGGAAGCTGGGATGCGGCCAGGTGGAGGTCACGCGCCAGCGCGTGTCCCCCGCCTGCGGCGCCAGCGCGAGCCAGCCATTGCCCCGGAACGCGAAGCTGTACTGCACGCGGAGCGGCCGGCTGCGGATGCTGCCGGCGTCGAGCCAGGTGAAAAAGCCGGCGTTGTTGGTCGCCGGCGAGCCCTTTCCGGGTTGAAGGCGCAGTTGCTGGCCATCCACCGACACCATCGGCGGCCGCCCGAACAGTCCGCGCGGATCCTGCAGCCCGAAGCGGAGTTCCGCGCGATCGAAGGCGAGTTCGTCGGGGGTGATCCCGAAGCGGGCGAGATCCGGTGGCAGATCGAAGCGCGCGGTGCCCGTGGCCGCGGCCTCGAACACGACGGCTTCGTAGATCGACCGGCGCCGTCGTTCGGGGGTGAGTTGCGTGCTGAGATCGGCGACTTGAGGGGACAGCGTCAGCTCTCGCCAGACCTGAGTGGTGCGGGTGACCTGACGGCCGCCCTCCGTGACCGTCTCGGCGGCTTGGGCCTGATAAGGGATGACGAGCACCGGCCCGGCGATCGTCTGCGGCCCGCCCCAGCCTCGCGCTATCGAGGCGCGGGCCGTGGCGGACTGATCCTGCCGATCATATACCAGCAGGTAGACGGCAAACAGCGGGATCGCGAGCAGCATGGCGATGAGGATCGCCATGCCCAGCTTGCGCCCGGGGGTCGGGTCTTTGCTCATTCCGCCTCGCTCGGTTGCCGGTTGCTTATCCGGCGGGCGCGGGTGCGTGACAAGGTGGAGATGGGCAAGGTGGAGGTGGAAGGCTGCCCGGGCAGCGTCAGATCAGGTCGAGGACCAGGCCAAGATCACGCGCCTCTTCCGCCTCGATATACCAGTTGGACGGCGCCTTTGCCTTCAGGGTTTCGAGCGTTACCTGCGAGCCTTCGACAAGGGCGGCGAACCCTTCGTCCTGGATGCGGATCGAATCCTCGATCTCGTTCAGCTTGGCCAGCAGGACGGGGGCCAGGGTGTTGAGCGGGCCGGACAGCTGGATGGTCGAATTCATCAGCCGTTCGTGGATCATCAAACGCGTGCCGCGCGTCAGGAAGCGCTTGTCGGCGGGGAAAGCGGACATGAAGGTGGCGCCGGCCGAGTAAACAGCGACCTTGCCAAGAAAAAGCGTCTCACGGCTGGTATATTCGCGCAGCAGGCGTACCGTATCGCCCATCGCGCGGGCCATTTCCGGATCGCCCCCCAAGGTTGTGATCGAGAAGATCAATGGACCATCGGATGGTGCCGCGGCGACCTGATCCTTGAAGCTTGCGTACATGGCCTCGTCGACCGTGCCGTAAAGCTGGACATGCGGGCTGGCGAGGAGCGGATAGTTGCTGGCGTTGCCGGTGGAGTTCATGGCGACGCGAACCGCGAATGGGGCGCACCGGTTCCGAGGTGGCGGAAAATATCGCGCGCTGCGGTGGCGGTTTGGTTTCACAGCGGGGGCTAATGCTGCGCCATCAACACCGCGTTGGCGGGGCGGCCGACCGGCGCGGTTGCACTGCGCGGCGCGCGGGCGTCGAGCACCGCCAGCCAGCGCGCCGCACCGGCACCAATCGCGACCTGCGGCTGCGAAGGCTCAAGCTGGCCGTCGCGTTCCCATGTCGCGATGGTGCTGGTGGCTTCTTCGACGGCGGCGGCCAGCGGCTTTGGCTGGCGGAGCGCGCGATTGACGAGCGCGTCACCAAAGAAGGTCCAGTCATTGTCGGCGACACAGCCGAAGGAGCTTCGATCCGACGAGGCGGCGGTGATGATCGCGGTGGTATCACTGGAGAGGAGCGGTACGAAGACGCCGGCGTAACAGGCGGAAATCATGATCAGCCGATTGCGGATGCCGAGCTGGGACAGGGTCTGCCACAGCCGCGCCGGCGAGATCGCGCCAAAGCCCTGGTCGGCGTCATTGTAGACGATGCCGAAGCGTGCGCCGTGGCTGGTGGTGTAGAGGATCAGCACATCCTCGTTCACGTCCATAAGCTCGGCCACGCGGGCGAGCGCGACGTCGAGATTGGAAGGGGAGCCCATGGGCAACGCGCTGTCCGCCCTGCCGTCGGTGCCGGCGAGGACGATCGTGCGTCCTTCGGCGCCATAGCGGCGCGCCAGGACCTTCGCCGCCTCTCGCGCCTCGCGGCCGAACACCGGGTCACTGTCCAGCGCGGCGCTGATGACGAAGGCGTCGGTGGTACCCTTGCGGTGCGGCTGCACCGTGGCGAGCATGGCGGCGAGGCGGCGATGCTCGGCCAGCTGCCACCCGGCCTTGCGATCATATTCGATCGCGCCGCCCTGATCGGCGAGCTGGACAAGTTCCGCCTCGCCACCGCGGGCAATCAGCGGGGCGGGGCGGCTGTGCTGGGGAGGAATATAGGTCTGCGCCGGCACCGAACCGGCGCAGGCGGCAAGAAAGACGGTCAGCAACCTCTTCATCGCGAGCCCCCTCCACAACGGAAGGAGTGTCGCGGTGGGCGGCGATCGGAGTCAATAGTTTACCACCGCGCAACATTCGAAATGTTGCGCGCCATGGCAGCAGATATTTGAGTTCGTGTCCCGGAAAGGAGGCGCGGCCCGGTAGGCCGCGCCATTTGCCTTAGTACACCCGCTTCTTCGGCTTGATGTATTCGGCGTCGTCGGTGAGCGTGTAATCGTGCACCGGACGGTAATCGAGCGAGCAGCTGCCGCCCTTGCCGCCCCAACCATCGAAGGTCGCGATGGTGTGCTTCATCCAGTTCACGTCGTCGCGCTCGGGATAATCCTCGTGCATGTGCGCGCCGCGGCTTTCCTTGCGGTTCTCCGCACCGCGCATCGTCACGACCGCCTGGCTGATGAGGTTGTCCAGCTCCAGCGTCTCGACGAGGTCGGTGTTCCAGATCAGCGAGCGATCCTTGATGCCGACGTCCTCCATCGACTTGTAGATCGCGTCGATCTTGGTAACGCCCTCGGAAAGCAGCTCGCTGTCGCGGAACACCGCGGCATGGCGCTGCATCGTCTTCTGCATCTCGGCGCGGATCTTCGCCGTCGGCGAGCCACCCGTTGCGTTGCGGAAATGGTCGAGCCGGCCGAGCGCCATCTCTTCCGAACCCTTGGGCAGCGGATTGTGCGGCGTGTTCGGCTTCAGCGTTTCCTTGAGGCGCAGGCCGGTGGCGCGGCCGAACACGACGAGGTCGATCAGCGAGTTGGAGCCGAGGCGGTTCGCGCCGTGCACCGACACGCAGGCCGCTTCGCCGACCGCGAACAGGCCCGGGACGACCGCATCCGGATCACCGTCCTTCAGCTGGACGACTTCGCCGTGATAGTTCGTCGGGATACCGCCCATGTTGTAGTGGACGGTCGGCGTGACGGGGAGCGGCTGGCGGGTGAGATCGACGCCCGCGAAAATCTTGCCCGTCTCGGTGATGCCCGGCAGGCGTTCCGCCAGCACCTTCGGATCGATGTGATCGAGGTGAAGGAAGATGTGATCCTTGTCCTTGCCGACGCCGCGGCCCTCGCGCATCTCGGCTGCCATCGATCGCGACACGACGTCGCGGCTGGCAAGGTCCTTCGCGCTCGGCGCGTAACGCTCCATGAAGCGCTCGCCCTCGGAATTGGTCAGGTAGCCGCCTTCGCCACGCGCACCCTCGGTGATGAGGACGCCCGCGCCGTAGATGCCGGTCGGGTGGAACTGCACGAATTCCATGTCCTGCAGCGGGAGCCCGGCACGCAGCGCCATGCCGTTGCCGTCGCCGGTGCAGGTATGCGCCGAGGTCGCCGACTGGTACACGCGGCCACCGCCGCCCGTCGCCAGCACGACCGCATGGGCACGGAAGCGATGGATCTGCCCCGTTTCCATGTTCAGCGCGATCACGCCGCGGCACGCACCGTTCTCCATGATGAGATCGAGCGCGAAAAATTCGATGTAGAAGTCCGCGTCATACTTCAGCGACTGCTGGTACAGCGCGTGGAGCATGGCGTGGCCGGTACGGTCGGCCGCAGCGCAGGTGCGCTGCACCGGCGGGCCTTCGCCCATGTTCTGCATGTGGCCGCCGAACGGACGCTGGTAGATCGTCCCGTCCTCGTTGCGGCTGAACGGTACGCCGGCGTGCTCCAGCTCGTACACCGCGGCCGGGGCCTCACGCACCATATATTCGATCGCGTCCTGGTCACCGAGCCAGTCGGAACCCTTGACGGTATCGTACATGTGCCAGGACCAGTGGTCCGGCGAGTTGTTGCCGAGGCTCGCCGCGATGCCGCCCTGCGCCGCCACTGTGTGGCTGCGGGTCGGGAACACCTTGGTGATGCAGGCGGTCTTGAGGCCCGCCTCCGCGATGCCCATCGTGGCGCGGAGGCCAGAGCCGCCGGCGCCGACGACGACCGCGTCGTACGTATGGTCGATGATCTGGTAAGCGGCGGGCATCAATTTGCTCCGAAGGCGATCTTCAGGATCGCGAAGAGGGCGGTGCCGGTGACGGCAGCAGTGAACAGGTTGAGGAGGACCATGGCGACGACGCGGCGTTCGTCACGCTGGTAATCCTCGATCACCACCTGAAGCCCGAGGCGGAAGTGGTAGAAGACCGAGACGACCAGCAGGATCATCGGGATCGCGACCCAAGCCGAGGACAGCCAGTCGCGCATCGTGCCGTACTCGTAGCCGGGGCGACGGGCGAGCGAGATCATCAGCCAGCTCATCAGCAGGATGTTCGATCCCGCCGTGATCTTCTGATGCCACCAGTGATGCGGACCTTCGTGCGCGCTGCCGAGGCCGCGGACGCGGCCAATCGAGGTTCCCGTACCCATTACTTGGTTCCCACGTAGAGCCAGAAGGCGAGGGTGAGCAGCGTCGAGCCGACGAAGGTGAGCCGCGCGAGATTGCGGTTCAGCTTCAGCTCGAACGCGGCGCCGGTATCCAGCACGAGGTGGCGGATACCGCTCATCATGTGCTGAAACAGGCTGAACGTCAGGCCGACTCCGATGACCCAGCCCAAGATGTTCAGACGGCCATCCGACAGGGTGAAGACGTCACGGAACGCGGCATAGGCCTCTGCCCCCGACGCCAGCGCGGCGAGGAACCAGACGAGCAGCAATGCCCCCAGTGTCGCCATCCCGCTACCGGTGGCGCGGTGCAGGATCGACACCGTCATCGCCGCGCTCCAGCGGTAATGGAGGGCGAGCGGGCCGCTGAAGAGATGCGGACTTTTGGGGCGGGCGGGTTTTGTGGCCAAGGCTACGGTTTCCTGCGGTAAGCCGACGGTTTGGCGCGGTCTATGAGACCCGAGGGCCGATGTTGCAAGCGGGAGTGACCTCCTGCGAATGAATCGCATGGCGGATGGGCGCCGCGCCTCAACCAGCACTTAACGATCAATCCCCTATGACCCGGCCGATAATGAACCGGGAGCGCAACAACTTGTCCGCCGATCTGCCAGCACCGGGCCAACTGGCCCGCTCGATCGATCTCGACACCCGCCTGCGGGCTTTCGACTTTGACGGCACGCTTTCGACCGCGTCGCGAGAGGTGTGGGACGTGCTGGAACCCGAGGTGCGCCAGATCGCCGAGGCGTATTGGGAACATGGCCGGCGGTGCTTCCACGAGGAGAAATCCTGGGTCGAACAGGACGCCGCCAGGATGATCGATCTAGGCTGTGCGTTCTTGCAGGATCGTTTCCTGCGTACCGACCAACGGGCGTGGGTCGAATCGATCGAGCGATCGGTGGCTGCCGCCTATCAGAGGCAGGTCTCACCGCTGGCGTTGCTGTCGATGATCAGCGCAAGCGATCGCGCGGCGCTGCGCGTCCTGATGGCGCGGTGCGAACCAGCGGACCCGCGCCTGCCGGTCATGATCGACACGCTGATGCGGCTGTCGGCGCTGGAAGGGGAGATCACCGTCGCGCTGTACGGCGACTATCGCAAGCACAGCTCGCAGACTGCACGCGATCGCCTGGCGGCGGATTTCCGGGGGGGAATCGCGACGACGGTCGGCGATGCGACGGCCGAGGGGGCGACGCTGCGCGACCAGGCATCCACCGCCTCCCGGTCGGCGCGAGGCGTTCTGGGGAAGGCGAGCGAGGTGGCGGCGGCGGCCGAACAATCCGCGCTGGCGATGCGCGATGCAGCCTCCACGGCCGCGGGGCTGATCCGCGCGATCGGCGATGCACGAAGCGAGGTGGAGGCGGCGGCGGATATCGCGACGCGGGCGGCGGTCCAGGCCGACGAGGCGGTCGGCGTGACGGAGATGCTGAATGACCATGCCAAGTCGATCGAGTCGATCCTTGGCCTGATCCGCGACATTGCTGGGCAGACCAACCTGCTTGCGTTGAACGCAACCATCGAGGCGGCACGCGCGGGGGACGCGGGGCGCGGCTTTGCCGTGGTGGCGCAGGAGGTGAAGAGCCTGGCCAGCCAGACGGCGCGCGCCACGGACGATATCGCCGCGAAGATCACCGCGATCCAGACCGCCACTCAGGTGACCGTGAACGCCAATGTCGGCATTCGCGCGACCGTCGACGAGGTGCAGGTGTCCGCGACGCGCATTCGCGACGCGATGGAGGCGCAGGCGCATACTGTGACGGCAATCACTGCGGCGGTCGACGAAACGGCGCTCGCGGCGGATTCCATGTCCAGCACGATCGCAGCGATCCATTCGGACACCGAAGCGGTCGCAGGTGAGATCGACTCGCTTGGCGCCGGGTTCGACCGACTGGCGGGGCGCCTGGTCCTGCTCAATCGAAGCGCCGGTGACTTTGCCGAGCGCGTGGCGGCCTGACGATAGGGCAGGATGGACGATGCCCCGGCGGAGACACGGGGCACGCGAGATAATCAAGGGGAGGAACCACGATGCCGATCTGGGACAGTGTGGCCCGTTCGATCGCGGCGCAGGTTCGCGAATATGACTGGGATGGCACCATTGGTGCCGCGGCGGCGGACATCGACGCTCTGCTGACCGCTGCCGATTGCGAGGATATCGCCCACGCATTCTGGCAGCAGTACCGGAGCCTTCCGGCGACGAAGAAGATGCTGGAGGGGATCGAGGACGTCTGGCTGCAGCGCCAGCTGGCGCGGAGCGCACGCTACATGCGGATGAAATATTCTGCGCCGTTCGATGAGCAATGGGGGCGGTCGGCCACCAAACATGCGGAGATGACGCGCGAAACGGGCGTGCCGCTGGCGGCGCTGCTTTCCGCGCTGGCCTTTGCCCATGCCCGGACGCTGGCGATCCTGGAGACTCGCGTTGACGGGGACGTGGCGCGGATGCGGCGCTTGTCCGATGTTGTTCAGCGACTGGCGCTGATCGAGGCGGATGTCATGGCGGCGCATCTTGGCCGTAGCGAGCGGGCGCAGGTGGCGGAGGAACGCGCCGCCCATGCTGCGGCCTTTCGCCTGCATATCGCCGATGCGATCGAGGGGGCGGCGGTACTAGGAGAACGCGTGCGTGCGCAGGCGGCGAGCGCCACACAGTCGGTCGGATCGATGGTCGGGCGCGGCGCCGAAGTGGCGGCTGCGGCCGGCGAGTCGGCGCTTGCCATGCGCGATGCGGCCTCGACCGCAGCGGGGCTGATCCTGGCGATCGAGGATGCGCGCGGCGAAGTGGAGGCGGCAGCCGACATTGCCTCGCAGGCGGCCGCGCAGGCGGACCGGGCGGTCACGGTCAGCGAGGCGCTGAGCGCCCATGCCAAGTCGATCGAGTCCATCCTGGCGTTGATCCGCACCATTGCGGGGCAGACCAACCTGCTGGCGCTGAATGCCACGATCGAGGCGGCGCGGGCGGGGGATGCCGGGCGTGGCTTTGCCGTGGTGGCGCAGGAGGTGAAGAGCCTGGCTAGCCAGACCGCGCGGGCCACCGACGATATCGCGGCGCAGATCGGCGCGATCCAGGCCGCAACTCAGGTCACGGTAGAATCGAGCGCCAGCGTCCGCGCGACCATCGATGACGTGAAAACGTCGGCCACCAGGATCCGGCGGGCGATGGAGGCGCAGGCGCAGACCGTGACCGCGATTACCGCTGCCGTCGACGAGACCGCGCTGGCGGCGGACGCAACCGCGGGCAACATGACCGCGATTATGCGCGAGGGGGCGGGCCTGGCACGCGACGTCGATACGCTGGGCACCGAATTCGCGGCGATCGATGATCGGCTTGCCTCGCTGCGCAGCGCGGCGGAGGAATTCAGCGCGAAAGTTGCCTGACGGTCGTTTCGGTCAACGAGGCGGTGCCGGGATGACGGGCTGCTTGCCAGCTTCTATGGACGCGGCATGACCAATGTTCTTCTTACGGGTGCTTCGCGCGGCATCGGGGCTGCTGCCCGCAGCGCATTGTCCGGCAGCGCGACGGTTCTGGGGCAGGCGACGCGCGACGCGGACGGCCTGATTGCCGCCGATCTGGACACGCCGGGTGCTGCCGCAGCCTTGTGGGCGGAAACGATCGAGCGTCTGGGGCATGTCGATGTGCTCATCAACAATGCTGGCGTGTTCGCGGCCAATCCACTCGACAGCGCGGATGACGAATGGCTTGCCGGGTGGGAACGCACGATGCGCATCAACCTGACCGGCGCGGCGCAATTGTGCCGCCTCGCGGTGCGCCACTGGCAGGAGCGCGGTGTCGGCGGGCGGATCGTCAATGTCGCCAGTCGGGCCGCCTATCGCGGCGACAGCCCGGCGCACTGGCATTATGCCGCGTCAAAGGCCGGCATGGTGGCGATGACGAAGACGATCGCGCGCGCCTATGCAAAGGACGGCATCCTGGCGTTCGCCATCTGCCCCGGCTTTACCATGACGGGCATGGCGGATGATTATCTCGCCAGCCGCGGGGGCGACAAATTGCTGGCCGACATTCCGCTCGGCCGGGTCGCCATGCCTGATGAAGTGGGCGAGATGATCCGCTGGCTCGCGCTTGATGCGCCCGAGTCGATGACGGGCGCGGTTCTGGACGTAAACGGGGCCAGCTATGTCCGCTGAGAAGGCAAATGCGTCCATGAGCGGCGCGGTGGACAGCTGGCGCGTGTCGTTGCCATGCACGCGCGCGGAAGCCGAGGCGATCGACGCGGCGGATGACCTCGCGATCGACGCCGTTCTGATGACCACCGAGGAGGTGGAGGACGATCGCGAGCGGTGGCGGCTGGACGCTTATATGGAGCGCGAGCCGGACGCGGCGGCGCTGGCGGCGATTTGCGCGCTCGTGCCCAGCGCGTCGGGCACGGCGCCAACCGTCACTGCCCTCGCCGAACAGGATTGGGTGGCGCTGTCGCAGGAGGGGCTGGAGCCGATCCGCGAAGGACGGTTCGTCGTCCATACCAGCGCGCATCCCACGGCGGCGCCGGAGGGAGGATGCGCGCTGCTGATCGACGCTGGCCGCGCCTTCGGCACGGGGCACCATGCGACGACCAGCGGCTGCCTCGCGATGCTCGACGGGCTGGCGGAGAGGAGCTTCGCACGGATCATCGACGTGGGCACGGGTACCGGCGTGCTGGCCTTTGCCGCTGCTTTCCTGTGGCCGGACGCGACGATCGTCGCGACGGACATCGATCCGGCGGCGGTCGAGGTGACGCGTGCCAACGCCGCCGCGAACGGGATCGCGGATCTGGAACTGCTGGTAGCAGACGGCGCGCTGCACGACGCGATCACGGAACGCGGGCCGTATGACCTCGTGATCGCCAATATCCTGGCCGGGCCGCTGGTTTCGATGGCGCCGGAACTTGCGGCTATTGCGGCACCGGGAGCAGCCATCGTCCTCGCCGGGTTGCTGGAAACTCAGCGCGGGCAGGTCATCGAGGCCTTTGCCGCGTGCGGTTGTACGCTGGAGGCGGTCGACCGGCGGGGGGACTGGACGATCCTGCGGCTGGCCGCTGGCGCCACGCGCTTCGTCCCCGCAACGCCGCCCGATCCCAAGGGACGGGACGGCTGGGCGCTGGACCTCTGACCGTCCTCGGTCTTGCGTGAAGATGCGGACGGGTCAGCCCGTCCGCATCGTTCCGTGCTCCATGAACCGCTGGTGCCATGACAGCGCCTCGCCCGGCAGCGAGGGGGCATGGCGGCCGTAGGCGCCGCGTAGCGCGCGCTCATAATAATCGCGCAGGCCGTCGCGATAATCGGGATGGGCGCAGCGTTCGATCACCAGCGCCGCGCGCTGCTTGGGCGGCAGGCCGCGCAGGTCGGCCAGGCCCTGCTCGGTCACGAGTACCGCGACATCCTGCATGATGTGATCGACGTGCGAGACCTGCGGTACGATAGCGGAGATCGCGCCGCCCTTCGCCGTCGAGGGCGTCATGAAGATCGAGATGAAGGCATTGCGCGCAAAGTCGCCGGAGCCGCCAATGCCGTTCTGGATGCGCGATCCCATCACACAGGTGGAATTGACGTTGCCGTAGATGTCCGCCTCGATCAGCCCGTTCATTGCCAGGCAGCCGAGACGACGGATCAGTTCAGGGTGATTGCTGATCTCCTGCGGACGCAGGATCATCTTGCTGCGATACCGCACCATCTCATCGTTGATCCGCTTCGCCGCGTCCGGGCTCAGCGAGAAGGCGGTCGCCGAAGCCATGCGCAAGCGACCCGCGTCCATCAGGTCCAGCATGCCGTCCTGGATCACTTCGGTGTAGGCGGTCAGATCGTGGAACGGACCGTCCACCAGGCCGGTCAGGACAGCATTGGCAATGTTGCCGACGCCGGACTGGATCGGCAGCAAGGATGACGGCAGGCGTCCCTTGGTCACTTCATGCGCGAGGAACTCCAGCAGATGCTCCGCGATCGCCTTTGCCGAGGCGTCGGGCGGCGCGAAGGGGAGGTTGCGGTCGGGTGCGTCGGTCTCCACCACGGCCACGACCTTGTCCGGGTCGCAGCGCAGGTAAGGGTCGCCGATGCGGTGGTCCGGGCGCAGCAGCGGGATCGGCACGCGGTTGGGCGGCAGCGCGGTGCCGTAATAGATGTCGTGCATCCCCTCCAGCGCCGGGTTCTGCCAGCGGTTGACCTCAAGGATCACCGACTTGGCGCGATCGAGCCACGTCTTGTTGTTGCCGACCGAGGACGAAGGGACGACGCTGCCGTCGGCGCGGATCGCCGTCACCTCGACGACCGCCACGTCGAGTTGACCCAGAAACCCCTGCCAGGCCATCGGCGCCACCTGGCTCAGGTGCATGTCGAGATAGTCCATCTCGCCGCGATTGATGCGTTCGCGCGCGATCGGATCCGAATTGTACGGCAGGCGAAGCTCGATCCCGTCGGCCTCTGCCAGCGCGCCATCCAGTTCGGGCCCAGTGGACGCGCCGGTCCACACCTTCACCCGCATCGGTCGCCCGGCGGCGTGTTCGGCAGAGATCCGCTTGGCGAGCGCGGTCGGCACTGCTTTTGGATAGCCGGAACCGGTGAAGCCGCTCATGCCGACGGTGTCGCCCGCCTGTATGAACATCGCAGCGTCCTCCGCGGACATCACGCGGCTGCGCAAGGTGGGGTTGGCAATACGATCGGTCACGTCTGGCTCCTCTCCGACCCCTCACGCGGGCCGTGCTGCCCTCATCATCTTAACGTTTGCGATAAACAATAGGTGCTTTCCGTGCAGCGCTTGCACTATATTCGTTCAAATGACTGACCTGGTGCGCACACTTCGCCTATTCCTGAACCTGCGTGACCAAGGCAGCTTTTCGGTCGTCGCCCGACAACAACGATTGAGCCACACGACGGTGGCACGGGCGATCGACGAACTGGAGGAGCGATTCGGCGTGCGGTTGTTTCACCGTTCGACCCGGCGGCTGCGCCTGACGCATGACGGCGAGCGGCTGGCCGAGCATGCGGCGCGGATCCTTGAGGATGTGGCCGCGGCGGAAGCCGATCTTGCCGGTGTCGTCGCGGCACAAGGGTTGGTACGTCTTGGTGTGACGACCGCGCTCGGCCTGCATTATGCGAGCAAGCTTGTCCGGCTGCGTGAAGCTCATCCGGGGCTGACGATCGAATTGATGGTGGCTGACTGGCGGGAGATGGCGGGCAATGAAGCGCTCGATCTCTGGCTGCGCGTCGGCGATGAGCCCGGCGCGAATCGGCTGGGAGACGTGCCGCGCATGCTGGTTGCGGCGCCGGCGTATCTCGCGCCGCGCGGCAATCCAGAGGCGGCGGGCGATCTCGCCGCACACGATTGCCTCACCTATGGCTATGCGGCGCGGCCGGGCGGGTGGCCGATCGACGGCGCGACAGTTCGGCCGCGCGCCTGGCTGCGCGCGAACAGCAGCGAAGCGGTGCATCGGGCGGCGCTAAGCGGCCTCGGCATCGCGTTGCTGCCACACCTGCAGGTGGCTGAGGACCTTGCGGCGGGGCGGTTGGTGCCCGTGTTGCCGCAAGCAGTCATTCCGGCGATCCCGATCACGCTCATGACGGCGGCGCCGGCCGATCGCCTGCCGATCCGGGTGAAGGTGGTCGCCGATTTCCTGGCTGACTATTTTCCGGATGCGCGAGAGCGGGCGTAATCCTGCGTGCCGCGGGTGATCACTTCGTCGTCGCTGATGATCTGCGCGACGGGAATGTCCGGCTGTTCGCGCAGGCTGTCGTAGAGCGGTGCGAAATCGGTCTCGACGGTGACGCGCAGCAGTTCGTCAAAGCTGGGGATGACGAAGTAATTCTGCTGGAAATCGTCGATGCGATAGTCGGTGCGCATGACGCGTGCGAGATCGAAGCGCAGCCGATGCGGCGACGGATCATCGAGCGCGAAGCGACTTTCGGCATAGCTGGAGACAATGCCCGAGCCGTAGATCCGCAGCCCGTCCGGTTCCGCGATCAGGCCGAATTCGACCGTGTACCAGTACAGGCGCCCGAGATATTTCAGCGCGTCGTGCTGCATCGCCCGCTGACCGCCGCGACCATAGGCCGCGAGATAATCCGCGAATACCGGGTCCGCGAGCATCGGGACGTGGCCGAACACGTCGTGGAACACGTCGGGTTCCTGCAGATAATCCAGCTGATCCGGGCGGCGGATGAAATTGCCGGCGACGAAGCGGCGGTTGGCCATGTGATCGAAGAAAATCTCGTCCGGAACCAGGCCGGGCACGGCCACGACCTGCCAGCCGGTGAGCTTCATCAGCCGTTCGGACAGTTCCTCGAAATCGGGGATGCCGGGCTTCGAGAGTTTCAGGACATCCAGCCCGCGCAGCCATGCGTCCGACGCGCGGCCGGGCAGCAGCTTCGACTGGCGCGCGAAGAGCGTGTCCCAGGTGGCATGTTCCTCCGGCGTGTAGTGCGACCAGTTCTGCGGGACGGTCCAGTCCGAAGCAGCGCCCGGCGGTGGGGAGAGCACGGTGGAATGATCAGCCATTGGATCGACATAGCACAGGCCAGTCAGCCTGCAAGATGGTTACATATGTAACCACCGCCCGGTTCGGTGGCAGTGGCACCGTTTCGGTGCCACTGCCACCGTTTCCCTGCGCATCGCTGCCAGGCGGCGGTGTTACTCCGCCGCGACCCCGGCGCGGGAGAACATGTCGCCCTCCAGCGCCAGATCCTCGTTCGCCGCCGGCACGGACTTCGCCTTCTGCCGCTTGTCGAACGAATCCCAGACGTCGCTCCACTGGCCCTTGGTCGCTGCCTTGGAATATTCGGTCGCGCGGGTTTCGAAGAAGTTCGCATGCTCGACGCCGTTCAGCAGTGGGGTGAGCCAGGGGATAGGGTGTTCGTCGATCATGTAGATCGGCTTCAGCCCGAGCTGTCCCAGCCGCCAGTCGGCGATGTAGCGAATGTACTTCTTGATATCCTTGGCGGTCATGCCGTTCACCGGGCCCATCTCGAACGCGAGATCGATGAACGCATCCTCCAGCCGGATCGTCGTCTGGCACTGATCGGCGATATCGTCCTTCACCGCCTTGGTCAGGCAGTTGCGCTCCTTCACGAAGGCGTGGAACAGCTTGATGATGCCTTCGCAGTGGAGGCTTTCATCGCGCACCGACCAGCTGACGATCTGCCCCATGCCCTTCATCTTGTTGAAGCGCGGGAAGTTCATCAGCATCGCGAAGCTGGCGAAGAGCTGCACGCCCTCGGTGAAGCCGCCGAACATCGCCAGCGTGCGCGCAATATCCTCGTCATTGTCGACGCCGAACTGCTGCAGATAGTCGTGCTTGTCCTTCAGCTCGGCATATTCGAGGAAGGCGCCATATTCGCTTTCCGGCATGCCGATCGTGTCGAGCAGGTGGCTGTACGCCGCGATATGCACCGTCTCCATGTTGCTGAACGCGGTCAGCATCATCTTGACCTCGGTCGGCTTGAACACGCGGCCGTACTTTTCGTGGTAGCAATCCTGCACCTCGACGTCCGCCTGGGTGAAGAAGCGGAAGATCTGGGTCAGCAGGTTGCGTTCGTGATCGGTCAGCTTCTGCGCCCAGTCACGACAATCCTCCCCCAGCGGCACTTCCTCAGGCAGCCAGTGGAGCTGCTGCTGACGCTTCCAGTACTCGAACGCCCAGGGGTATTCGAATGGCTTGTACTGCTTGGAGGCTTGGAGGAGGGGCATGGGTTACTCCGACCGGAAATTGTGAAAGTTCATAAAGATTGCGCGTGTGAGGGATAGATGGGGGGTCATGCCTCCATGCTCCACTGCCACATGGCGGTGGCGCTCATCGCGAGGACGGCGGCGCCAGCGAGGGCCATGATGCCGACCATGCGGAAGGCATAGACCTGACCGGCGGTGCGCGGACGGGCGAGGGCGACCAGCAGCGCCGTGCCGACGATCGCGAGCGCCAGCGCGACCGCATACATGACGGGGACCTGCCAGTTCATCGCCGCACCCGGCGGGTGACATGGACGGTGCGGGTGCTGCGCGCGCCGACGCCGAGGAACACGATGCCGACGAAATAGCCGAAATCATACCAGCCGCCATTGTTGGGCACGGCATAGATGGCGACGTCCGGCATGAACAGGCTGAGCACCCAAGCGGCCGGGAAGATGAAGCCGTGCCACAGGCCGAGCAGGAAGCCGGGCGTATCGGGCGTGTGCGCCACCGTGGACGGGACCTGCGTGGCGCAGCCCGCCAGGAGCAGGGCGAGCGCGACAAGGGACCAGCGCGCGATCATGCCGCCACCCGCGCGATGCATCCAAAGCGGCGATGTGTCGTTGTGTTGCCGACCCCAAGAGGAGATCCACGATGCACGATCACAGCAACATCAAGGAGCATATGAAGGTCATCGGCGCGGACGGCGTTCACGTCGGTACGGTGGATCACGTCGACGGTGAGCGGATCAAGCTGACCAAGCAGGACAGCCCGGCCACGCAGGACGGGACCGGCGCCAAGCACCACTATCTGCCGGCGGGCCTGGTGGCGGCGATCGAAGGCGACACGGTTCGCCTGTCGGCGACCGCGCAGAACGCCGTGGACATGTTCGAAGAAGCGGAATGACGCTGTTCCCGCGCCACGGCGCGGGGCAAGCCGGGCGCTGCCCCCGCGAGACGTAGCGCCAGACGGGCGAGCGACGGCATGAAGAGGGGCGGTTCCGGGAGGCCGGAGGCGCCCCTTTCGATCGCTTATCGTACGATCATCATGACCCGTGAAGGGCCGCGCTGCGACGCGTTGCAAAGCTGCCCTCCGGCCCATGATCTGATCCATCCGCCGCACGCCTCTTGCCGAACCGGTACCGCGACTCTCATGATCCGTGAGCGAGCCCCGGATCGGACGGACTTGATACCGTTCTTCGCCCCGCAGTGCCACGGCTAAAATGCAATATCTGGTAATTGGCGCATCCTTGACGCCCCACATCTAGACACGGAGGCGCCGGGCGCCGCGTTGCGCCAAGCCGCCTGCCGATTCGTGATGTTCGCATAATGTTCCATGGGCGCTTCCTTGGGTCAAGCCGGCGCGCGTGCGCCTGCGTTGATCCCATCAGCGATGCCACGGCGTACGGGCCCTCGACGGCGGCTATCAAGGAACCGCTAGCATTAGCTTCGATTGCCATGATCGCATCTACACGTTCAGCTTCGAGAGCAAGAAGGCTGAGACCGTGCGGAAGCTGGTGATAGCGCTCGGAGGTGTCGCATGAGCGGGATGACCCTCAACGATTGTTGATTGGAAGCCATTGACGCGAGCAAGGAACACAACCGCGTCGCCTTCCCCGAAAGCTGTCCCAACAAGTCGATCAACAAGGGTAGTAAGACCACATACGCCGACTGATGTGACAAGCATGGCCTTCGCGTGGAAAGAGGGTCCGAAGAAGTGATTTCGTATCTGCGCCGCCGCTTATCGACAGTCTCCTTGTCGACTTCAGCGTGCGCCCTGTAGGGTATGCACCATGCCGGCAGCACGCCGCGCTTAAAACGGCGCGTATCTGGCGGCCAAAACGGCGGCTACAATAAGGGCAGGTAATCGGTAGGTTATCAGAGCCGTGAGGCCCATCCAGGGATGCCCCGACGAGGTGAATAGCTTCACCGTCTCTGTTTCACGCGATCGGGTGAACCGGTGTCTGAGGTCGGGATATTGGCGCATCGTGATAATATACAGGCAAACACCATCCCCGACCAAACAATGTCAGCGGCCACTTCCAGCCGCCACCCACAACGAAGCCCCGAAAGCCGTCATCCGGCCACGGGGCTTTCCTTTGCTGCGCCTTCACATAGATCTAAGTCAGCGACGGTAGATCATCCCTGTCCGACAATTTGTGCTGCGCCCATTCGATAATCCAGATGGCGGACCATAAGAGCGATGCGCGCGACGGTCGTTTCGCGACGCGCGAGACCCATGGGGCGCTCGGCGGCGGCTACCAAAGGGTTGCTACCGTCATGATCGGCCAGAGGGTGGGGCTAAGCCGCGGCGACTGCCGCGCATAGCGGGAGTGCGAGCATATCCCCCGGCAGCGCCTGCGGCATGAGGCGAACACGCGCGACTGCCGCCCCGGGCGCTGCGGTCCAGCCGAGGATCATTCACGGTGATGGGCGGAACGTGGTCGCGCCAGCGCAGGAGCGGGCCCGACGGATGGGTCAGGCCCGCTTGCGGTTGTCAGTCGGCGTCAGCGGCGAGCAATTTGTCGATCGTGATCGGGAGCGAGCGGATGCGCTTGCCGGTGGCGTGATAGATGGCGTTGGCGATTGCCGCGGCGGTGCCGACGATGCCGATTTCGCCAAGCCCCTTCACGCCGAGCGGCGTCACCTCGGGATCGGGTTCGTCGACGAAGATCACGTCAATGTCATGGACGTCGGCATGGGCGGGCACGTGATATTCGGCGAGATTGTGGTTCATCCACCGGCCGAGCTGGCGGTCGGCGAAGGTTTCCTCATGCAGCGCCATGCCGATCGCCATGACGACGCCGCCCAGGATCTGGCTGCGCGCGGTCTTGGGATTGATGATGCGCCCGGCCGCGACGGCGTTGACGACGCGGGTGACGCGGACCTGGTCGAGTTCCTCGTCCACGCGCACCTCGCAGAAGATCGCGCTGTGCGTGTTGCGTGACTTGCGCGCCATGGAGATCATGTCGCCGACGCCCGGAGTCGCGGTTTCCTCGACCTCGATCGAGGGGAGGCCAGCGGCGCGCATGATCTCCGTAAAGGGCATGGCGGCGCTGCCGTCGCGCAGGCGAAGCTCGCCATCGGCGCAGATCACGTCATCGAAGGAGGCGTTGGCGAAGGGGCTGTCCTTCAGCTTGTGCGCCGCCTTGAACAATTGCTTTGCCACCGCCTCGCACGCCAGCTGGACGGCGGCACCGGTCGAGGCCGCCGCCCACGAGCCGCCCTGGACCGGGGCGGTCGGCAGGTCGCTGTCGCCGAGCCGGGCGGTGATCCGCTCGGGCGGCAGGCCCAGCGTGTCGGCGGCGACCTGCGCCATGACGGTATAGGTGCCGGTGCCGATGTCCGACGTGGCGCTTGCGACCTCGAGATCGCCGTTGGCGCTCAGTTTTGCCGAGGCGGCGGTCTTGGAGAATTGCGCGTCCCACATGCCGGTCGCGACGCCCCAGCCGATCAGTTCGCGCCCGTCGCGCATCGAGCGGGGCTCTGGCGACCGGCGTTCCCAGCCGAACCGTGCCGCGCCCTCGCGATAGGCCTCGCGCAGCGCCTTCGAGGTGAAGGGCGTGCGGTTCATGTTGTCGATGTCGGAATAGTTGAGGAGGCGGAATTCGAGCGGATCAACCTTCGCGCGATAGGCCATTTCGTCCACCGCGATCTCGAACAGGGTCATGCCGGTCGCCGCGCCCGGCGCGCGCATGTCGGCCGAGGTATAGGTGTCGCGCGGGGCGATGGTATATTCGCCGTGGATGTTGGGGCTGGCGTAGTTCATCATGCCCCAGGTCACGATATCCTCCATGTTGCTTTCAAAGCGCGAGGTGGAGGTGGTGGCGTCGCCGAGCACGGCGCTGAGCTTGCCATCGGTATCGGTGCCAAGCCGGATCGAATAGGTGCATTCGGGGCGATGCGCGTGGGTGAACATCTGCGCGCGCGTCATGACCACGCGAACCGATCGTTCGAGGTGGATCGCGGCCATGGTGGCGAGCTGCACCTGCCATTGCGGGCGCAGGCCGGAGCCGAAGCCGCCGCCGACATAAGCGTTGACGACGCGGACGTTCTTCTTGCCGAGGCCAAAGGCGCTGGCGAGATAGGCCTGGACGCCCTGCGAGCCTTGCGTCTTGTCATAGACGGTGATCGTGCCGTCACCGTGCCATTCGACCGTCGAGGCGTGCATCTCCATCGGATTGTGATGCTCGGTCGCGAGATGATAGGTCGCGGCGTGCTTCAGCGGGGCGGCATCATAGGCGGCCTGCGCGTCGCCATGGTTCTTGGGCGGGTGGAAGGAATTGCGCCGGCGCAGCGGGAGCGGGAGGAATTTCTCCGCCAGCGAGGCCTCGAAATCCACGTTGTGCGCCTGTTCCTCATAGGAGACGTCGACGAGGCTGGCGGCATATCGCGCCGCCTCGAAGCTTTCCGCGATGACCACGGCGATCGGCTGGCCGGCGAAGAGGATTTCGGCATCGTGCAGCGCCTTGAACGGGTCGCCCGGAATGGCGAGTTCATCCTTCCAGTTGCGGTCGAGCCATGCCTGTCTGGGGCGGTTTTTGTGGGTGATGATGTCGACCACGCCGGGGACGGCGCGTGCCGCCTCCTCGTCGATCGCGGTGATCCGCCCCTTGGCGATGCGCGACGAGACGGCAACGCCGTAGAGCAGGCCGGGGACGTGATATTCGGCGGCATATTTGGCCGCGCCGGTCACCTTGGCGAGGCCGTCGACGCGCGACAGGGCGGTGCCGATGCCGACCGGAGCGGCGGGAGCGGGGGATGCGTTGCTGGTCATCGTATCGGCTCCTCAGGCAATGCGCTTGTCGATCTGCGACTGCGGCGTGCCGGCCGCCGCCTGGGCGAGCGCGCGCATGATCGCGCGGCGGGCGAGATCGATCTTGAAGTCATTGTCGCCTTGGCCGCGGGCGCCGGCGAGCAATGCGCGGGCGGCGGTGTCGAACGCCTTTTCGCCCGGCGGCTCATTGCGGATCGCCTCTTCCGCCTCGCGCCGGCGCCACGGCTTGTGCGCGACGCCGCCGAGCGCGATGCGCACGTCGCCGATGCGGCCATTGTCCTCTAGCCGCATCGCCACCGCGACCGAGACGAGCGCAAAGGCGTAGGACAGGCGATCGCGCAGCTTGAGGTAGGTGTAATTGTGCGTGAAGCGCTCGGCCGGAAGGTCGATCGCAGTTACCAGTTCGCCGGGGCGTAGCGTGTTGTCGCGCCACGGCTCATCGTCGGGCAGGCGGTGGTAGTCGGCGAAGAGGATGGTGCGGCTGCCGTCGGGGCCGGTCACCTGTACCTGCGCCTCCAGCGCGGCGAGCGCGACGCACATGTCGGAGGGGTGGGTGGCGATACACTGCGGGCTGGCGCCGAGGATCGCGTGGATCCGGTTCACCCCGCCAATCGCGCCGCAGCCCTCGCCGGGGTTGCGCTTGTTGCAGGGCGTGTCGACGTCGTAGAAATAATAGCAGCGGGTGCGCTGGTTGAGGTTGCCGCCGTTGGTGGCGGCGTTGCGCAACTGCGGCGAGGCGCCGGCGAGGATCGCGGAGGACAGCAGGGGATAATGCTGCCGCACGCGCAGGTCGTAGGCGGTGTCGGCATTGGTGACGAGCGCGCCGAGGCGCAGGCCGCCGTCCTCCCGTTCCTCGATCTGATCCAGCGGCAGGCGATTGATGTCGATGACGTGGAGCGGCCGAGCGACATTCTCCTTCATCAGATCGACGAGGTTGGTGCCGCCGGCGAGGAACGCGGCGTGCTGGTCCCCCGCGGCGCGCACCGCCTCCGCGACCGCCGTGGGCCGGGCATAGTCGAAGCGGATCATGCCTGCTTCTCCTGCCCGAGCACGTCGAGCACCGCGTCGGCGATGTTGGTGTAGGCGCCGCAGCGGCAGATGTTGCCGCTCATCAACTCGCGCACATCGTCGCGGCTGCGCGCCTGCCCTTCGTTGATGAGGCCCTGCGCCGAACAGATCTGGCCCGGGGTGCAATAGCCGCACTGAAAGGCGTCCCGCTCGATAAAGGCGGCCTGCAGAGGGTGGAGGTCGTCGGCGCTGCCCATGCCCTCGATCGTGGTGATCTCGCTGCCGTCGAGGGTGACGGCGAGCTTGAGGCAGGAATTGATCCGTTTGCCGTCGACCAGCATGGTGCAGGCGCCGCACTGGCCGTGATCGCAGCCCTTCTTGGAGCCGGTCAGGGCGAGCGTTTCGCGCATCAGATCGAGCAGCGTCGTCCAGGGTTCGACCGCCAGATCATGCGGCGTGCCGTTGATCGTCAGGTGGATCGGGACGGTGCCGATCGGCCGGGCGGCGACCTTTCGGGCGATGGTGCGGTCCAATGTCGCGGTTTGATCCATGGTCGACGCACTCCTCGATCGGGCAAAAGGGGGCGGGCGCCCCCGTCGCAGGGGAGAACCTTTCGTCAGGCATTCGGTTCACGGCCGTCGAAAACGGCGCAGCGCCAGCACGCATGCGGGAGACGGATGCCGGGCGGCGCGTTTGCCGCTCACCACTGCCAAGGAGCGGCGCATGACCGACAAGACCTTCACGTCCGGCGATCACGTGAAATGGGACACGCCGCAGGGCGAGACGCACGGCAAGGTCGTGCGCAAGGAGACATCGACCGCCAAAGCCGGTGGACATGTCGCCAAGGCGACCAAAAAGGACCCGCAATATCGCGTGAAGAGCGACAAGTCGGGCAAGGAAGCGATCCACAAGCCCGAGGAATTGCGCAAGGCGTGAGCCCGGCAGGGCGGGCCGGCGGGGTCAGCCCGGCGGGATCAGCGTCGTGCGCTGCCCCGCGCGGCCGGCTTTGCCTTGGGCCGCGTGATCCAGCGCAACCCGCCGGAGGTGGCGAGGAGCGTGACGCCCAGTGCCGCCTTGTCACGCCGCCCGATCAGCGCGAGGCCGCAGGTGGCAAGCGCGGTGGGGAGAAGACCGGCCTTTCCAACCCGCGCGATGCGCAAGGCGCGATTGGTGCCCTCCGCCGCGAGCAGGCTCTGGCGCATGCCCGGCGCGGGTGGGGCGGCGCGGGCCGGCGTCGCTGCGGCGGGAGGGGGCGCGGGCTGCTGGTGGGCGGCGAGCCCGGGGGCGGATTGCGCCTCCGGCCCCTCGGCCACGGTATCGGCGGCGAACGCGCCGCGGCTGCCGAGCGGCTGTTCCGGGCCAGTGGTGGTGTCGCGCGCCGTCTGGCGTTCAAGCTCGCAATTGAACTCCGCGCCGAGCAGCAAGACATAGGCCGACAGATACAGCCACGTGAGCGTCACCACCGCGGCGCCGAGCGAGCCATAGGTTGCGTCATAGCTGCCGAAATTGGCGACATAGATGCCAAAGCCAAAGGTCATCAGCACCCAGCACAAAGCGGCGAGGACCGAGCCTGGTGTGAGCCAGACCCACCGCGCGTGGCTGCGATTGGGCGCGAAACGATACAGGCTGGCGGCGGCTGCCGAGCCGACCACCGCCATCAGCAAATAGGGTATCAGCCGCGCGAGGAAGGCGAGCGGGCCGGGAAGCTCGGGAAATAGCGTCTCGACAGCCGCCATGGCGGTGATCGAGAAGATGGCGAGCACCGCGACCAGCACGGCGCAGGCAGTGATGCCGAGCGCCACGAGGTTGAGGTGGATGAAGCCGCGTGTCTCCTCCTCATCATAGGCGACGTTGAGCGCGGTGATGATCGCGGTCGCGCCCTTCATGGCGCCGTAAAGCGCGATCGCCAGCGCGATGAGGAGGCCAAAGCCCTTTTTCCCGTCCGACGTGCTGACGATATTGGCAAGCTGCTCGCCGATCAGCCGGGCAGCCTCCGCCGGCATGACCGAGGTAAGCGAGCGGACATTGGCGAGCACAGTGTCGGGGGTCGCGATCAGACCGTAACTGAGCACCACCGCGCCCAGCATCGGCACCATGGCGAGGATGGCGCAGAAGGCGACGCCCGACGCGATCAGGCTGATATTGTCCTGCCCGGATTCCTTCCAGCTGCGCAGCGCAACGTCTTTCCAGCCGCCCGCGGGGATCGCCCAGGGGCGCGTTGCTGCATGTCCGTGATCCTGTCCGGTCGGCTGCCGGTGCCCATCCCCATCGATCGTCGTCATCAATCCCGTCCCTGTGTGTCAGACGAACCGGTTGGACAGGCGAGCGTTCCACAGGCGCGGGGAATTGCCGAGGCGGCATGAGCCATGGCGATCCGGCAGACGGCGTTGATTTTGCAATGCAGCATGACGATAATCGGGCGGCAGACGCACGGTGAAGTGCCCGACGCCTGGCGAAGCCCGGCCAACATCCCCATCGGAGAACAGCATGCAGCCGCCGTCACGGGCCCGCGTGTCCATTGCCATTTGCCATTGCGCCGCGTGCGGGGCCTGAGGATGTCGCGTCCTGCCAATGCCGCCGCCGGGCATCACGTCAACGTTCCCATCGCGTTGCTGGCGCTCGCGATGGGCGGCTTCGCAATCGGCACCACCGAATTCGCCTCGATGAGCCTGCTGCCGCAGCTCGCCGGCGGGCTGGGGATTGACGAGCCGACAGCGGGGCATGTCATCAGCACATATGCGCTGGGCGTTGTCGTCGGTGCGCCGCTGCTGGCGGTGCTGGGCGCGCGCATGGCGCGGCGTACCTTGCTGATCGCGCTGATGAGCTTCTTCGCGCTGGCCAACGGGCTGTCGGCGCTGGCGCCCGACCTTGGCTGGATGCTGGTGTTCCGTTTCCTCAGCGGATTGCCGCATGGCGCCTTTTTCGGGGTCGGCGCGCTGGTCGCTGCCGGCATGGTGCCGCACGAGCGGCGCAGCCAGGCGATATCGCGCATGATGCTGGGGCTGACGCTGGCGACCGTCGCTGGCGTGCCCTTCGCCAATGTCGTCGGTCAGGCGCTCGGCTGGCGCTGGGGCTTCGGCATCGTCGCGCTGCTGGCGGTGGCGACCGCGGTGATGCTGTTCGCCTTTGCGCCGCGCACCCCGGCCGATCGTACGGCCAATCCGATGCGGGAGCTGGGCGCGCTGCGCAACGGGCGGGTGTGGTTGACGCTCGCCACCGGGGCGATCGGCTTTGGCGGGTTGTTCTGCGTCTATACCTACCTTGCCTCCACCATGACCGCGGTCACGGGGGCGCCGGGGCTGATCCCGGTGGCGCTGGCGCTGTTTGGCGTCGGCATGACGCTGGGCACGATCCTGTGCGCCTGGGGCGCGGACCGCGCGCTGATGACCACCGCGGGGCTGACGCTGGCGTTCAGCGCCCTGTCGCTGTCGCTCTATCCGATGGCGGCGCAGCAGAGCTGGTCAATCCTGGGGGTGGTGGTGCTGATCGGCATGGGCGGCGGGCTGGGCAGCGTGCTCCAGACGCGGCTGATGGACGTGGCGGGCGAGGCGCAGATGCTGGCCGCCGCGCTCAACCACAGCGCGTTCAACGTCGCCAATGCGCTAGGGCCATGGCTGGGCGGGATGGCGATCAGCGCGGGGCTTGGCTGGACCTCGACCGGGTGGGTCGGGATGGTGCTGGCGCTGGGCGGGCTGGCGATCTGGGCGGTGTCGCTGCTGCTCGACCGGCGGCGGCCGACGCGCGCCGCCGCCGCCTGATCGCCGGACCGGCCGCCTCGCCAGCGGTCAGGCGAGCAGGGCCGCCAGCCGCTCCAGCCGCTCGGCCGCATCCTCATGCGGCTCCTTGAGGAGGAGGCGGCCATCCTTTTCGACAAGGCCGTCGATCTCGCCCAGCGCGGGCGGTGCGTCGCGTCGGGGGGTGAGGGCGATGGCGGCTGGGCCAGCGTCGATCCGGGCGATGCCCAGTGCGCGAGCGCGCTCCCGCACCCGCGCAATCGACAGGAGCAGCGCAGCTTCCTCCGGCAATTCGCCGAAGCGATCCTCCAGCTCCGCCTCGAAGGCGTCGAGATCGGCATCGCTGCGCAGCCGGCCGAGGCGCGCGTAGAGCGAGATGCGCAGATCCTCGTCGGGGATCCACTCGGCAGGCAGGCGGCCGTCGATGCCGAGGCGGAGGTCCGGCGTCCAGCGCTCCACCGTCTCGCCGCGTGCGGTGCGCAGCGCGTCCTCGAGCAACTGCTGATAGAGTTCGACACCGATGAGCCGCATGTGCCCGGCCTGTGTGTCGCCGAGCAGGTCGCCGGCGCCGCGCATGTCGAGATCGCGCGCGCTGATCGCGAAGCCGGCGCCGAGCCGGTCGAACGCCTCCAGCGTGCGCAGCCGCTTCAGCGTGCGCGGGGCGATCGCGTCATCGGCATCGGTGAACAGCAGTACCTGACCGCGGCGATGCCCGCGCCCGACGCGGCCGCGCAACTGGTGAAGCTGCGACAGGCCGAACCGGTCGGCGTGGATGATCGCCATGGTGTTGGCGCGCGGCACGTCCAGCCCTGCCTCGATGATGTTGGTGGCGAGCAGCACGTCGCCGTCGCCATGGCCGAAGCGGACCATCGTGTCGTCGATATCGGCGGCCGGCATCTTGCCATGCGCGTGCAGGATCTCGAGCTCGGGAACGAGCGTGGCGAGCTTCTCCGCGAGCGGGGCCATGTCGGCGATGCGCGGGACCACGACGAAGCTCTGGCCGCCGCGCGCGCGCTCACGCAGCAGGGCGGCGCGCAGCGTTTCGGGCGCGAAGGCGGAGACGGCGGTGCGGATCGGCTGGCGCCGCGCGGGGGGCGTCGCAATGACGGACAATTGCCGCAGGCCGACGAGCGCCGCCTGCAGCGTGCGCGGGATGGGGGTGGCGGACAGCGTCAGCACATGCCCGGCGGATAATGCCTGTAGCTTGTTCTTGTCGGCGGTGCCGAAACGCTGTTCCTCGTCGATAATGACGAGCGCGAGATCCTTGTAGGCGACGCCCTTGCCCGCGACCGCGCCGGTGCCGATGACGATATGGATGCTGCCGTCGGCGAGCCCCGCCTTCACGCGCCGCTTGTCGGCTGCGCTGGTGAGGCGCGACAGGCCGGCGACGACCACGTCGGTTCCCTCGAACCTTGCGGTGAAGCTTTCGAGGTGCTGGCGCGCGAGAACGGTGGTGGGGGCGGCGATCGCCACCTGCTTGCCGGCGAGCGCGGCGAGCGCGGCTGCGCGCAGCGCGACCTCCGTCTTGCCGAAGCCGACGTCGCCGATGACCAGCCGGTCCATCGGGCGGCCGGAGGAAAGGTCGTTGCGTACCGCCTCGATCGCGGCGAGCTGATCCGGCGTTTCCGAAAAGGGGAAGCCGGCGGCGAACCGCTCATAGGCGGCGACGGGGGGATCGAGCACGGGGGCGGTGCGGGTGGCGCGCTCCTCCGCGAGTTCGGTCAGCCCGCGGGCGGTTTCGGCGATGGCGGCGGCAATCTCTCCCCGGCGGTCATGCCAGCTCTTTCCGTCGAGCGTGTCGAGCGTGACGGCGTCGTCCTCCGCGCCGTAGCGCCACAGGCGGTCAGCCTCTGCGACGGGAACGAGGCGGACGGCGTCCTTGGCATAGTTGAGCTTGATCGTGTCGCCGCCGACGCCCTCGCCGGCAGGCAGCGGCTCGATCCCGTTGACGACGCCGATGCCGTGATCCTCATGGATGACGGTGTCGCCGACGCGGATCTCCGCGGTGTGGACGAGCGACAGGTCGACGCGGTGCGCGCTGCCGTCCTCGCGCTCCGCCCGGCTGCCGATCAGGTCGGCCGCGGCGATGGCGAGCACACCGTCGCGGCGGAAACCCTGGTCGGCGGGACCGGTGAGGGTCAGCAGGGTGCCCGGCGCGGCGGCGCCGACACCGGCCCAATCCGCCACCGCCTCGGCCGTCAGCTTCAGCCGCTGTTCGATGCGGCGGGTGAGGAAACGAACGTCCCGCTCGCCACCGATGAGGACGACGCGCTCGCCATCCGCGATGGCCGCCTGCGCGGCGCGGGCGAAAGCGGCGAGCGGCGCGCGCTGTTCGACGAAGCGGGCGGGGGGCTCTCCGGTGCGGTCGAGCGATGCGGTGTCGCGGGCGGCCAGCGCCTTCTGCCAGGCGGCGTCGACGATCATGTCGGCCGGAGCACGGCGGCTGCCGCGCTTGGCGGTGTCGGCGCTGAGCAGCAGCAGGCGGCGGCGACGCTCGTCGGCCGCGGCGGTGACGACGACCAGCGCGCCGGGAAGGTGATCGAGCAGCGTCGTGCGATCGCCGTCGAGCGGCGGCTCCATCACGCGGCCGAGTTCGTGGCGTTCCATTTCGTCGGTGCTGCGCTGGTCCGCCGGGTCGTAGCGGCGGATGCCGGCGATCACGCCGTCGGCGACCTCGATCCTGAGCGGAAGGTCGCTGTCGGCGGGAAAGACATCGAGCACCTGGCCGCGCAGCGCGACTTCGCCAGGCTCGTCGACGCGTTCGTCGGCGACATAGCCGAGCGACAGCAGGTCGTCGTGCAACTGCGCGAGGTCGCATGGCTGACCCACGGCGACGGAAGGGGGCTCGGCGTCGAAGGCGGCAGGCGCCGGATAGGCGCGGGCGAGCGCCTCACCCGACGTGATCAGCGCGATCCGGCCGGGCGCCTCCGCCTCCAGCGCCCGGCGTATGGCACGGAGCGCGGACACGCGCTGCCCGACATTGGCGGGGGAGGCAGGGGCATTGTCGCCGGGGAGCGCGTCACTGCCGGGGCAGAACATGGTGGTCGCATCCGGGACGAGCGCCGCGACCATCCGCGTCAATGCCAGCGCGCGGGTCTCGTCGGCGACGGCGACGATGACGTTCGCGTCAGCCAGAAGCTCCGCCACCGCCGCGCTCGCCTCCGCGATGCTGAGCGTCGGGGCGGGCACGTCGGCGCGCGGAGTCATTACGGCAATCTCCGCTTCGGATCGGGGGCGCATGTCGGGTGGTTGCATCCGCTGTAGTGAGGTTCACCGAACGGGCGGCGCGGCGCGGCGTTCCCGCGACCGCAGCGAGGATGCGCATCATCCTGCCGCCCGCCAGCCACGGCGGGGCTGCCGCTCGCCAGCTACAGGGAACCATGAAGGGCGATGGCGCTTAAGGACGGTGGCTCCGCCGCCCAGTGCGCGGTGGGTGGCAGAGGAGGATGAATATCATGGCCCGTACGGCGGAAAAACGCGGCAAGGACGAAACCAAGGCGGCCGAGAAGAAGGTCAAGTCGACCGGGAAGTCGGCCGGCGGCGCGCGCGGCGGCATCACCGCGCCCGTGACCCCGTCCGCCGAACTGGCCGAAATCGTCGGCAAGAACGACCTGCCCCGCAGCGAAGTGGTCAGCAAGGTCTGGGACTATATCAAGAAGAACGACCTGCAGGACGCCAAGGACCGGCGGCAGATTAACGCCGACGACAAGCTGGAGAAGATCTTCGGCAAGAAATCGGCGAGCATGTTCGAGATGAACAAGCATCTCAGCAAGCATCTGACCGCCAAGAAGGATTGACGGCAATCCCGGCCGACGCGCGGCGATGCTGCCCGCGTGCGCGTCGGCGGGGTGATCAGTCCATGATCTCGCGGATCCGCGCGGCGAGCGCATCCATCGCGAATGGCTTCGTCACCAGTGCCATGTTGGGCGCCAGCTGATCGCTGCCGATCACGGCATTTTCGGCATAGCCGGTGATGAACAGCACCCTCAGCGTGGGCCGCAGGCTGAGCGCCGCGTCGGCGATCTGGCGCCCGTTCATGCCGCCGGGCAGCCCGACATCGGTGATCAGCAGGTCGATGCCCGGATGCGCCTGCAGGATGCGCATCGCGCTCTGGCCGTCGAACGCTTCCAGCACGTCATAGCCGAGATCCTCGGCCACCTCGACGACCAGCATGCGCACGGTGGGTTCGTCATCGACAACGAGGATGCAGCCGGCATCCGCCTGCGCATCCTGTTCCAGCATCGACGATCCGGTTCCGGCCTGCGCCGCCTCCACATCCGGCGCCTCCATATGGCGCGGCAGGTAGATGCACATCGTCGTGCCCGCGCCCAGTTCGGTGTCGATCCGGACATGGCCGCCCGACTGGCGCGCGAAACCGTAGATCATCGACAGGCCAAGGCCCGTTCCCTCGCCGATCGGCTTGGTGGTGAAGAAGGGGTCGAAGGCGCGTGACACGACATCGGGCGGCATGCCGGTGCCGGTATCCGTGACCGAAATGGACACATATTCGCCCGGCGCGAGATCACGCTCCCGTGCGTCACGATCGTCGAGGCGGCAATTGGCGGCTTCGATCGTGATCCGCCCACCGTCGGGCATGGCGTCACGCGCATTGATGCACAGGTTGATGATCGCATTTTCGAGCTGGTTCGGATCGACCAGGGTCGTCCACAGGCCGGTCTTGCCGGCGGTTTCCACCTCGACATGAGGGCCGACCGTGCGGCGGATCAGTTCCTCGACATCGAAGATCAGCCGGTTGACGTCGGTCGGGCGGGGATCGAGCGTCTGCCGGCGCGAAAAGGCGAGCAGCCGGTGGGTGAGCGCCGCGGCGCGGCGAACCGCACCCTGCGCCGCGACGGAATATTTCTCCAGCTCCGCAACCCGGCCCTGCGTGATGCGCACCTGCATCATCTCCAGCGCGCCCGAAATGCCGGTCAGCAGATTGTTGAAATCATGCGCCAGGCCGCCGGTGAGTTGGCCGACCGCCTCCATCTTCTGCGACTGGCGCAGCGCCTCCTCGGCGCGGTCACGCTCCGCCGTGGTCTCCTCGATCTCGTGCACGAGCCGCTGGTGTTCCTGCTCCAACAGGCGCTCGGTCGCCTTGCGCGCCGTCACGTCGAGGAGCGCGCCGACCATGCGGATCGGCGCGCCATCGCCGTCGCGGATCAGATAGCCGCGGTCGAGCACGTCGGCGTAGCTGCCATCCTGCCGCTGGAAGCGATATTCGTCCGACCAGTCGGTGCCCTGGCTGTCGATCACCAGATGGATGGCATAGACGCGGGCGCGGTCGTCGGGATGAATGTGGTCCAGCCACCACTGGCTGGTCTCCTCCGTTTCTGACGGCGGGTGGCCGTAGACCGCGTACAGCGCCTCGTTCCAGGTCACGTGATCGGTTCGCAGATCCCAGTCCCAGATCGCGTCGTTGGTCGCCCGGCTGGCGAGGCGCAGGCGTTCGCTCACCTCGCGCAGCGCGGCGGTCGCCTCGCGGTCGCGGGTCACGTCCTGCACCGTGCCGATGAGGCGGGTGGCAACGCCATTTTCGAAGAAGGCGAGGCCATGCGCGCTGACGTAGCGCAGCACGCCATCCTCGATGCCGATCGTGCGATATTCCGCCGCGAACCGGCCCGGCCCGGCGGGGTCGAGCGCGGCGCTCACCGCGGCGACCGCCCCCGCCAGATCATCCGGGTGGACGCCGGCCATGAAGGATCCGTCGTAGCTGACCGGGACGCCGGGCGAGAGGCCGAACAAGGCGCGGCAGCGATCATCCCATGTCAGGCGTCCTTCGCGCGGCCGATAATCATAGCGGCCGAGATCAGCGGCGGCGGCGGCGGCCTCCAGTTCCTCCCGGCTGCGTTCCAGCGCGCGTTCGGTGCGCTTGCGCTGGGTGAGGTCGGAAAAGAGCACCGCGACATGATGCTCCTCGGGCGCGTCGAGCGGGTAGGCGTTCACCATCAGCCAGCGCCCGTCGCGGGTCGTGGCGGGCAGTTCCACCTGCTCGGGAATGCCGGTCTTGGCGACCCGGCCGTATAGGTCGAACCAATGCTGTTCGTGATCGGGCGCGATGTCGCGCATCCAGCGACCACGTGCATCGGCAATGCCGGTCTGCGCGGCGAACGCATCGTTCACCTCGAGAATGCAATAATCGCTGGCCCGGCCATCGGGATCGAAGCGCACCTTGATGACGCAAAAGCCGATGTCGATCGCGTTGAACAATTCGCGATAGCGTTGCTCGCTGGCGCGCAGCTGCCCCTCCGCACGCGCGCGGTCGAAGGCGTCACGCACGCGCAGCGCGACATCCTGAACCAGCGTCACCTCCTGCGCGGTCCAGGCGCGGGACGCGGGCTCCTGCACATACACCAAGGCGTCGAGCCTGCCGTAGCGGAGCAGCGGGAAGACGATCATCGCCTGGGCGCCACCGGGCGCATCACCCTCGGTTTGCGCATTAGCGGTGACATCGGGAATGATCAGCGTCTCGCCAGCGCGCAGCAGCGCCAGCGAGGGCGCACTGATCAGCTTCGCGCTCGGTATCCGGCCCGTGAGTTCCGGGAGGGCGGGGGACCAGTCGGCCTCGATCTGAAGCGTCGCGCCGTCATCGCACACCGTCGCATAGCCGCAGCGGCCCACGCCCAGCTTCTGGCCCAGCGCGGCGACGGCCGTCGCCACGATCTGCTGGGGATCGCTCAGGTCGTGCAACTGATCCAGCAGCCGGAGCTGGAATGTCTGTCGGTCGAGCAACTGCTCGCGGCTAAGCTCTTCTGATCGCGACATTCGGCGTAGGCCTATCGATGAACCGGCAGAAATACATGGTTTGTTCCGCAAAAAGCAATCGGGGTGCCCCGTAGGCAGCGGCTAGGTCGCGGGCGCCACTTCGATGACGGGCGTGTGGTGGATTGGGAAAGCGACAGACCGGGCGATGAAGCACATGGCATGGGCGCGTTCGTGCAGCGCGGCGGCCAGCGCCGGGTCCGAACTTGCGGTGATCGTCACGGTTGGGGATAGCGTTACCGCGGTGAACTGCCCGGCGCCGCCCGGCTCCTCTTCCATGACCCCTTCGGCCCGGTCGCGATAGGCGAGCACGATGACCCCCGCCTGCGCGCAGAGGCCAAGGTACCAGAGCTTGTGACAGGCACAGATCGAGGCGAGCAGCAGCTCCTCCGGGTTCCAGCGTGTCGGATCGCCGCGAAAGGCGGGGTCGGAGGAGCCATGGATCGGCGGCTTGCCGGGCGCAGTGATGCGATGATCGCGGCTGTAGCCAGCGATCGTCCGGGTGCCTTCCCCGCGATTGCCGGTCCATTCGACATCCAGCGCGTAGCGATGAACCTTCATCGGGGCCTCCAACCGTTCGCGATCGACGGGTGAGAGGATGAAGTCCCGCGCCGCCGCGATCAAGCGGCAGCCAGGCAGGTGTCAGGCGGGGGAGGACAATTTCATCAGGACAAGGCCGCCGACGATCATCGCGGCGGCTAGGATGCGCATCGGGCTGGCCTGTTCGCCGAGCAGCAGCACGCCAGCGACAAAGGCGCCAACCGCACCGATCCCCGTCCAGATCGAATAGGCGGTGCCAAGCGGCAGGGTACGCATCGACAGCGACAGCAGGCCGAAGCTGACGAACATGGTGGCAAAGGTGATCAGCGTCGGCTGCCATTTGGTGAAGCCGTCGGACTGCTTCATGAAGAAGCTCCAGACCACTTCGAGAATACCGGCAACAACAAGATAGATCCACGCCACAGCAGCCTCCATTCAGGACTGCCGGGCCGTCCCGGACTTGACACCCTTGGCGGGGCGGGAACGTGGTCGCCGCGGGGCGGCGTCTAGCGGCGCGGCGCCGACGGGTCAATCGCGGAGCGCCGGCCGTGACCTGCGCCCCGCGATCAACGCCCAGGGATCAGGCGCGAAGCCCGTTCAGGATCACGTCAAGCACCGCGGACGGGAAATCATGCGCGAACGCCTCGTCGCTGAGCTTGCCGTCCATGATCTCCGCAAAGGCGACGCGTGAGGAGAACAGATATTGGCAGGCGCCGACGATGATGAAGTAGAGCTTGTCCGGGTCGATCGGGCGGAACTGGCCGGCGGCGACGCCTTCCTCGATGATGCGGCGCTGCGCGTCGATCAGCGGGATCACGAAATTGGCCTTGATCTGGTCCGACCCCTCCGTGCGGGATTCGCGCAGCAGATGGTTGAGCAGGCCCACCAGATAAGGATAGCGGCTGTAGGTGCGCACGATGCCGGCGATGTGGATCTTCAGCTTCGCCAGCGGATCGATCGCCATCGCGTTCAGCCCGTCGAGCTGCGCCAGCGAGCGCGACGTGTCGCGTTCGACCAGCGCCACCAGCAGCCCCTCCTTGCTGCCGAAATAATATTTGACGAGCGGGGCGGTGACGCCGGCGCGCCGTGCAATGGCGTGGAGCGATACTTCCGGCGTGCCTAGTTCGATCATCAGGTCGCTGGCGGCCTGTAGCAACACCTCCCGCGCCGGTCCTTCGCTCCGCCCATTATGTGCCCCCGGGCTACTACTTTCGACCGCTTTCGCCATTCTGTCCCCTTGTTCGGCCTTTACGACCGTTATGCCGCCGTCTTGGCGGTCTCGATACCGAGTTCTTCCCGGATTGCATTGCCATCGGCATCCAGTGCAGGCGCGAGCCGCGCGGACGGGCGGTGGGATTCGAAATCGATGGGCGTGGCCGGGAGGCGGATCTCGCCCTGCGGCCCGGCGACGTCGACATAGCAGCCGGCGGCGAGCGCCTGCGGAT
Source organism: Sphingomonas olei (assembly GCF_045369765.1). Taxonomy (NCBI): domain Bacteria; kingdom Pseudomonadati; phylum Pseudomonadota; class Alphaproteobacteria; order Sphingomonadales; family Sphingomonadaceae; genus Sphingomonas; species Sphingomonas olei. Next base: position 291,551 of record NZ_JBIQEU010000003.1, read on the forward strand.
CACGGGTGGCCTGCGCCACGCTCTGCACTGGCCCGAAGATCACCTTCTCCGCTTCCAGCGCGACCTGAACCTCGGGCCAGGTCATCGCGCCGAATGCCTCATCGAGAATGCCGACCAGCGCGGGCCCGTTGCTGCGGCGATCGCGCACGCCGGTGAAGCGCGTGTCCTCCAGCAATTCCGGGCGGCCGATCGCGCGGGCGATGCGCGGCCAGTCGCCCGAGCCCTGGCGTGGCACCATGACGAACCACTGGCCGTCCGCGGTCTTGAAGAAATTGTTGAGCGGATTGACCGCCTCCGGCCGTGACTTCGTCGAGGCGAGCTTGTTCATCTGAAGCTGGATGGCATGTTCGCAGGAGGCGGCGTAGATGCCCATGCGCAACAGCGAGGTTTCCAGTTTCTGCCCTTCGCCGGTGCGCGCGCGGTGGAACAGCGCCCCCATGATCCCGGCGACGAGGCCCATTGCGGCCATGTGATCGCCGATGCCAGTGCGCAGTTGCGCCGGATCGCCGTTCTTCACCGTGGTGAGCGAGCAGAGGCCGGAGCGCGCCCAGAAGGCGGTGATGTCGAAGCCGGGCTTGTCCGCCTCAGCACCCTCGCTGCCATAGCCGGTGAAATTGGCGAAGATCAGGTCGGGCTTGATCGCCTTCAGCTGGTCCCAGCCGATGCCGAGCCGTTCCAGGCTGGCGGGGCGGGTGTTGGTGACGAAGACATCGGCGGTCGCGACCAGCCGGCGCAGCACCTCGGCATCCTCCGCATTCGTCAGGTCGAGCGCGATCGAGCGCTTGCCGCGATTGTCATTGTCGAACACGCGATTTTCGGTGTTTTCAAGACCGATCGAGCCGAAGAACTGACGGAAGGGATCGCCCGCTGGCGGCTCCACCTTGATGACCTCTGCACCCCAGTCGGCCAGGATCCCGCATGCGCCTGGCGCTGCAACGTAGCTGGCCAGTTCGACCACTCGAATGCCCTGCAACATGATTTCCACTCCCGTCCTGCGTCCGGCTGTCGCCGATCGCTTGTGCACCATTTAACGTGCTGGTTTCTGATTGTTCAAGCAAAGCCTGAACGTTGGCGTAAAAGTTTCGCGTGCCGTAAAGTAATCAGCGGCGCGGCAATATTGCGCGCGGCCGCGATGGTCAGGCGGTTCGTGCGGCCTTGTCCTTCGCGGTGGTGGCGCGGATCGAATCGCGCGCCGCGGCCCATTGTTCGTCGCTCCACGACCGCATCGAGGAAAAGTTGCCGCCCGTCGCGAGGTAACGCGCGCCGTCGATCGCGATCGTCTGACCGCTGACATATTCCGCCTGCGGCGACATGAGGAAGGCGGCGAGATTGGCCAGTTCCGGCATCCGCCCGACGCGACCCATCGGGTAATCAGTCGTGTCGCGGAACGCCTGTTCACCATCGGTCGGGCGCAGCCGGGCGGACATGCCCTCGGTCGGGAAGGTGCCCGGTGCGATGCAGTTGAGACGGATGCCGCGATCGGCCCATTCGACCGCCAGGCTCTGCGACATTACATTGACGCCCGCCTTTGACATGGCGCTGGGCACGGTGAAGGCAGAGCCGTTCCACACCCAGGTGGCGAGGATCGACAGCACGGAGGCGGAGACGCCCTGGTCGATCCAGCGCTTGCCGCAGGCCAGCGTCATCGCGAACGATCCGCGGAACACGATGGAGGAAATGGCGTCGAAGCCGCGCATCGAGAGATCTTCGGTGCGGCTGACGAAATTGCCCGCGGCATTGTTGACGAGGCCGGTGAGCGCGCCGCCATTGTTCCAGATACGATCGAGCATATCCTCGATCGCGGCTTCATCGCGGATGTCGCAGGCGAGGCCGACCATCTTGCCACCATGCACGGTCATCAATTCATCGGCCGTCTGATCGAGCACGCTGCCACGACGCCCGCAGATGAATACGTCGGCGCCGAGGATCAGGAACGCCTCCGCCATTACCTTGCCAAGGCCAGTGCCGCCGCCGGTGACCAGGATGCGATGACCCTCAAGCAGATTGTCGCGGAACATCAGGTCGTCGCGGTTCATCGTCTCTCTCCCAACATCGGGCGGGCAGCGTGCCATGCGCATCCGCTCCCTTGCCAATTTGTCTTTATGGCCGTTAAAACAGGCGGAGGGGAGCCGCAAGCCGAAATGCGCCTGTGGTTTTACCGGATGGAAAAGGCGAGAGGAAGCTGCGGTGAGCGACGAACATCTGTCCACCCTATCGAACGTGATTGCGCGGCGCGCGGAGGGGGCGCGCGATCACGTGCTGCTGATCAGCGACGACGCACGGGTGACCTATGGCGAGATGAACCGGCTGGGTGCCCGGATTGCGGCCGCGCTTCGTCGATCAGGCGCCAGCGCCGGGGACACAATTGCGGTGCTGGCGGCGAACGGGCCAGCCTATCTGGCGCTGATGGTCGGGGCGGCGCGGGCTGGCATGGTATTGGCGGCCATTCCCGTGTCGGCGGAGGATGGCGCCAAGCAGGCGATGATCCGCGATTCCGGCGCGACGCTGCTGTTCACCGACGAGGCGCTGCCGTTCAAGGTTTCAGCCGAGGTCGTGATGCTGGGCGAGCCGTTCGACCGGTGGCTGGCGCAGGACGGCGCGGCCGATGCGGACGATGAGGCGCCGGTCGCGGTGGATGGCGATGCGCCGATGACGATCATCTATTCCTCCGGCACCACCGGCACACCCAAGGGAATCGTCCAGCCGTTCCGCTATCGCGCGCGGATGCTGGAGAGTGGCGGCGCACGGGGGTACGGCCCCGATGCCGTGACGCTGCTGGCGACGCCGCTTTATTCCAACACCACGCTGTCGGCGCTGGTGCAGACGATCGGCGCGGGCGGGACGATCGTGCTGATGACGAAGTTCGATGCCGGCCGATGGCTGGCGCTGGCCGAGCGGCATCGCGTGACCCATGCCATGCTGGTGCCGGTGATGTGCGCCCGGCTGCTGGCGCATCCCGATTTCGACCGTACCGACCTTAGCGCGTTTCGCGTCAAATATTGCACCTCGGCGCCCTTCGCGCCGGCGATGAAGCGCGAGATGCTGGATCGCTGGCCCGGCGGGCTGGTCGAATATTATGGCATGACCGAAGGGGGCGCGAGCTTCGTTCTGTTCGCGCATGAGCATCCCGACAAGCTGCACACGGTGGGCCGGATCGCGCCGGGTGGGGGCGAGGTGCGGCTGCTGGATGATGATGATCGCGACGTTGCGCCGGGCGAGCAGGGGGAGATCGTCACCCGCTCCGCCGGCATGATGATCGGCTATCACAATCGGCCCGGGGAAACCGCGGCCAGCCGCTGGATCGCGCCCGACGGCAGCGTATGGCAGCGCACCGGCGACATCGGGCGGATCGACGAGGACGGGTTCCTGACGATTGTCGACCGCAAGAAGGACATGATCATTTCCGGCGGGTTCAACATCTACCCCTCGGATATCGAGGCGGTCGTCGCAGCGCATCCGGAGGTGCAGGAGGCGAGCGTGGTCGGCGTGCCGAGCGAGACCTGGGGCGAGACGCCGGTCGCCTTCGTGGTCGCCCCGGGTGCTGACGCGGGTGCGATCAAGGAGTGGATCAACGCGCGCGTCGGCAAGATGCAGCGCGTGGCGGACGTGAGCATCGTCGAGGAATTGCCGCGCGGCCCGATCGGCAAGGTGCTGAAGCGTGAGTTGCGCGACCGCTATGTCGGTGCGTTGAAACTGGCCGCCTGACGCCGCCGGGATACCCGCTCACCATGTGGCGAGCGGGTATCCGGCAGGCTCAGTTCGGCGTGTTGCCGGTCATCGTGCCGGCCTGACCCGACACTGGCACCGGCGGGGTGGAGGAGCGCGCGTCGCTCACCGCCTCGTCATACCAGCTCGCCAGATCACGCTTCATGTCGCGCAGCGCGTCCGGGTTCAGATAGGTCATGTGGCCCGCCGGATAATAAGTGTACTTCAGGTTGGCTTGAAGCGCGGGTTCCAGCATCATGCGGCCGAGATCGTTCTCGGTGCCGAAGAACGGCGTCGCCATGTCGTAATAGCCGTTCAGCGACAGCACTTTCAGATAGGGATTGGTGCGCATCGCGGCGGCGAGATCGATCGCGGTGTTGGGATTGTTCTGGCTGCCATAGCCGCCGCCCGGTGCCCGGTGCGCCCAGTTCCACTTGAACCCGGCGCCGTCGCGCGCCGACAGGCGATACGGCAGGTCGGTCTTGTAGCCGAGCGTCGAGTGCACATAGTCCTGGAACGAGGCGATATATGCCCCCGACACCGCGTCTGACGAGGCATCGGTTTCCGGACGTTCGCCCACGGCATCGGTATCGATCCCCATGTAGCGCGAATCGAAGCGGCCGACGGTGCGGTTGGAGCCACGCAGCAGCTCCTTCTGGAAGCGCGGCAGGTCGACGCGCAGGTTCGCCCGCTTGATGAAATCGGCGCTGAGGCCGGTCAGCTGGCTCATCTGCTCGGCCACCTGATCGCGCTCCTGCGGGGAGATCAACTGCCCCTTCGCCAGCGCGGCCATGTACGGCCCGGTGGCAAAGGCGCGCGCCTGGGCGACGATCGTGGCGACGTCGGCGGGGCGGTTCTGCACGCGATTGTGATACCAGGCGGTCGCGGCGTAGCTGGGCAGGTAGTTGATATAGACTTGGTCCAGCCCCGGCTGGCGATAGCCGTAGTTCATGATCGAGCTGAGCAGCATCACGCCGTTCAGCGCCATGCCGCGATCCTGCAGCTGATACGCCAGCGCCCCGGCGCGCAGCGTGCCGTAGCTTTCGCCCAGGATGAACTTGGGGCTCATCCAGCGGCCGTATTTGGTGACGTAGCGCATGATCGCGCGCGCGAAGACGTCGACGTCCTCATCGACCCCATAGAAATCGCCGGGCTTCGCATCCCCCAGCGGCCGCGAATAACCCGAGCCGATCGCGTCGAGGAAGACGAGGTCGGTCTTGTCGAGCAGCGAATCCGGGTTGGGGCCGACGTCATAGGGCGCCGGGCGGACGAATTCGGGATTGGTGGTGCGGATGCGGATCGGGGCGAACGATCCCATGCGCAGCCAGAAGGAGGGCGAGCCGGGGCCGCCGTTGAACAGGAAGGTGATCGGCCGCTTCGTGCCCGGCTTCGTCCCGTCCAGCGTATAGGCGGTGTAGAACATCGAGGCGGTGGGCTTCCCCTCATTGTCGCGGGTGGTCAGCGTGCCGGCGGAGGCGATGTAATTGTACCGCTTGCCGTTGATCGTAACGCTGTCGCGCGTGCGGGTCTCGGTTTCCTCCACCGGCGCCTTGGCCCAGCCGGCCTCCGCCTCCGCCTTCACCGTCTCGGCATAAGAGCGGGCGGGGGGCTGCTTGGCGTCGGATTTTTCCTGAGCTGCGAGGGGGGCGGCAGAGAGGGCGGACGTGGCGATGAGCGCGAGAAGGAAGTGCTTGGTCACGAACAACTCTTCTTGTGGAGATAGGCCACCTCCATTGACCCATCCGCTGGTGCACGCAAGGCCGCCATGCCCTGGAGAAAGGGATGGCAAAGGATCGGAATAGATGCTGCGGAATGTTTTGAGCGCGGCGGAACGCTTATGTCGCTGGTTCGCTCTGGCAGGGCGAAAAGTCGTTACTTTGCCGGAGTTTAACCTATGTTTATGCATAACAAGCGCCTGCAATACACCGTGCGCGTCGCCGAGCCGAACCCGCGACTTGCAACATTGATGATGGAGCAGTTCGGCGGCGCCGATGGCGAGCTAGCCGCGGCGATGCGCTATTTCACGCAGGGGCTGGCGGAGGATGATCCCGGCCGCAAGGACATGCTGCTCGACATCGCGACCGAGGAGCTCAGCCACCTCGAGATCATCGGCTCGATCATCGCCATGCTGACCAAGGGCGTGAAGGCGCAGCTGGCCGAAGGGCAGATGAAGGAGGCCGAGCTGTACCAGTTGGTCGGCTCGACCGGGACCAGCGCGAAGGAATCGATCCTGTTCGGCGGCGGCCCCGCCCTGTGCGATTCCGCCGGCGTGCCTTGGACCGCGGCCTATGTGGATTCGCGCGGCGAGCCGACCGTCGACCTGCGATCGAACATTGCCGCCGAGGCGCGCGCGAAGATCGTCTATGAGCGGCTGATCAACATCACCGACGATCCCGGAATCAAGGATGCGCTAGGCTTCCTGATGACGCGCGAAGTGGCGCACCAGAAATCGTTCGAGAAGGCGCTCTACGCGATCGAGAACAACTTCCCGTCGGGCAAGCTGCCGGGCGTGGAGAAATATGCCAACATGTACGTCAACACCTCGCAGGGCGAAGGCGACACCACCGGGCCGTGGAACAGCGGTGATCAATGGGAGCGGGTGGACGACCTGCAGCAGGTGATGCCGGCCGATGGCGGCGACGGCACGGCCAGCGTGACGCTGCCCGCCAAGGACAAGAAGGTCGCCACCAAGATGGCGGAGCGCACCATGTCCGATCCGACGGCCGATCCGACGACGGGCGCGGACCTTGGCGCTGGGCCGGGCGCTGGCCGCACCAAGGGCGGCGACATGGGCGGCGCGCCGGACATTCATTCGGCGCCGGCGATGGCCGAGGCGACCGTCGGCAAGTGAAGGAGGAACCAGCGCCCGCCGATCGCGGGCGCTGGTTTCTGCGCCAGATCCCGTCAACGCGAGATCCGTAATGGACCGCAGCGTTGCTTCGGTCTTTCGCGCTACGACACGGCAAGACCGGTCGACCGCAGAGATACGGCGGCCCCCGTCGCGGCCTCTACTTGGTCGTGGCGGCGATGCCCGTGTCGAACAGGCGCGCGATTTCGCCGGACGAGAGGCCGAGCGTTTCGGCAAGTATCTGTTCGCTGTGCTGGCCGTTACGCGGGGCGGGCGCGGGCGGGCGGCGATCCTCGGCGGGGAGCGTCGCGAAGGCGCCGACCGCGGGGTAGCGCGTGCCGCTGGGGTCATCGGTAGTGCCGAAGATCGGGTTGTTGGTGACCAACCGGGGATCACGCACCGCATCCGCCATGGTGCCGTAAGCAGAGTGGACGATGCCGCCCGCATCGAAAGCGGCGGCGAGATCATCATGGTCGCGCGCGGCGATGGCGGCCTCGAACAGCGGGAACAGCGCGTCGCGATGCGTGAAGCGGAGGCCATCGTCGTGCGCAAAGCTGACCCCGCGGTCCGCCTCCACACGCGCGATTGCATCGCCGAGGTTAAGCGCGGCGATGAGGTTGGCCCATTGGCGATGCGTGACGACGACAATCATCGTCCGCTTGCCGTCGCGCGTCGTGAAATCGCGCCCGAATAGGCCGAAGACCGTGTTGCCGAGGCGTGGGCGGTCGGTGCCGGTGTGCATCACCTCGGCGATGCCGCCGAGATTGGCGACGGTGCCGATCGCGACGTCGGACAGCGGAATGCGAATCTCGCCACCTTCGCCGGTCGTATCGCGCCGGCGTAGCGCAGCCATCATCGCGAAGGCGGCATAGGCGCCGGTGAGCAGATCCCAGGCGGGGAGGACGTGGTTGACCGGGTCCGGTCCCGCCCCGGTCAGCATTGGATAGCCGACCGCATTGTTGACGGTATAGTCGAGCGCCGGGCTGCCGTCCGGCCAGCCCATCACGCGTACGGTGATGAGATCGGGACGCCCCTGCGCCAGCGTGTCATGCGCGAGGAAGCCCTTCACCGGGAAGTTGGTGACGAACTGCCCGGTCGCGCGGACCAGCGCCTGGAGCAATTCGCGCCCCTCCGGCCGGCCGAGATCGAGCGCCAGGCTCTTCTTCGCGCGGTTGAGATTTTCCCAATAGAGGGAATCGCCGCCTTCCGTGACCGGCCAGCGGCGGAAATCGGGCCCGCCGCCGATCTGGTCCACGCGGATAACCTCCGCCCCCATCTGCGCCAGATAAAGCCCGGCGGTGGGCGAGGCGACGAAGGACGACGCCTCGATCACGGTCAGGCCGGGGAGGAGGTTGTACATCTCAATTCACTCCGGCGTTGAACTCGCGCAGCATGTGCTTGGCGATCTGCAGCTGCAGGATCTGGGTCGTGCCCTCGTAGATGCGGTAGATGCGCGCATCGCGGAAGAAACGCTCGGCGTCATATTCGGCGAGATAGCCCGCGCCGCCATAGATCTGCACCACGCGATCGACTATCCGGCCGCATGCTTCGGAGGCGAAGACCTTGGTCGCCGCTGCCTTGCGCAGCACCGGCTCGCCAGCGTCGACGCGGCGGGCGCAATCGGCCAGCATCGTCTCGGACGCGTAGATCTCGATATCGCTGTCGGCGAGCATCTGCTGGATCAGCTGGAAATTGGCGATCGGTTCGCCGAACGCCTTGCGCTCGGTGGCGTAGCGAAGCGCCGAATCCACCGCGCGGCGGGCATAGCCCATCGAGGCCGCAGCGACCGACAAACGGCCGTTGTCGAGGCTCTTCATCGCGGTGACGAAGCCCTTGCCTTCCTCAAGCCCGAGCAGCGCGTCGGCGGGAAGGTGAACGTCCTCCAGGATGATGTCGGCGATATGCGTGCCGGCCTGGCCCATCTTCTTGTCGGGCTTGCCGACCGTCACGCCCGGCGTGTTCATCGGCACGATGAAGGCGGAGACGTGCGCGTTCTTGGGCAGCGCCTCTTTCGACGTGCGCGCCATGATGACCGCCATCTCGGCGTCGGGCGCATTGGTGATGTAGCGCTTCGTACCGTTCAGCACCCAGCCGTTGCCGGTACGCACCGCCATCGTCTGCATGCCGGCGCTGTCGCTGCCCGAGCCGGGCTCGGTCAGGCCGAAGGACACGATCATGCCCGCCGCCATCTTGGGCAGCCATTCGGCCTTCTGCTCCTCGGTGCCGCCGTTGCGCAGCGCCGAATTGACCATGCCGATGGTGATCGAGATAATCGAGCGGAAGCACGGCATGGCATAGGCCAGCTCGCGGATCGTCTGGGTATATTGATAGGTGTTCATCCCCGCGCCGCCATATTCCTCGGGGATGGTGAGGCCGAACAGGCCCATCTCGCGCATCTCGTTCAGGATCTCGTCCGGGATGCGGTCGGTCTCGAGGATTTCCTTCTCGGCCGGGATCAGCCGGTCGCGCACATAGCGGCGCAGCTGGTCGATGAACTGGTCGAACGTCTCGGCGTCCATGCCGGGATTCGGGCCGCTGTTCGGGGCGGGGTTGAGGGTGGACATAATGATGGTCCTCAGATCGGATCGTAGGGGAAGACGTTGGCCGACACTTCGTCGGCCCGCGCGAAGCTGGGGCGGAAGGAGGGGATCAGCTCATCCGCGATCGCCTGCGCCGACCAGCCCTCAAGCTTGGTCATCGAGCGGATCGGGCGCGGCTTGGAGAAGAGCACGATCTCGTTCTTGCGCACCGCGAAGATCTGGTTGCTGACGTCCTTCGACAGGTCGGATGCGAGGAAGGCGACGAGCGGCGCGATCTTGTCCGCGCTCATCGTCTGGAGGCGGGCGACGCGCTCCTTGGCCTCGGGCGTTTCGGCCGGGATGGAGGCGGTCATGCGGCTCCACGCGAACGGCGCGATGCAGTTCGACCGGACGCCGGCGCGTGCCATGTCGAGCGCGATCGATTGCGACAGGCCGACTATGCCGAGCTTCGCCGCGGAATAATTCGCCTGGCCGATGTTGCCGATGAGGCCGCTGGTCGAGGTGAAGTGGACGAAGCTGCCCGATTGCTGCTCGCGGAAATAGGGCGTGGCGGCCTTGGACACGTTGAATGCGCCGTTCAGGTGAACGTCGATCACCGCGCGCCAATCCTCATGGCTCATCTTGTGCCAGATCGAATCGCGCAGGATGCCGGCGTTGTTCACCACCGCATCGATGCGGCCGAACTGCTTCACCGCATCCTCGACGATCGTCGCCGCGGCCGCGGGATCGGCGACGCTGGCGAGGTTGGCGATCGCCTTGCCGCCAGCGGCGACGATGTCCGATGCGGTCTGCTCCGCCGGACCAGCCTCGCCGCCTTCGCCGCTGCCGCCGACGCCCGGATCGTTGATCACCACCGCGGCGCCCTCACGCGCGCACAACAGGGCGATCTCACGCCCGATGCCGCGGCCCGCGCCCGTCACGGCCACGACCTTTCCGTCGAGAATGCCCATGCTCCACCTCCTGAAACTGATCGCCGACGGGTTACGGCGCGGGGGACGCTATTTCAAGATGGCGCATTGCGGTTTCACTCCAATGAAGTTTATGCATCGGGTGATGAGTTCGCCAGTCCCCTCGGTCGTTCAGGCCTTTGCCATCATGCGCGCGCTGGCGGACGGCCGGGCGCTGACGCTGTCCGAAGTGGCGCAAAGCTGCGGGATCAGCCCGTCGAGCTGCCTTGGCCTGCTGCGCACGCTGGTGGGGGAGGGCGTGCTGTCGCTGGGCGAGGGCAAGCGGTACGCGCTGTCGCCGCCCTGGTCGGAAATCGCCGCGAGCGACCTCGATCGGTCGACGCGGCTGGTGGCGCGGGCGCGGCCGTTGCTGGAGCGGGCGGCGCGTAGCTGGCACGCGCCGATCGGCTTGTGGCGTGTCACCGGGCGGGACCGGCTGCAACTGGTCGCACTGGGCCAGAGCGTCGCCGCGACACGGATCCATATGGAAGAGGGACAGCGCCAGCCGATCGGCAGCGGCGCGGTGGGCCGTGCGCTTGCCGCCGCGCAGCGCGTCGGCCGCGAGGAACTGGCGCGGCGTTTTGCCGCGGTGCGCTGGCAGCGAGCGGTCGCCTTTGAGGATTATGCCGCCCAAGTCGCGGCGGCGGTGGCGCAGGGGTATGGCGTCGACGACGGGCTGAGCTACGCCGGCATATCGTCGATCGCGGTGTGCCTGCCGGATGAAGCGCAGTCGCTGTGCGTATCCGCCTCCGTCTTTGCCGGATCACGCAGCGAGGCGGAGTTCGCCGACCTTGCCGCCGCGCTGGTCGCGCTTGCCGCCGAGATCGCGGCGCTCGACCACAAACCATCACCGCCGTCCAGAAAGGCCCGTGCATGATCCCCGCCGCCCGCAACGATTTCCTCGAAATCCGCGATGCCGTGCGCGCGCTCGTCCGCGAGTTCGGCGACAGCTATTTCCGCGAGGTGGATGACCAGCGCGCCTATCCCGAGGCGTTCGTCGACGCGCTGACCAAGGCGGGCTGGATGGCGGCGCTGATCCCCGAAAGCTATGGCGGCGCGGGGCTTGGCCTGACCGAAGCGTCGATCATCATGGAGGAGATCAACCGCGCGGGCGGCAATTCGGGCGCCTGCCACGGCCAGATGTACAATATGAACACGCTGCTGCGGCACGGATCGGCGGCGCAGAAGCAGCGCTTCCTGCCCGAGATCGCGAGCGGCGCGCTGCGCCTGCAATCCATGGCGGTAACCGAACCGACCACCGGCACCAACACCACCGAGCTGAAGACCCGCGCCGAGCGCCGCGGCGACAAGTATGTCGTCAACGGGCAGAAGGTGTGGATCAGCCGGATCCAGCATTCCGACCTGATGATCCTGCTCGCGCGCACCACCCCGCTCGACGAGGTGAAGAAGAAGGCCGACGGCCTGTCGATCTTCCTCGTCGACCTGCAGGCGGCAATCGGCAATGGCATGGAGATCCGGCCGATCCGCAATATGGTCAACCACGAGACCAACGAGGTGTTCTTCGACGATCTGGAGCTGCCTGCCGACAGTTTGATCGGCGAGGAGGGCAAGGGTTTCCGCTACATCCTCGACGGGCTCAACGCCGAACGCGCGCTGATCGCGGCGGAGTGCATCGGCGATGGCTATTGGTTCGTCGAACGCGCGGTGCAGTACGGGTCGGAGCGGATCGTGTTCGACCGGCCGATCGCCAAGAACCAGGGCGTTCAGTTCCCGATCGCGCAGGCCTATATGGAGGTCCGCGCGGCGGACCTGATGCGCTACGAGGCGTGCCGGTTGTTCGACGCGCATCAGCCGTGCGGCGCGGAGGCGAACATGGCCAAGCATCTGGCGGCGGAATCATCGTGGAAGGCGGCCAATGCCTGCCTTCAGACGCACGGCGGCTTCGGCTTTGCGGCGGATTATGACGTCGAGCGCAAGTTCCGCGAGACGCGATTGTATCAGGTCGCGCCGATCAGTTCGAACCTGATCCTGAGCTTCGTCGGCGAACATGTGCTGGGGATGCCGCGAAGCTTCTGAGGCACGGGCGCGCCCGTCACGCGGTTAGACCCTGACCGTCTGGTCGACCCGCCCGGCCTCGCCGAACACGCGCAAATAGCGGGCGATTTCGGCGGGGTCGCCGGTCGCCTTGGCCGGATTGTCGGACAGCTTGACCGCCGACCGGCCGTTGACGCGCGTCACCTTGCAAACGAGCGACAAGGGGGCGAGCGGCGCGTCGCCCTCCGGATCGCAGCCGCGAAAATCATTGGTCAGGTTGGTGCCCCAGCCGAAGCTCATCCGCACCCGGCCGTCGAAATGCCGGTACGTCGCCGCGATACTGTCGACATCCATCCCGTCGGAGAAGATCAGCAGCTTGCCGCGCGGATCGCGGCCCTTGTCCTGCCACCAGCGGATGATCTGCTCTCCCGCCTCGATCGGTGGCAGGCTGTCGGGGCGAAAGCCGGTCCAGTCGGCGACCCAATCGGGCGCGTCGCGCAGGAACGCCGCAGTGCCATAAGTGTCGGGCAGGACGATCAGCAGGTTGCCGGCATAATCCCGCTGCCATTCCTCCAGCACGCGGTAGGGGGCGTGGGCGAGCGCGGCATCGTCCGCCGCCTCGGCTGCGGCGACCATCGGCAGTTCATGCGCATTGGTGCCGATCGCCTCCAGGTCGGCGTCCATCGCAAGGAGCACGTTGGAGGTTCCGATCAACCTTTCGCCAAGCCCCTCCTTCAACGCCTCGACGCACCAGCGCTGCCACAGGAAGCCATGGCGGCGGCGGGTGCCGAAATCGGACAGCGCAAGCTCGGGAAGGTCACGCAGCCGCTCCACCTTGCTCCACAGCCGCGCCTTGGCGCGCGCGTACAGCACGTCGAGCGCGAAGCGGCCGCGATGGCGAAGCGCGGCGCGCGATCGCAGCTCGTTGACGATCGCCAGCGCCGGGATCTCCCACAGCGTCACGTCCATCCACGGGCCGGTGAAGCTCAGCTCGAACTGGCCGTCGACGCGGCGAAGCTCATAATCGGGCAGGCGATAGCGCGCGAGCCAGGCGATGAAATCGGGCCGGAACATGCGTTCGACGCCGTAGAAGGTGTTGCCGGCGAGCCAGATCAGCTCCTTCTTGGTGAAGCGGAGCGTCCGCGCATGATCGAGCTGTTCGCGAAGCTCCGTCTCGTCGATCACCTCCGCCAGCCGGACGGTGCGGGTGCGGTTGATCAGCGAAAAGGTGACGTTCGTGTTCGCGTGCCGCGACCAGATCAGCTGAAGCATCAGCAGCTTGTAGAAATCGGTGTCGAGCAGGCTGCGGACGATCGGATCCAGCCGGAAGCTGTGATTGTAGGTGCGCGTGGCCAGATCGGTGACGGTCATCGCCGATGGAGTGCCCGAGCGGCGCTTTTCGTTCCCTGATGGCGGGGCCGCTGCTTGCGGCGCCCGGCGTTTGTCGCGACAAGGTGCTGAAAACGGGGAGCCTTCCATGCGACGTAGAACCTTTGTTGCCACGCTGCCGGCGCTTGCCCTTGCTCCCTCGCTCGCGCGGGCGCAGCAGGGGACGCCCAGCCAGTCGCAGGGGACCGAGGGGCCGGGGCAGGGCGGTGCGCCGCAGCCCGTCACCGCCAAGGCGGGCGATCTGCCGAAATATTGGAAGCCGGGCGAGGATCGCTTCATCCGCCCCGATGTCCATGCCGGCGACCGGCCGGTCGGCGCCAGCTTCGCCTCGCGTACCGCCGTCTATGGCCTGAACGGCGCGGCGGGGACGGCGCATCCGCTCGCCACGCAAGCCGGTATCGACATGCTGAAGCGCGGCGGATCGGCGGTCGACGCGGCGATCGCGATGAACGCGTGCCTCGGCCTGCTCGAGCCGACTGCCAGCGGGATCGGCGGCGACGTCTATGCGATGATCTGGGATCCCCGGCAGAAGAAGGTGGTCGGCCTCGCCGGATCGGGCGCCAGCCCGCGCGGCCTGTCGCTGGAAACGGTGCGCGGGCGTGCGAAGAACGGCGCGCTGCCGCCGCTGGGCGCGATCACCGTTTCGGTGCCGGGAACGGTCGACGGCTGGTGGACGATGTACCAACGCTACGGCAAGCTGCCGTGGAAGGTTCTGTTCGAACCGGCGATCGCGATGGCGGAGGCGGGGACTCCGGTGCCCGACATCATCGCTTATTATATCCGCCGCAGCATGGCGAACTTCGCCCGCCCCGGGAACGGGGTGGAGGAGACTGCCAATGCGCTCAAGACATGGGGCATGGCGGACGGCAAGGGGCCGGCGGCGGGGCAGGTGTTCCGCAATCCCGACCTGGCGCGCACCTATCGCGCGATCGCTGCCGGCGGGCGCGATGCCTTCTACGCCGGCGATCTGGCGCGCACGATGGACCGCTATTTCAAGCGGATCGGCGGCTGGCTGCGCTATGAGGATCTGGCGGCGCACCGCTCCGAATGGATCCAGCCCAGTCACACCGATTATCGCGGCACGACGGTCCATGCACTGGGGGCCAATACCCAAGGCATCGCAACGCTTCAGATGCTCAACATCCTCGAGCATTTCGACCTGAAGGATGCGGGCTTCCAGTCGCCCTTGTCGATCCACCTGCAGGCGGAGGCGAAGCGGCTGGCCTATGAGGATCGTGCGCGCTTCTATGCCGATCCCAAATTCGCCGACGTGCCGGTCGATTGGCTGGTGTCGAAGGAATATGCCGCGCAGCGCGCCAAGCTGATCCGCCCCGACCGAATCCTGACGCCGGTCTATCCGGGGCAGGCGCCCAGCCGCGGCGACACCACCTATTTCTCCTGCGCCGACGCGGACGGCATGATGGTGTCGATGATCCAGTCCAATTTCCGCGGCATGGGATCGGGGCTGGTCGCGGATGGCCTCGGCTTCATGTTCCAGGATCGCGGGCAATTGTTCAGCCTGAAGGACGGCCACCCCAATATCTATGCGCCGGGCAAGCGGCCGTTCCAGACGATCATCCCCGGCTTTGCGACGCGCGGCGCGGACCCGTGGATGAGCTTCGGCGTGATGGGCGGCGACATGCAGCCGCAGGGGCAGACGCAGATCATCGTCAATCGCGTCGATTACGGCCTGGAGGCGCAATCCGCCGGCGATGCGCCGCGCTGGCACCATGAAGGATCGTCGCAGTCGATGGGCGAGGATGATCCGGGGCTCGGGCCCAAGGGGCGGTTGCGGCTGGAAAGCGGCGTGCCGCTGGCGACGCGGCAGAAGCTCGCCGAGATGGGCTGGTCGATCGGCGATCCCGACGGCAGCTTCGGCCGCTATCAATGCGTCGAGCATCGCATGGACGGTGCGACGCGGGTCTATGGCGCGGCGAGCGAAATGCGCGCCGACGGCTGCGCGCTCGCCTATTAGGCCGCCGCTTCGGGGCGCGCGGGATAGCGCGCGCCCATGAAGAACAGCCCGTCGGGCGGGGCGTTGAGGCCGAGCCGGGCACGATCCGCCGCCTCCAGCGCGTCGCGCAGGTCAGCGGCGGACCAGCGGCCCAGGCCGACAAGCGCGAGGCAGCCGACCATCGAGCGCACCTGATGGTGGAGGAAAGATCGCGCCGCCGCCTCCACCATGATGCGGTCGCCCTCCCGCCGGACGGCGAGCCGGTCGATCGACTTCACCGGGCTGGCCGACTGGCAATGCGCCGAGCGGAAGGTGGTGAAATCGTGCCGCCCGACCAGCAATTGCGCGGCATCGTGCATCGCCGCGGCATTGAGCGGCTGGGCGACCTGCCACGCCAGCCCCTTTTCCCATGTCAGCGGCGCGCGGCGGTTGACGATGCGATATTCATAGGCGCGGCCAAGGCAGGAGAAGCGCGCGTGCCAACCGTCGGGCACGATCTCGCAGGCGAGGATCGCGACCGGGTTGGGGCGAAGCCGGGCGTTCAATGCCTCGCCCAGCCGGAAGGCGGTGATCGGCTTTGCGATGTCGACATGCGCGCGCATCGCGGTGGCGTGGACGCCGGCATCGGTGCGCCCGGCGGCATGGACCGTGGTGCGCTCGCCGGTGACGGCAAAGGCCGCGTCCTCGATCGCCTGTTGAACGCTGGGGCCGTGATCCTGCCGTTGCCAACCCATGAAGGGCCGGCCGTCGAACTCGACGGTCAGCGCGAAGCGGGTCACAGGCGGGTGCCGGCGGGGATCGGGAAGCCGCGGAGCAGTTCGTCGACGCTCATCACGCCGCGCCCGGCGCGCTGGACCCGGGTCGGGCGCAGCGCGCCGCTGCCGCAGGCGATCGTCAGCCGATCGTCGACTACCTCGCCGGGCGCTGCCGGGGCGCCGGCATCCGCGATCACATCGGCCGCCAGCAGCCGAACCCGCTCACCATTCACCTCGAACCAGGCACCCGGCGGGTTGAAGGCGCGGACCTGCCGTTCGACCACCTCGGCGGCGGGGGCGAAATCGAGCCGCATCTCCTCCTTGGCGATCTTGGCCGCATAGGTAACGCCGTCCGCCGGCTGCGCGACCGCCGGGTGCGCATCGAGATCGGCCAGCACCTCCACCATCAGCCGCGCGCCCATCTGCGCCAGTTCGTCGGTCAGCTCTCCCGCGGTCTTGCCGGCGATCGGCGTACGACCTTCCAGCCTGACCGGGCCGGTATCGAGCCCGGCCTCCATCTGCATGATGCCGACGCCGGTCTCTGCGTCACCCGCGAGGATCGCGCGCTGGATCGGCGCCGCGCCGCGCCAGCGTGGCAGCAGCGATCCGTGGATGTTGAGGCAGCCGAAGCGCGGGGCATCGAGGATCGCCTGCGGCAGGATCAGGCCATAGGCCGCGACCACGGCCACGTCCGCCTCCAGCGCGGCGAACGCCGCCTGCTCCTCCGCATTGCGCAGGGACACGGGCGTATGCACCGGGATGCCGCGCGCCTCGGCCGCCGCGTGAACGGGGGAGGGGACCAGGGCGCGCCCGCGCCGCCCGCCGGGCCGTGGCGGCTGGCTATAGGCCGCGACGACCTGATGACCGGCGGCAACCAGCGCTTCCAGCGCCGGCACGGCGAACGCGGGCGTGCCCATGAAGATGATCCGCATGGGGCGCGCTTCAACGCGCTGGCGGACGCGGACGCAACCCCCTATCTGTTCACGCGATGGCATCACAGGAGATCGAGGCGCTAACGGGCGCGTTGGCGCGGCTGCCCGGGCTGGGGCCGCGATCGGCACGGCGGGCGGTGCTTCACCTCGTCAAGAAGCGCGAAGGCGCGCTGATCCCCTTGCTGTCCGCGCTTCAGGCGGTGGAGGAACGGCTGGCGACCTGCTCGATCTGCGGCAATGTCGATACCGTCGATCCCTGCGCGATCTGCGCCGATCCCCGCCGTGATGCGCGTTCCTTGTGCGTGGTGGAGGAGGTGGCGGACCTCTGGGCGCTCGATCGATCGCGCTTGTTTCCGGGGCGCTTCCACGTGCTGGGCGGGCGATTGTCCGCGCTGGAGGGTGTCCGCCCGGAGGATCTGACGATCGATCAGCTCGTCCGCCGGATCGAGGCGGGCGGGATCGACGAAGTGGTGCTGGCGATGAACGCCACGCTGGAGGGGCAGACCACGGCGCATTACATTGCCGAGCGGCTGGAACGCTATCCGGTGCGGCTGACTCAGCTGGCGCACGGCCTGCCGGTCGGCGGCGAGCTCGATTATCTCGACGAAGGCACGCTGGCGCAGGCGCTGCGCGCGCGCCGTCCGGTGGCGTGATCGGGGCGCGGCGCACCCCCTTCGCTTGATTCAGCGGACTGCTGCCAATATCTGCCCGCCATGGCCGTTCTTCCAATCGTAGAGATTCCCGATCCCCGCCTTCGCCAGATGTGCGAACCCATTGCCACGATCGATGACGAGGTGCGTCAGCTCGTCGCCGACATGACCGACACGATGTATTACGCGCACGGGATCGGCCTTGCCGCGATCCAGGTCGGCGTGCTGCGCCGCGTGGTCGTCATCGACCTGCAGGACCGGCAGAGCGACGAGCCGGTGGAGGAGGGCGAGGCGCCAGCCACCGTCCGCGATCCCAAGGCATACATCAATCCCGAGATCCTGTGGGTGTCGGACGAGCTGTCGCGCTATCAGGAAGGCTGCCTGTCGATCCCCGAGCAATATGCCGAGGTGGAGCGCCCCGCGCGCTGCCGCGTCGCGTGGCTCGACGTCGATGGCAATCGCCACGAAGAGGAAATGGACGGGCTGCTCGCCACCTGCATGCAGCACGAGATCGACCATCTGAACGGCGTGCTGTTCATCGATCACATCACGCGCCTGAAGCGCGACATGCTGCTGAAGAAGCTGGCGAAGGCACGCAAGAACGCCGCCTGAGGCGGCTTGCCACAACAGGATGTGCCGGATAGGTTCGCGCTTCGTTCCAGATTGGAGGAAGCGTGGAGCCTGTCGCCGTCCTGTTCATCTTCGTGGCGCTGGTGCTTGGGCTGGCCGCGGGCTGGTGGTTCGCCAGCCGCACCGCTGCCACGCTCCGGGCCGAGCGTGATGCCCGCGCCACGGAATTCAAGAAGGCGATTGTCGATCTGGCCGGCGCGGAGGAGCGCGCCCGGGCCGCTGACGCGCTGCGTCAGGAACTCGCTGTGATCCGCGACGATCGCGATGCGGCACGCGCCGACATCGCCCGGCTGGAGGCGGAGGCGCGCGGTTTCGACGCGCGGCTGACCGAGCTTCGCGAGGCAAAGGACGCACTCGCCGCGCAATTCGGACAGGTGGGGCAGAAGCTGCTCGCCGAGGCGCAGGACCGCTTCCTTCAGCGCGCCAACGAACGTTTCCGCGAGTCAGAGGAAACCGCCGGGCAGAACCTGAAGGCGATGCTGCAACCGGTAAGCGACCGGCTGCAACGCTATGAGGAAGGCGTGGCGAAGGTCGAGGCCGAGCGTCGCGACGCCTTTGGCGAGCTTCGCGGCCAGATCGAACAGATGCGCATCGGGCAGGAATCGGTGCGCAGCGAGGCAGCGCGGCTGGTCAACGCCTTGCGCAACGCCCCCAAGGCGCGCGGGCGCTGGGGCGAGCAGCAGCTACGCAACGTGCTGGAAAGCTGTGGCCTCTCCGAACATGCCGATTTCCAGACCGAAGTGTCGGTGACCGACGCGGAAGGGGCGCGCTTCCGCCCTGACGTGATCGTGCGGATCCCCGGCGGCAAGTCGCTGGTCATCGACGCCAAGGTGTCGCTCAACGCCTATCAGGATGCATTCGGCGCGGTGGATGAGGCGGAGCGGACCGCCGGCCTCACCGCCCATGCCGCCGCGATGCGCGCGCACGTCAACGGTCTGGGTGCCAAGGCCTATTGGAACCAGTTCGACGACGCGCCCGACTATGTGGTGATGTTCGTGCCGGGCGAACATTTCCTGTCCGCCGCGCTGGAGCATGATCCGTCGCTGTGGGACTATGCCTTCGATCGCAAGGTGCTGCTCGCCACGCCGACCAACCTCATCGCCATCTCGCGCACCGTCGCGGCGGTGTGGCGACAGGAGATGCTGGCGAAGGAAGCGCGCGAGATCGCCCAGCTGGGGAAGGACCTGTACGCGCGGCTGTCGGTGATGGGCGGCCATGTCGCGAAGCTGGGCAAGAACCTCGATACCGCGATGACGGCGTACAATCAGTTCGTCGGCAGCCTGGAATCGCAGGTGCTGACCCAGGCGCGCCGCTTCGAGGCGCTGAAGATCGACACCGCGGGCAAGGCGATCGAGGCGCCGCCGGTGGTGGAACAGGCGGCGCGCCCGCTTACCAAGCTGATCGCGGAGGCAGACGCCGCGGCGTGAATGCCGCCCCGGTCGCGCACCGCAATGGCGCGCGGCCCGTGGAGGGGACAGGCGTCAGCCGCGCAGCGCGGCGGCGGCGCGGGCCTTGGCCTCGATCTCCGCCGGGGTGCCGCTGGCGACCCAGCTGCCGCCGACGCACAGCACGCGATCGAACCCGAGCCAAGTCGGGGCGCTTTCCTCGGTGATGCCGCCGGTCGGGCAGAAGTGGCATTGGTAGAAGGGCGCGGCGAGCGCCTTCAGCGCCTTCAGCCCGCCCGATGTCTCGGCGGGGAAGAACTTGAAGTGAGTCAGGCCAAGGTCGAGCCCGCGCATGATGTCGCCCGCAGTGGCCACCCCCGGCAGGAACGGCACGCCGCTGGCGATGATCGGATCGGCCAGCCGCTCGGTCAGGCCGGGCGCGACGATGAATTCGGCGCCGGCATCGATCACCTGAACGAACTGTTCGTTCGTCACCACCGTGCCGGCGCCGACGATCGCGCCGGGCACCTGCTTCATCTCGCGGATCGCATCGAGCGCGGCGGGGGTGCGCATCGTCACCTCCAGAACCTTCAGCCCGCCGGCGACCAGTGCCTCGGCCATCGGCCGTGCGGTGGCGGCGTCGTCGATGACCAGCACCGGGATCACCGCGCTGGTCCGCATGATGGTGCCGATCTCGCTCATGCCGTATGTTCCTGTGCAAAGGCAGCGGCGGCGCCGAACAGGCCCGGCTGCGGATGGGTGACGAGCTTCACCGGGATGCCGCTCATCATGGATTGGAAACGTCCCTTGGCGACGAAGCGGTGGGCAAAGCCGGAACGCAGCAGCCGATCCTTGATCCTGAGGCCAAGGCCGCCGCCGATCACCACGCCGTTGGCGCCATGCGCCAGCGCGAGGTCACCCGCCGTCGCGCCCAGGGCGAGGCAGAAACGGTCGAGCGCCGCCAGCGCGATCGGATCGGTGCCCTCCAGCGCCTCGGTCCAGATCGCCTTGTCGTCGCGCATGCGCACCGGGCGGCCTTCCATCTCGGCCAGCATTTCATAGATGGCGACGATTGCCGGGCCGGCGCAGATCCGCTCGGCCGACACGCGCGTGTAGCTGCGCCGCAGCCGCTTGAGCAGCGCGTCCTCGATATCGTCCAGCGGGGCGTAATCGATGTGGCCCCCTTCCGTCGGCAGCACGTGATAGCTGCCGCCGGTCTTGAATACCTGCGCCACGCCCAGCCCGGTGCCCGGGCCGCAGACGGTGGTCACGCCGCTGGAGGGGAGGGGGATTTCGGGGCCGCACAGATGATCGAAATTCTCATCGGGAAGCTGCGCCACGGCATGGCCGATCGCGCCGAAATCGTTGATGATCGTATAGCTGTCGACGTTCAGCCGCTCGGGGATCAGCGAGGGGCGGATCACCCAGGGGTTGTTGGTCAGCCGGATGATGTCGCCGGTGACGGGCGATGCCACCGCGATCGCCGCGGCGCGCGGCACCGGACGGTCCAGCTTCTTCTCGAACATCTGCCACGCGGTCTGAAGGCTGGCATATTCGGCGGTCTTCAGCGTGATCGGCTCGCCCAGCGACACGACGCGGCCGTTTTCCACTTCCGCGATGGCGAAGCGGGAATGCGTGCCGCCGATATCGACCGAAACGATGTCCATCATTCAAACTCCCAAGCCGCGCGGCACCGCCGTACGCAAAACACTGTCATCGACGCGCGGCGGTCATCGCGCGCGGCTTCGGCTTACAGCCCGGCACATGCCAGCACGGCGGACGCGCCCTTTTCCGCTTCGTCCGCCAGCCCGCGGAACATGCCGAACAGCTCGCGCCCGAACCCGTCGGCCGCGGGCGGCGCCTCGGCCGGGGTGCGCGCGGCCCACTCCGCGGGGTCGACCAGCGCCTCCAGCGTTCCCGCCACGGCGTCGACCCGGATGATGTCGCCGTCGCGGATCAGCGCGATCGGCCCGCTGACACCATTCAGCCCCGGCAGCGCCTCCGGCGACACATGGATCGCCGCGGGCACCTTGCCCGACGCGCCCGACATGCGCCCGTCAGTGACGAGCGCCACGCGATAGCCCCTGTTCTGCAGCACGCCGAGCGGCGGGGTCAGCTTGTGCAATTCGGGCATGCCATTGGCGCGCGGCCCCTGGAAGCGGACGACCACCACCGCGTCACGGTCCAGTTCGCCACGCTGGAAGGCGGCGAGCACCGCTGCCTGGTCGCAGAAGACGGCGGCTGGCGCTTCGACGATCAAGCGGTCAGGGTCGACCGCCGACACCTTGATGCAGGCGCGGCCGATGTTGCCCGCCAGGATGCGCATGCCGCCGTCGGCGGAGAAGGGCTTGTCCGGCGTGCGCAGGATCGTGTCGTCGCCGCTCGGCCCCGGATCGCGCCAGGCGAGCCGGTCATCCTCCAGCACGGGCTTGGCGGCATAATCGGCCAGCGACGTGCCGCCCGCGGTCAGGATGTCGCCATGCAGATGGCCGCTGGCGAGCAGCTCCCGGATCACGAACGCCATGCCGCCCGCCGCCTCGAAGCCGTTCACGTCGGCGGCGCCATTGGGATAGACGCGCGCGATCAGCGGCACCTCGCTCGACAGCCGGTCCATGTCCTCCCAGTCGATGACGATGCCGGCCGCGCGCGCGATGGCGGGCAGGTGGAGCAGGTGGTTGGTCGAACCGCCGGTGGCGAGCAGGCCCACGGCGGCGTTCACAATCGCGCGTTCGTCGACGCAATGGCCGATCGGGCGGTAATCCTCGCCGCGCCAGCCAAGCCCGGCCACGCGATGCACGGCGGCGCGGGTCAGCTCCTGACGCAGCTTGGTGCCCGGATTGACGAAGGCGGCGTTGGGAACGTGGAGGCCCATCACCTCCATCATCATCTGGTTCGTGTTGGCGGTGCCGAAGAAGGTGCAGGTGCCGCGCGTGTGATAAGCGGCAATCTCGCTGTCGAGCAGCTCCTCGCGATCCGCCTCGCCGACCGCGAACCGCTCGCGCACCTCGGCCTTGCTCTTGTTGGAAATGCCGCTCGGCATCGGGCCGCCCGGCACCATCAGCATCGGGAGGTGACCAAAGCGAAGCGCGCCCATCAGCAGGCCGGGCACGATCTTGTCACAGATGCCGAGCAGCAGCGCGCCCTCGAATGTGCCATGGCTGAGTGCGATCGCCGTGGACAGCGCGATCGTGTCGCGGCTGAACAGCGACAATTCCATGCCGGCATAGCCCTGGGTCACGCCATCGCACATCGCCGGCACGCCGCCCGCAACCTGCGCCGTCGCGCCGACCTCGCGCGCCCAGACCTTCATCTGCTCGGGATAACGGTAATAGACGGCGTGCGCCGAGAGCATGTCGTTATAGGCGGTGACGATGCCGATGTTCATGCCCTCGCCCGTGCGCATGGCGGGGCGGTCCTCCTCCGTTCCGGCATAGGCATGGGCGAGGTTGGCGCAGCCAAGCGCGGGGCGACCGATCCACTGGTCGCGCTCGCGCAGCAGGAGATCGAGATAGCGCGCCCGGCTGTCACGCGATCGCGCGATCACGCGATCGGTGACGGCGGATACGATGGCGTTCAGCTGGGGCATTGTTGCACTCTACTTCCGTTCACACGAGCCTGATGACGCGCCAGCGCCCGCCAGGCGCTATTCGGCCCAGTGGATGTCGACCGGCAGTTCCGCATCGGCCAGCACGCGGCCGATCGGATAGGCCGAGCCGGCGCCCTGTGCGATTGCGTCTTCCAACACCTTGCGCTTGCTGGCCCCAGTGACCGCGATCATCAGCGCCTTGGCCGAGATGATTCCCGCGCGCGACAGCGTGACGCGGGCGACCGGCGCCTCCGGCGGCAGCGGATCGGGCATGACGCCCAGCGCGCGGCGTTCGCGCGGGCCGTTCAGCGCCTCGTCATAGTCGGGGCCCGGGAAGATCGACGCGGTGTGCCCGTCACCGCCCACGCCCAGCAGGCACAGGTCGAGCGGCCAGTGCAGGTCCTGCATCAACGCATCCGCCGAGCGGCCGGCGGCCTTGTAGTCGTCCGTCGCGCCCGGCACGATCGGGATCACGCGCGCGCCCTTCGGGATGAAGGTCTTGCCGATCATCGTCACGTTGCTGAGCGGATCGCCCAGCGGCACGATGCGCTCGTCGGTCGGCACGATCGTCACGCGCTTCCAGTCGAGCTTCGCCTCCGCCAGCTTCTTGTAGATCGGGATGGGGGTCTTGCCGCCAGACAGCGCGACGACGGCCGCGCCGCGCGCGTCAATCGCGCTTTCGATGATGAACTGGATGTCGCCGGCTACCGCCTCCGCCATCTCCTGCGCGTCGTCATATTCCCACCATTCGATTTCGTCGCTCATGATGTCACTTTCGTTGTTCCGCACGGGGCGGACCCTGTTCTGGAACCGTGCCCCCGATGATGGGGGACGAACGGCCGAGGGACCGTGCAAGGTCCCCGCTTGTTAATCGTCCTGCCAGCTCACGCCGTCACGCTCGGTCAGCGCGATCGAGGCGGCGGGCCCCCAGGTGCCGGCGGCATAATGTTTGGGCTTCATGTCGTTCGCCTTCCACCCTTCGCGGATGGCGTCGATCCAGGTCCATTGCGCCTCCACCTCGTCACGGCGGACGAACAGCGTCTGGTCGCCCTCGATCAGGTCCAGCAGCAGGCGTTCATAGGCGATGCGGCGGCGCTTGCCGGCG
The DNA here is from genome assembly GCF_045369765.1 of Sphingomonas olei. Lineage (NCBI taxonomy): Bacteria > Pseudomonadati > Pseudomonadota > Alphaproteobacteria > Sphingomonadales > Sphingomonadaceae > Sphingomonas > Sphingomonas olei. The sequence goes on from NZ_JBIQEU010000003.1 coordinate 315,972, forward strand.
AATTCGGCATCGAGGCTGAGGTTCAGCGGCACTTCGCGCAGGCGGATGCCCTCGCGGTCCAGCCCCGGCTCCTTCGCCATCACCAGCAGCTGGATATATTCCTCCGGCTGCAGGCGGATGATCAGCATGTTGGGCTGAAGCAGGCCGCCGCGACCGGCGAACATCGAATGCGGCACCGGCTTGAACTGGATCGCTATCTCGCTGCGCCGGGTCGGCATGCGCTTGCCGGTGCGCAGGTAGAAGGGGACACCCTGCCAGCGCCAATTGTCGACATGCGCCTTCAGCGCGACGAACGTCTCGGTGTTGGAATCCTTGCCCAGCTCCTCGTCATATCCCTTGACGATCTCGCCGTTGATCGCGCCGCCCAGATACTGGCCGATGACGCTGTTCTGCGGGACCTCCTCCGGCTTCAGCTGGCGCAGCGATCGGAACACCTTGGCCTTTTCGTCGCGGATCTCGGCCACGTCATATCGCGCCGGCGGCTCCATCGCGATCAGCGCGACGAGCTGCAGGATATGGTTTGCTACCATGTCGCGCAGCGCGCCCGCGCCATCGTAATAGCTGGCGCGATCCTCCAGCCCGACGGTCTCGCTGACGGTGATTTGGACGTTGTCGATCCCGCGCGCATTCCACACCGGTTCGAAGAAGGAGTTGCCGAAACGCAGCGCCATGATGTTCTGGACGGTTTCCTTGCCCAGATAATGGTCGATGCGGAAAATCCGCTCCTCGGGGAAGGCGGTGGCGACGGTGTCGTTGATCTCGCGGCTGGAGGCGAGGTCATAGCCTAGCGGCTTTTCCAGCCCGATGCGCACCGTCTCGCCGGCAAGGCCCGCGCCTTCGAGCCCGCGGATCACCTGCTCGAACAGGGACGGCGCGGTCGACAGGAAAATGGCGAGCCCGCCCGACACGTCGCCGACCTTCTTGGCCAGCGCGCCGTAATGGTCGGTGTCGGTGGCATCGAGTGGCTGGTATTGCAGCCGCGCGACGAAGGTGTCGATCGTGTCCGGATCGCAGCGATCCTTGGGCACGAATTCGTCCAGCGCCTTGCGCGCGAACTCGCGGAAGCTGTCGTCGTCATGCTCCGACCGCGCGGTGCCGGTGATCGTCAACCCATCGGGCAGCAGCTTGTCGGCGTGGAGGCCGTAGAGCGAGGGCAGCAGCATGCGCTGCGCCAGGTCGCCCGTCGCGCCAAACAACAATAGCTTCCCGACCGGGTTGCGCTGCATGTTTGCTTCTCCTGTTGGCTGTCGGCGTTCGCCCTTGGGGAACGCGCGACGACTTATGCCGGTCGCGGCTTAATAGACCAGCCCGGTCAGCGGGTCGGCCCCGATCATCAGGTTCAGGTTCTGGACCGCAGCGCCCGACGCTCCCTTGCCGAGATTGTCGAGCGTGGCGACGAGCCGGAACTGATCCCCCGCCGGGCTGCCGAACACGTGCAGCGTCATGCGGTCGGTGCCCGCGTCATCCTCGATCCGGATCAGGGTCACGTCGTCGGTCGACACGCGCACCAGCGGCGTATCGTCGAAGGTGGCGGCCAGCGCGTCGCGGATCGCCGCGACCGTGGTGCCGGGGGCGAGCTGCGCCGCGTGGATCGGCACCTCGATCACCATGCCGCGATGGATGTTCGCGACGGACGGCAGGAAGATCGGCGCACAGGCAAGCGCGGCGTGGCGCGTCATTTCCGGCACATGCTTGTGCCCGAGGTGCAGCGCATAGGCGCGGTGGGCCGAGCCATTGCCCGCCTCGAACTCGGCGATCATCGCCTTGCCGCCGCCCGAATAGCCCGACGTGCCATGCACGACGAGGCCAGCGTCCGACTTGATCAGCCCGGCGCGCACCAGCGGCGTGACGAGCGCGAGAAAGCCGGTGGGGTAGCAGCCCGGGTTTGACACGCGCTGCGCGCCGGCAACGTCGAAGCCAAGCTCTGGGAAGCCATAGGTCCAGCCGTCGGCGACGCGGTGCGCGCTGGACGCATCGATCACGCGAACGCGCGGGTTCTCCACCAAGGTAACCGCTTCCTTCGCCGCCTCATCGGGCAGGCACAGGATCACGGCATCGGCGTCGTTGATCGCTTCGCGCCGGGCGGCGACGTCCTTGCGCCGATCCTCGCTCAGGGTGACGAGCCTGATGTCGCTGCGACCTTCCAGCCGCTCACGGATCTCAAGCCCCGTCGTGCCGACCGCGCCATCGATGTAAACGGTTGCAGTCATGACTGCTCCTCGAGCGCCGCGGCCGGAACATAGCCGACAAAGCCGGACGCCGGGGCTATGCCCCATGCCGTGTCACCGGTGACGTCGAGCAGTTCAAACGCATCGCCTGGCGCGAGGGTCGCGAGCACAGCCGAATCGGCCGCGCGCGCAGTGCGCAGATCGGCGGCAACGGCGGCACGGCGCGGCTGGTGCGCGGCATAATGCGGGGCGAATACCTGATCGGCGAGCCGCACGTCGGCAAGGTCGCTGCGCACGGCAAAACGAGTCGGATCAAGCGTGCGCGAACGGCCGACCAGCGCGAACGATCTACGCGCTGGCACCTGCGGTTGCGCTGGCGCGGCTGGGGACTGGCTCATCGCCGTCGCCGAGAAACTGGCCGAACTCCTCAAGAAAATTTGCCCCTTCGGATGTGCGTGCGACAAAGATGTTGCGCTTGTCGCTGTCGTCGCGTTGGCGGCGCAGATAGCCGAGCGCGCCAAGTCTGTTCAAGGCGCGAGTGACGACCGGCTTCGACACGTTTAAGATCCGGGCCAGGCCGCGCACCGTATGCGGGCCCGGTTTCAGATAAACGACCAGCAGAAGCGCCATCTGGCGGTTGGTCAGGTCAGGCTCCCCCGAGCGGACATAGTCCACCAGGGTGTTCATCCAGGAGCTCAATTCGGAATTCGCGAGAACTGCCACAATGCGTCATCCGGATACCAGGCGGCTTATGCGCGCCGTTCGCGACAGATAACGTCTGCCTGCGCGGCTGGTTTCAGTACTGTCACGAAATCCGGCAATGGTTGATCGCGCGGCCCGCCGCGCCTATGTGCGCGCATCGGCCAGCCAGCGCCGGCACAACATCGGATTCGACATGTTCACCTTCCTTCTCGTCGTTCAGGCGATCATTGCCGCCGCCCTCGTGACGGTGATTCTGATGCAGCGATCGGAAGGTGGCGGCCTGACGACCGGCGGTAGCCCGTCGGGCCTGATGTCGGCGCGCGGCGCGGCGGATTTCCTGACGCGGGCGACTTCGGTGCTCGCGGCGCTTTTCGTGCTGATGTCGATCGCGCTGGCGGTGCTGGCGGCAACGCGTGGCGGCACCAGCGTCGACACCTCGCTCGAGCGGCGTGCCCCGGTCAGCCAGACGGCGCCGCAGCCCGAGGGTGATGCCGGCCTGTCGGCGGCAGAAGCCGCGGCGGCGGCAGCGGCGGCGAACCAGACGGCCCCGGCCGACAACGGCGTTCCGCTCGCCCGCTGATCCCCCCGGTTCGCCGGAATTTCATCGCGTCCGTGAAAGCGGGCGCTTGTCCCCCATGTTTGTTCGAGGCTAAGTCGATATCCCCATGGCGCGGTTTATTTTCATCACCGGCGGCGTGGTCTCCTCGCTCGGCAAGGGTCTCATGGCGGCGAGCCTCGCCGCATTGCTTCAGGCGCGCGGCTATCGCGTGCGGATCCGCAAGTTCGATCCCTATCTGAACGTCGATCCGGGCACGATGAGCCCGTACCAGCATGGCGAGGTGTACGTCACCGACGACGGGGCGGAGACCGACCTCGATCTTGGCCATTATGAACGCTTTACCGGCGTCGCGGCGCGGCAGAGCGACAACGTTACGTCCGGCCGCATCTATCAGCAGATCATCGCGCGCGAGCGTCGCGGCGATTATCTGGGTGCAACGGTGCAGGTGATCCCGCACGTCACCGATGCGATCAAGGCATTCGCCAAGGACCAGACCGACGACCTCGATTTCGTGCTGTGCGAAATCGGCGGTACGGTCGGCGACATCGAGTCGCTGCCGTTCATCGAGGCGATTCGCCAGCTGAAGAACGAGGTTGGCCGCGGCAATGCGATCAGCGTCCATGTCACGCTGGTGCCATACATCGCCGCCGCCGGAGAGCTGAAGACGAAGCCGACGCAGCATTCGGTGCGCGAGCTCGCGGCGCTGGGCGTGCAGCCCGACGTTCTGGTCTGCCGCTGTGAAAAGCCGCTGCCGCCGTCGGATCGCGCCAAGATCGCGCTGTTCTGCAACGTGCCCGAAACCGCGGTCATCCCGGCGCTCGATGCGAAGAGCATCTATGCCGTGCCGCTGCAATATCATGGCGAGGGGCTGGATACCGAGGTGCTCCGCGCCTTCGGCATCACCCCGTCCTCCGCGCCGGACCTGTCGCGCTGGACCGAGATTGTCGATCGCCTGACCAATCCGGAAGGCGAAGTCACCATCGGCGTGGTCGGCAAATATGTCGGCCTGCAGGATGCGTACAAGTCGCTTAACGAGGCGCTGGTCCATGGCGGCATCGCCAACCGGGTGAAGGTCAACATCAACTGGATCGACGCCGAGCTGTTCGAGAATGACGACGCGGAAATCGCCGCGCAGCTCGAGCCGTGCGACGCGATCCTGGTGCCCGGCGCCTTCGGTGAGCGCGGCGCGGAAGGCAAGATCGCCAGCGTGCGCTTCGCTCGCGAGCGCGAGATTCCCTATTTCGGCATCTGCTTCGGCATGCAGATGGCGTGCGTCGAGGGCGCGCGCGATCTGGCCGGGATCAAGGAAGCATCCTCGACCGAATTCGGCCCCACGACCGAGCCGGTGGTTGGCCTGATCACCGAATGGATGGGCCGCGACGGGCTGGAGAAGCGCGAGGCCGAGGGCGATCTGGGCGGCACGATGCGGCTTGGCGCCTATGAGGCGAAGCTCGCCGGCAACAGCGTCGTCGCCTCCATCTATGGCGACACGACGATCTACGAGCGTCACCGCCACCGTTACGAAGTGAACACGGCGTATAAGGAACCGCTGGAAAAGGGCGGCCTGGTGTTCTCCGGCATGTCGCCCGACGGCACCTTGCCCGAGATCGTCGAGCGGCCCGACCACCCCTGGTTCGTCGGCGTCCAGTTCCACCCGGAGCTGAAGTCCAAGCCGTTCGATCCGCATCCGCTGTTCGCCAGCTTCATCGCCGCGGCGGTCAAGCAGAGCCGGCTTGTCTGACACGCGCGAGGGCGACCTGCCGGCATGGCGGGTCGAGGCATCGCGGCTGGTGGTCGATGACCGCTGGCTGCGGGTGCGCGCCGATGATTGCGTGACGGCGGAGGGGGTGCGGATCGCGCCCTTCTTCGTCACCGAATATCCCGATTGGGTGATCGTGGTCGCGCTGGACGAGGCGGGCGACCTGCTGCTGGTCGATCAATATCGCCACGGCTGGGGCGTCACCTCGCGCGAGCTGCCGACCGGCGCGATCGATCCCGAGGACGCGGACCCGATCGCCGCTGGCCAGCGCGAATTGCTGGAGGAAACCGGCTTTGGCGGCGGCGCGTGGCGGCTGGCCGCGACGCTCGCGCCCAATCCCGCGACTCAGACGAACCGCTGCCACACCGTTCTCGCCACGGGCGTTCGCCGGCTGGCCGAACCGGTGGACGAGCCGACCGAGCGGCTACGCCTGTCGATCAGGCCGGTGGCGGAGGTAATCGCGCAGGCGCGCAGCGGCGCGATCGTACACGCAATGCACGTTGCCGCGCTCGCCATGGCGCTGCCGCAACACTGGGCCGCGCCGCTGGATTGAGCGCAAGCGACGCGCGCCACGTGATCCCGACAAAGCGAAGGCGCCCGAGCCGATTGGCCCGGACGCCCCACGACGCCTCGAAAGGGAGCAAAGAGGCGCCGAACAGTTACGCAGCCTGCGCGGTCTCGCCGGACTTGTCCTCGACGACCGTCGGCTTCTGGCCGGTCTTGATGGCGATGCTCTTGGGCTTCATCGCCTCAGGCACTTCGCGCACCAGGTCGATCACCAGCAGACCGTCGTTCAGCCGAGCGTCCTCGACAAAGACGAAGTCCGCCAGTTCGAACCGGCGTTCGAAGCTGCGGGTGGCAATGCCGACATGGAGGAAGTTCGGGCCAGTGGCCTTGTCGTCCTTCTTGCCGGACACCAGCAGCAGGTTCTGCTGTGCCGTGATCTCGATCTCGTCGCGAGAGAAGCCGGCCACGGCAAGCGTGATCCGGTAGCGATCATCAGCGACGCGCTCGAGGTTGAAGGGGGGATAATTGTCGCTCGCATTGCGGGCGTTGGTTTCGATCAAGTCAAACAGCCGGTCGAAGCCGATGGTCGAACGGCGGTAGGGGGTAAGGTCAAGACGCATCTTCAATTCCTCCAATGAGCGAGTTGAAAGCGGAGGCGCACGACCAGCGTCGCGCCACCGTCTGTACGGCCCGGCATCGGCGCCGCACGGAGGAAATCTGGTAAGGTCAAGACATATTTCAAGAGGCCTCTCAAAATCCCTCTAAGTTGATCGGGTATTGCAATCCCCACTTTGTTGATGGACGTTGCATCAACAGTTCAGGGGACGATGTCGATGTCGATTACGCTTGCCATCCTGTTGGCCGCTCCGGCCGCTTCTCCATCCGAAAGCGTGACGCAAACGGCACAGGGACAGTCACCGGCGCCGGCCGCGGATCAGGACCCTGCATCAGTGCCGGAGACGGAGACGGGGGCGGCGGGGCGGCTCGGCCCCGCGCAGCAGGGCGGCGGCGACATCGTGGTCACCGCGCGGCGCCGCGCCGAAACGGTGCAAAGCGTGCCAATCGCCATGTCGGTGATCGGGGGTGAGGCGTTGGCGGAAACGGGCGCCTATAACGTCAATCGCCTGACCCAGCTTCAGCCCACGCTGCAATTCTATTCGACCAATCCGCGCAACTCGGCGGCCAACATCCGCGGGCTCGGCGCGCCGTTCGGCCTGACCAACGACGGGATCGAGCAGGGCGTCGGCATCTATGTCGACCAGGTCTATTACAGCCGCATCGCCTCTGCGACGTTCGACTTCACCGACACCGAACGGATCGAGATCCTGCGCGGCCCGCAGGGGACGCTGTACGGCAAGAACACGACCGCCGGCGCGATCAACATCACGACCCGGCGGCCCAGCTTCGATCCCGAGGCCCGGGTCGAGGTGAGCGGCGGCAATTACGAATTCTTCCAGGGCAAGTTCTCGGTGTCCGGGCCGATCGTCGCCGATGTGGTCGCCGCCCGCATCTCCGGCTCGATCACCACGCGGCGCGGCACGGTGTACAACACGCTCCAGCGCGAATGGCAGAACAGCCAGGACAATGTCGGGCTGCGCGGCCAGATGCTGTTTCGCGCCAGCCCTGACCTCGATGTCACCTTGTTCGCCGACTACAACCGCCAGAACCCCAATTGCTGCGTGCAATATTATGCGCGGGTAGGGACGACGCAGCGCCCGGTCAGCCGGCAGTTCGCCGCCCTCTCCGCCGCCTTCGGCTATGCGCCGCCGTCGACCAACGCCTTTGACCGATTGACCGACGTCGATACCGATCTGCGCGCCGAGCAGGAGCTTGGCGGCGCATCGGCGCTGGCCAATTGGACGCTCGGCTCGGGCACGCTGACCTCGGTCACCGCGTGGCGCTTCTGGCACTGGAACCCATCCAACGACCGCGACTTCATCGGGCTGCCGATCACCCCTGTTTCGGCCAACCCGTCGCAGCAGAGCCAGTTCACGCAGGAGATCCGCTACGCCTCGGATACGAAGGGGCCGGTCGATTATACGGTGGGCGCATTTTACTTCTACCAGACGATCGACACGCAGGGGCTTCAGTCACAAGGGTCGGCGGCCAGCCGCTTCCTGCTCAATCCCGGCAATCCGCCCTTCGGCCCCAATGGCTGCGCCACCCCGACGAGCGCCGCCTGCAACCCGGCGGTGCTGAACGGGCTGACCTCGCGCAACACGATCGGGTTCAAGAACACGTCGGCCGCGCTGTTCGGCAAATTGACGTGGCGGCCTACCGATCGGCTGGAAATAGCGCCGGGCCTTCGCGTCAATTACGACAAGAAGGAGGGCGATTATGTCGCCGTCGTCACCAACGGCAGCGGCAGCGCGGTGCTGACCAACGACCAGCGCGGCGTCCTGTCACCGCAGAGCTACCAGCCGCAATTCGACAATTGGAACATCTCGGGCGACATCACCGTGTCGTACGACATCACCTCCAACATCCATTATTACGCGACCTACGCGCACAGCTACAAATCGGGCGGGATCAACCTGTCGGGCCCGCCGCTCGACGCGGCCAACAATCCGATCCTGGCGGTTCAGACGATCGATCCGGAAACGGTCAATCATTTCGAGCTGGGGCTGAAGACCCAGTTCTGGGATCGCCGCGCCACCGTCAATGTCGCCGCCTTCTGGACCGAGATCGATGATTATCAGGCGACGGTGAACAACCAGCAGGTCGGCGTGCTGCGCGGCTATCTCGCCAATGCGGGCAAGGTGCGCACGCGCGGGATCGAGGTGGACAGCGCGTTCCGGCCGGTGAGCGGCCTGAACCTCTACATCAACGGCGCCTATACCGACGCCAAATATGTCCGCTTCGTCGATGCGCCGTGCCCGCCCGAATTGTCCGGCGGCCCCGCCGCGGCGCCGGGGCAGCGGCCAGGTCCCGCCGGCGTGCCCGGTGCGATCAGCCCGCCGTCGTGCGACATTTCCGGCCAGGTACTGCCGGGCGTGTCCAAATGGGCGTTCAGCTATGGCGCGGAATACGGCATCCCGACGTCGATCGCCGGCCGCGAGGGGCAGGTCTATATCGGCTATGACGGCAGCTATCGCTCCCGCTTCTCGTCCAATCCCTCGCCATCCGCTTATACCTGGGTCGATGGCTATGCGCTGTCCAACTTCCGCCTCGGGTTCAAGACGGACGACGGGCTGAACCTGTTCGCCTGGCTGCGTAATGCCTTTGACGAAGATTATTACGAGCTGCTCGCCACCCAGTCGGGCTCGACCGGGCTGATCGTCGGCCAGCCGGGCGACCCGCGCACCTGGGGCTTCACGCTGTCGGCCGCCTTCTGAGCGGCCTCAATCGCGCAGGCGCTCGCCCAGGAACGCGATCAAGGCTTCGACCCGGGCGGGGCGCAACGGGCTTGGCGGGGTGAGGAGGTGGAGGCCGACCGGGGCGGGGCGCCAGTCGGGCAGGATTTCCATCACCTGCCCGGTCTCCATCGTGTCGCCCAGGATGAAGGCGGGCAGGCGTGCGATGCCGAGCCCGGCGACCAGCGCAGGGATCAGCGCCTCGCCGCTGTTCGCGGCCAGCGGCCCCTGCGCCTTCACCGATACTTCGGCACCGCCGGGACCGCGGAATCGCCAGGGCCCGGACAAATTGGTGTAGCCGAGCAGTTCATGCTCCCCCAATTGGCCCGGATGGGTCGGAGTGCCCCGCCGCTGGAGATAGGCGGGCGCTGCGACCAGATAGGATTGGATCGAGCACAGCCGCCGCGCCCGCAGCGAGCTGTCGGGCAGTTCGGCAATGCGCAATGCCACGTCAAACCCTTCCGCGACGATATCGACCCGCGCGTCGGAGAGGTGCAGCTCCACCTCGATCCCCGGGTGTGCGCTCAGGAAATCGGCCAGCAGGGGGGCGACATTGCTGACGCCGAAGGTCATCGGCGCGGCCAGACGGACCCGGCCTACCGGTGTGCGCGCCGCGTCACGTGCCGCCTCTTCCGCCGCATGTGCCGATGCCAGGATCATCGCGGCACGTTCGGCGAGCGGGCGGCCCGCCTCGGTCAGCGCCAAGCGGCGCGAGGTGCGGTGGAACAACGACTGGCCCAGATCACTTTCCAGCCGCGCGATCGCCTTCGACACCGTGGCCTTGCTGAGCCCCAGGGTCTCGGCTGCTCCGGTGAAGGACCGGTGTTCGGCCACGGTGGCGAAAATCGCCCAGGCTTCGAGGTCGGGTAAGCGCATCTGTGGCGTCTCCAAAGAACGTCACCCCGCATAGCCTCAACCTCATGACGGAAACAATACGTTTCAATCGTTTCTGTTTTCGCGATGCAGGGTTGATCCTATCTCCGCAGCAACACTTCGGAGGTTCTCATGACCGACATCCGCACCCGCATCGAACGCCGGCCCTTTGCATCGCTTGGCCATGCCGACCACGGCTGGCTCGACGCCCGGCATCACTTCAGCTTCGCCAACTACTACGATCCCGCGCGCATGGGGTGGGGCGCGATCCGGGTGTGGAACGATGACACGATCGCGCCGCAGACCGGCTTCCCGCCGCATCCGCACCGCGACATGGAGATCATCACCTACGTCCGCAGCGGCGCGATCACGCATCAGGATTCGATGGGCAATGCCGGCCGCACCGGCGCCGGCGACGTCCAGGTGATGAGCGCGGGCTCCGGCGTGCGCCACGCGGAATATAATCTGGAGAATGAGCCGACCACGCTGTTCCAGATCTGGATCGAGCCGCGCTCGACCGGCGGCAGCCCCAGCTGGGGCGCAAAGCCCTTTCCCAAGGGCGACCGCTCCGGCCGGTTCGTCACGCTCGCCAGCGGCTTTGCCGAGGATGCCGACGCGCTGCCGATCCGTGCCGACGCCCGCGTCATGGGCGCGACGCTGAACGCCGGCGAGCAGGTGACCTATACGGTGGGTGAGGGGCGCCACGCCTATCTGGTGGCGGCGCGCGGCGCGATCACCATCGACGGTGAGCCGTTCGACGCGCGTGACGGCGCGGCGCTCGGCGGCGGCACGTACGAGATCGTCGCCCGCGAGGATGCCGAACTGGTGCTGGTCGACGCCGAATAGCCGGGCCAGCCGGCCGCAATAGGTCGTTCTACAGCCAATCGGGCCCCTGGCCCGGCAAATCAAACGCCTTTCCGGCGCGGAAAGGGAGCAAGGAGCAATCACGATGACCAAGGTTCTGGTGCTATATTATTCGTCCTACGGCCACCTCGCGAAGATGGCGGACGCCGTGGCCGAGGGTGCGCGCGAGGCGGGCGTCACGGTCGACGTGCGCCGCGTGCCGGAGACTGCCCCCAGGGAGGTGGCGGAGGCCGCAGGCTTCCAGGTCGATACCTCGCATCCCGAGATCGAGGGCGTGAACGCGCTCGCCGACTATGACGCGATCATCATTGGCGCGCCGACCCGCTTTGGCCGCATGCCGAGCCAGATGGCCGCGTTCCTCGACCAGGCCGGCGGCCTGTGGGCGAGGGGCGCGCTGAACGGCAAGGTTGGCGGCGCCTTCACCTCCACGGCAACCCAGCATGGCGGTCAGGAAGTCACCCTGTTCTCGATCATCACCAACCTGCTGCACTTCGGCATGACGGTGGTCGGTCTCGACTATGGCTATCAGGCGCAGATGAACATGGAGGCGATCCACGGTGGTTCGCCCTATGGCGCGACGACGCTGGCCGCCGGTGACGGCAGCCGCCAGCCGAGCGACATCGACCTGGGCGGCGCGCGCTACCAGGGCAAGCGCATTGCCGAGGTTGCGGCCAAGCTGAAGGCCTGACCACGAGCTTCCCTCCTGCACGATCCTTGGCGTGCGGGGGGAAGACATCAGTCGCGGCGTCGCTCCTTGCGGCGCCGCTTTTTCTTGCCCTTCTCGTCAGCGGGCGCCTGCTCGATCGTCCGCACCACCACCGGGGGTACGACGCGCGGCAACACCGGGTCGATCGCCGGATTGGCGGGAAAGGCCGCGCGCGCCTTGGCGAACAGGAAGCGCGCGCGCGCAGCGCCAGGCTCTGCGCTCGACGTTCCCACCCAGCGCCAATGCCACGGCTCCCATTTCACGCCCTGCTTGTTGCTGGTGGGGAAGGACAGTTCGAAGCCGAAGCGGGGAGCATTGGCGGTGAGCCAGCGAAACGCGGGCTTGGCCGCCATGCACGCCTCGGCATCGGGACAGCCGTCGGCCGGGCGCACGGTGAAATCCACGGCATAGCCGGTGCCATGTTCGCTGTGTCCGGGCGGCGCGGCGGAGATGGCGCGATCGACGCCAGTGGCGCTTTCGCGCGTCCGGCAAAAGGTCCATTGCTGGTGAACGAGCGAGCGATGGCAGGAGAAGGCGTAGAGCCGGCCCTGCACCGCCGGGTCGCCGGCCGCAGCGGTCAGCAGGCGCTGCAGCGCGGCGGCGGCTTCGGGCCGCAACCGGCATGCGCCGATCGCCATCGACGGCGGTACCGCCATCAGTGCGTCGGGAGCAGCATCGCCATAGGGAAAGTGGCCGAGCGCGCGGCCGTCCGGGCTTTTGGTGATACTGACGCCATTGCACAATTGCGCCTGCGCCGGCCCACCGGCGACAAGTGCGATCGCGGCGAGAGAAAGAGGAAGGTGTGGTTGCATCCGTGTCTCTCTCTGGCCTCCGCGCGGTCGCGATGGCAAGGGCAGTCTCATGCTGAATGAACGGGTATTGTTCCTCGATGGCGAGGCGTTGATCATCGACAAACCGGCGGGGCTGCCGGTCGATCCCCCGCGCGCCGGGGGCATCAGCCTGGAAAACCATCTGGCGAACCTCACCTTCGGGTTTCGCCGCTGGCCGCGCGCGGTGCACCGGCTGGATCGCGACACCAGCGGCTGCCTGCTCCTGTCGCGCAATCCGAAGGCGCACGCGCGATTGCAGCAGGCGTTCGAGGCGGGGACGGTGCGCAAGCGCTACGTCGCCATCCTCGACGGCGTGCCGCAGGGTGAGGAGGGGGAAATTGACTTGCCGCTGGTCAAGATCTCGTCGGCCGAGCGCGGCTGGCGCATGACAGGCGATCCGGCCGGCAAGGCAGCGCGCACGCGCTGGCGCCTGCTGGGTGAGAAGGACGGCAAGGCGCTGGTCGAGCTTCATCCCGCGACCGGGCGCACCCATCAGATCCGCGTGCACGCGCTGGAGGGGCTCGGCGTGCCGGTGCTGGGTGACCCGGTGTACGGCACGGCGCATCCCGCGGGCATGATGCTCCACGCCGCGGAACTGGTCGTGCCGCGCCCCGGCAAGCCGGATGCGGCGGCGCAGGCGCCATGGCCGGCGCGCTTTGCCGAGATCGGCTTCGATGGTTGATGTGCCGGAGGAGGCGTTGGAGGAGCGCTTCCTCGCCGCCACCGGGCCGGGCGGGCAGAACGTCAACAAGGTCGCGACGGCGTGCCAGCTGCGCGTCGACGTCTATCGGCTAGGGCTGCATCCCGAGACGTTTCGCCGGCTGAAGCTGCTGGCGGGATCGCGGCTGACCGCCGCCGGAACGCTCGTTCTCACCGCGCGGCGCTACCGTACGCAGGAGGCCAACCGCGCCGACGCGCGCGCCCGCCTCGCCGAATTGCTGGAAAAGGCGGAGGAGCGCGAGGCGCGGCGCGTGAAGACGAAGCCGTCACGCGCGGCCAAGGCGCGCCGCGTCGACGCCAAGAAGGGGCGCAGCGCGGTAAAGGCCGGCCGCGGCAAGGTGCGTGACTATTGAACAAGTTCGTTGGTGTATTATGTTGCCGAAACACCAGCGGACAGGACGGTATGGCGAAGAAGGACAAGAAGGGCTTTCGGATCCCCAAGGAAATCGGCGGGATCAAGGTGCCCAAGGAAGCACGTCGTGCCGGTGAAGCATTGATCGAGAAGGCGAGCACCCCGGCCGGTCGCCAGGCGATCGCCTCCGGCCTTGCCATGGCAGCGACCGCCGCTGCGGCCGTCGCGGCACGGCAGGCGCGCGAGCATGGCTGCAAGAATGATCAGCGCGCCGCCGCCACGGACCAGGCGACCGGCGCGGACAATGCGCCCGGGGCGGACGCTGGCGCTGCCGGCGCTCCCGGTACCGCAGGCACCACGGTTGATCCCAGCCGCGTGGTCGACGCGCTGAGCGATGCGGCCGGCGTTTTCATGTCGAGCCTGTTCGCCAAGCAGCGCTAAGAAAAAAGGCACCATGCCGCTCGCATGGTGCCCTCTTTCCGTCTCAATCCAGCGGTCAGTCGTCCTCAGACGATGTTGCTGCGCTTCCCGCTCGCTCGTTCCGCGTCGCCATGGCCCTGCGTCGTCACGTCGCGGATCGGCTGGACGTCGGGGAAGGGCATGATGAGCCGCCCGTCGGGCGCGGCGGTATAGGTGGTCTGCGTCGGATAGGGGATCGAGGCTCCCTCCTGATCCAGCCGGCGATACAGCGCCATGCCGACATTATGCCGCCCGTCATATGCCTCCTGATAGTCGGCTGACGGCGATTCAAACTCCAACTCATAGTCGAGCGAGGAGGCGCCGAACGAGACGAAACCGGCGCGCACGAACGCCAGGCCCTGTTCCTCGACCACTTCCTTGAAGATCTCCGGCAGACGCTGGAGCACGTCGCGGTCGGTCTCATAGGCGACACCGATTGCCAGCTTCGTGCGGCGGCGCTCCCGCTGCGAATTGTTGATGATCTCCTTGTCGAGCAGGTTGCGGTTGGAGATGATCCGCTGCTCGCCATTGACGCCGCGTATGCGGGTCGACTTCAGCCCGATCTCCTCGACCGTGCCCGAGCTTGAATCGTAGGTGATGGAATCGCCGCGACGGAACGGGCGGTCGAAGATGATCGCCAGCGCCGCGAACAGATCGGCGAAGATGCCCTGCGCCGCCAGACCGATGGCGATGCCGCCGACGCCAAGGCCAGCGACGAGACCCGTCACGTTGACGCCAAGGTTGTCGAGGACAACCACCAGCGCGATCGCAAAGACCACGATGGTCACGAGGAGGCGGATCAGCCCCATCGCGTTCATCAGCGCCTCGCCGGAGTAATTCTCCGCGCGCGTACGGTGCTCGATGGCGCCCAGGATCAGCTCGCGGGCCCAGATCGCTGCCTGGAAAACGGCCGCCACGGTGAAGAGGAAGTGGATCGTCCGGGCGACGATCTCGGGCGGGTCCGCATAGCCGACGACGAGGCGGGCGGCGACCATGACGATGAAGAAGGTGCTCGTGCGCGCGATCACCCGGCCGATGATCGCGGACCAGCCGGCGCCCGACGTCGATCGTCGGGCGAGGCGTGGCCCCAGGTTGCGCAGCCACAGCAGGGCAAGAACGATGCCGGCGCCAATGGCGGCGGCAATCGTGATCTGCAGCCAATGATCCTTGATCCAGTCGATACTGGTGAAGGAAAAGGTGGAGATCTGCCGCTCGACCTCTTCCGAGGAAATCTTCGGTAACGACGCCTCGGTTTTCTTTGCTGTCATTATGACCTTCTGGTTCAATCAGGCGGCTTGCTGCGCGCTGCCGTTCTCACCCGTTTCAAGGAAGGCGATCAAGCCGCGTTCGGCGCGGCTGAGCCAGCGGGTCGAGCGCGGCAGGTGCAGCGCGGCGCGGAACGCCTCCTGCCCATCCTTGATCAGCGCGATCAGCGCCGGGTGGACATAGGATTTGCGCGCGATCGCCGGCGTGTTGCCCAGCTTCTCCGTGACGGGGGCGAGAAGCGTCTTGAGGCTGATGTCCTTGTCCGCCTGCGCCAGCGTCTCGAACGCGATGACGCTGGCGCCCCAGGTGCGGAAATGCTTGGCGGTG
This sequence comes from Sphingomonas olei, assembly GCF_045369765.1. NCBI lineage: Bacteria > Pseudomonadati > Pseudomonadota > Alphaproteobacteria > Sphingomonadales > Sphingomonadaceae > Sphingomonas > Sphingomonas olei. The sequence continues at coordinate 331,417 of NZ_JBIQEU010000003.1, forward strand.
AAATCCCCCTTCATCGCTTCCTTGATATAGGCGTTGACGTCGCAGGAGGTGACCGGACGGGGCTCGCCGTCCGCGTCGACATATTGGAACAGCTTCTGCCCGGGCAGGTCCTGGCACTTCTTGACGAAGCGGGCGAGGCTGCCGTCGGTGATCGTCAGCGTGCGCATCTTTCCCGACTTTGCGCGATATTGCAGGCGCAGCGTGCTGCCCTTGATCCGGGCATGACGATCACGCAGCGTCGTCACGCCGAAGCTCTTGTTGCTCTTCGCATAGGTCTCGTTCCCGATCCGCAGGTGCGCGGTGTCGAGCAGCTTGACGATCGCGGCGATCGTCTTCTCCTTGCTGTGCCGGCGGCTCTTCAGGTCCTGCTCGACCCGCTCGCGCAGTCGCGGAAGGCCGCGCCCGAATGCCGCGCACAGATTATATTTCTCATCCTCGCGCGCGGCGCGGAATTCGGGATGGTAGCGATATTGCTTGCGGCCCTTCTCGTCCCATCCGACGGCCTGGATATGGCCCATCGGGTCGGGGCAGAACCACGCGTCGCGATAGGCGGGGGGCAGGCCGATGCTGTTCAGCCGGTCGATCTCCTCGCGATCGGTGATGCGGGCACCATCGGGGTCGAAATATCCCCAGCCATGCCGCATCTTGCGCCGGGTGATCCCGGGTTCCTCATCGTCGTGATAAACGATTGTCGTCGATGCCACTGGAAAGACCTCCGCGTGGCACAGGAAATGCGCGGGCTATCGCACGGTTCCGGAACGGCGGTCCCGCCGGCGGGTTGTGAAGGGCAATCCCCCGAGACAGGAGCTACCCCCTATGGCCGATCTTTCGCGTGCCCGCGTCCTTATCCTGGCAACCGATGGCTTCGAGGATTCCGAGCTGTTCGAACCGCGTCAGGCGCTGCTGGATGCCGGCGCACAGGTGACGCTGGCCTCGATCAAGACCGATCCGATCCAGGGTGTGAAGGGTGACAAGGATCCCACGCGCACCATCACGCCGGATCTGACGCTGGATCAGGTCGATACGGAGGAATTCGACGCGCTGCTGCTGCCCGGCGGCGTCGGCAATCCCGACACGATGCGGATGAACGATCGTGCCGTGTCGATCGTTGGCGAATTCATGGACGACAACAAGATCGTCGCCGCCATCTGTCACGCGCCCTGGCTGCTGGTCGAGGCTGACGTGGTCGAGGGGCGCCGCGTGACCAGCTGGCCATCGGTGCGCACCGACCTGGAGAATGCCGGCGGCGATGTCGTCGACGAGGAAGTCGTGATCGACGAGAACCTGATCACCAGCCGCAAGCCGGATGATATCCCGGCCTTCAACCGCGCGCTCCTGTCCGCGCTGGAGGAGGAACTTGCCGGCTGAGCCTCATGCCTTGCCCCGCCCCCGGGGCGGGCGCAGGGTAATCTCATGACGCAGCTGCTCGATGATCGTACCGCCGCCGCGCGGCCGTTTCGCCTGATCGTCGCTGATGGGGCGCAATCAGCGGCCACGCGCCCGGTGCCGGAAGAACGGCCGATCGCGATCGAATGCAACGGCATCGGCTATGCCGTGCTGATGGCGACACCGGACGCGCTCGAGGATCTGGCCGTCGGCTTCGCCCTCACCGAGCGGTTGATCGACACGCCGGAGGATGTCCGCGCGATCGACGTTCACGAGGCCGGGGGCGGCGTCGTCGTGCGGCTGACGCTCGCCCGGCGCGTCGCGCAGCGGGTCAATGATCGCGTGCGCCATCGCGCGTCGGACGCCTCCTGCGGCCTGTGCGGCATCGCGACGATGGAACAGGCGATGCGGCCGCTGCCCCCGGCCGCGCGCTGGGCGGGGGAGGATGCGGCGATCTTCCGCGCTTATCATGCCATCGCCGCGCACCAGCCGCTGAATGCCGCTACCGGCGGGGTGCATGCGGCGGCGTGGTGCAGCGCCGACGGCACGATCCTGATGGTTCGCGAGGATGTCGGCCGGCACAATGCCTTCGACAAGCTGATCGGCGCCGGTGCCCGGGCGGGCCTCACCTGGAACGGCGGCTTCGCGCTGCTGACGTCGCGCTGTTCCTACGAACTGGTGGAGAAGGCTGTTCTCGCCCGCTGCCCCCTGCTGGCGACCATTTCCGCACCGACGCGCCTCGCGCTGGATCGTGCGGCGCAGGCGGGCCTCGCGTTGCGGGTGCTGGTGCGCGGGGATTCGCTGCTCGCCGGCTGAGATCGCGGCGGGTCAGCGCGCGCGCCGCGTCGGCGCATGGAAGTCGGCCGGCTTGTGCGCGATCCACTTCAGGAACCGCGTGATCGCTGGCAGGGTTTTCAATGCGGCAAGATCACCCAGCCGCGCCAAGGTCGCATTGTCCGCCGCGGCGTGAATGGCGCGGTGGCAGATCGGGTGAAGCGGCGCGGTCTGCGTGCCACCCTCGCTCCGCGGCACGACATGATGCCACTCCGTCCGCACGCCCAGCGGCCGATCACACAGCGCGCATCGCTCGGGCCCGCTGGCAGCCACCCGCCGCTCGGCCTCCCGCAACCCCATCATCCGCTTCACGCGTCCCATCGCGGCCAAGATAGGCATTGCCCGCGTCACTTGCAGCCGCCGCCGCAATCGGCATAACACGCCTAAGTCAGCCGGCTTACGATCGGCGACGCTTAGGAGACGAGGATGGCCGTACCACATCCGTTGTTCGACCTGTCGGGCAAGGTTGCGTTGATTACCGGTGGCTCGCGCGGGCTGGGGCGCCAGATGGCGCTCGCCTTCGCGGATGCCGGCGCAGACATTATCGTGTCGAGCCGCAAGGCAGACGCCTGCGAGGCGGTGGTTGCCGAGGTGGAGGCGAAGGGCCGGCGCGCCGTCGCGATCCCGGCGCATGCGGCGAAGTGGGACGAGATGGACCGGCTTGCGGACGAGGCATGGGCTGCGTTCGGCAGGCTCGACATCCTGGTCGCCAACGCCGGCATGGGGCCGCTGGTCCCCAGCCACGAGGTGTCGGAGGCGTTGTTCGACAGCGTCGTCGGCCTGAACTTCAAGGGCCCGTTCCGGCTGATGGCCAACGTTGCTCATCGCATGGCGGAGGGGAAGGGCGGGGCGATCCTCGCGACCTCCTCGATCGCCTCGCTGCGCCCCACCCCGCGCGTTGTGCCCTATGCCGGGGCAAAGGCGGCGCTGAACGCGATGGTGGTCAGCATGGCGCATGAATATGGGCCAAAGGTCCGGATCAACGGCATCGCCGCCGGGCCGTTCCTGACCGACATTTCCAAGGCCTGGACCGAGGAGGCGCGCGAAACCGCCGACAACGCGGCTGGCCGCCCGGGCCGCCCGGAGGAGATCGTGACCAGCGCGCTCTACCTCGCAAGCCCAGCGTCAAGCTTCGTCACCGGCAGCGTCATTCGCTGCGACGGGGGCTGCTGATGAGCGCCGATCTAGAGGCAGGCGCCGTCGACGCTGCGTGGCTGACCAAGCGGCTGCGCGGGGCAGGCGTGTTGCGGGAGGCCAGCGTCGTCGATGTCACCGCGACCCCGGTCGGCGTCGGCATGCTCGGCGATTCGATCCGCTTCGAAATGCGCTATGACCGCGACGAGGGGGCGCCCGGATCGTTCGTCGGCAAGTTTGCCAGCGCTGATCCCACCAGCCGGCAGACCGGCGCGGGCTTCGGCCTCTATGAGCGCGAAGTCGGCTTCTACCGGCATATCGCGGATTCGGTGGCGATCCGCTCGCCCGGCTGCATCACGGCCGAGCATGACCCGGCCGACGGCACCTTCGCCCTGCTGCTGGAGGATCTGACGCCGTCACGGCCCGGCAACCAGCTGACCGGCTGCGACATCGCCGATGCCGAACGCGCGATGGAGCAGGCGGCGGCGCTGCACGGGCCGCGCTGGAACGACGCGACGCTGCGCGACCATGCCTTCCTCAACGTCAGCGGCGCGCGCGATTTCGTGATCAGCGTGTTTCCCGACTGCCTTGCCGAGTTCCACCGCCGCTATGACGGCATCCTGGAGCCGGAATATATGGCGGTGTGCGATCGCTACGGCGCCTTGATCGCCAGCGCGAAGGCGCCGGAGCCGGGCAATTTCACGCTGACCCATGGCGATTTCCGGCTCGACAACATGCTGTTCGACGCGCGCGGCGGTGAGGTACCGCTGGCGGTGCTCGACTGGCAATCGCCGGCGATCGGGCTGGGCGCCGTCGACGTCGCCTATTTCATGGGCCTCGCCATCTCGATCGAGGATCGCCGCCGGCATGAGCGGCACCTGCTGGAATATTACCTCGATCATCTTCGCAGCTATGGCGTGCAAGACTATGATTATGAAGATCTTTATCGTGACTATCGCCTGACGCTGCTGTCCGGCGTGTCGACCGCGGTTTTCGCCTCGGCATCGACCAAGCGTACCGAGCGCGGCGACGCGATGTTCCTTGCCATGGCGCGGGGCGGGTGTGCGCAGGCGATCGACTGCGATGCTCTGGCGCTGATGGCATGATGCGGCGTACCGCGAAGGGCGTCGCATCATGGCAGGGCTGATCGAGGCAACCGCGCTACGAGCGGCGGGCGATGGCTATGTCGCCACGCTTGATCGCGACTGGGAAATCTGGGGGCCAGCCGGCGGCTACCTTGCGGCCATCGCGCTGCGCGCCGTGCGGGAACGCGCGCTGGACGGCCACCGGCCCGTAACTCTGACCGGCCAGTTCGTGCGCGTGGCCCAGCCGGGCGAGCTCCAGATCTCGATCACGCCGCTCAAGGAAGGCGCGTCGGCACTCTATGCGGTCACATTGTCACAGGACGGGCAGCCGATCTTCCTGTCTCAGGTCTGGACCACCCGGCGTGCCGAACCGTCCGCCCCGATCCAGCCCGTGATGCCGGACGTTCCCCGCCCGGCGGTGCTGCGCAACCAGGAGGAGCTGAGCGCCGAGCGAGGTATCCAGCCCGGCAAGTTCTGGAAGAACCTGGAGGGCCGCCCGGTCGAGTTCCGCCTCCACGATGATCCGCCCGCGCAGCATCCCAACCAGCGCCGCTGGATGCGGTTTACGCAGTGGGACGAGGGGCAGGCCGATGACCTGTTCTTCGATGCGATGCGGACCGCGCTGTTGATCGACCTCGGCATCTGGCCGGGTCATTGGCATCGGCTGGAGGAAGCGGCCCGCTATCTTGCGCCATCGCTGGACCTGACCGTCTATTTCCACGGCAGCGAGCCGGCGGGCGCGTGGCTGTTGAGCGATGCCGACAGCGACGTGTCCGGCGACGGGCTGATCAGCGGGCGGGTGCGCATCTGGAGCGAGGCGGGCAGGGCGCTCGCGACGGGCAGCGGGCACTGCCTCGTCACCACGCCCCGGAGCCGCTGAGCGGCCCCGCGCCCGCCGGTCATGCCCGCCATCACTCGTCCGCGCGCGGCAGCCAGTCCATCAGGATCGCATTGACCTTTTCCGGGGCTTCCTGCTGCACCCAATGCGATACGCCGGGCAGGCGACGGATGGTTAGGTCAGCGACGTAGCGGTCGGTGCCCTCGAGCGTTTCCAGGCCGAGCGCCTTGTCCTGCTCCCCCCAGACGATCAGCGTCGGCACATCGACCTTGCCGTCGCCGATCCGCATGCTCGCGCGATGGCGGGCAGCGGCGCGGTACCAGTTGATCATGGCCGTCAGCGCGCCGGGGCGCTGGGCGGCCTCGGCATAGACGTCGAGGACCTGGTCGGGGAACCGGCTCTTGTCGATCGCCATGCCGCGGAATGACTCGCGCACGCCGCGCGCATTGCGGGCACCCATCATCCGTTCGGGCAGGAACGGCAGCTGGAAGAATGCCATGTACCAGCTGCGCCGGCGCTGCGGCCCATGCTTCAGCGCCTCCGCAAAGCACGCGGGATGGGGCAGGTTCATCACGATCAGCCGCTCGATCGGCCGTTTCTTCCAGATCGCGAACAGCCAGGCGATCGCCCCGCCCCAGTCATGCGCGACCAGCGTCAGCTTCCTGGCGCCGCTGGCGTCGAACAAGGCGGCGGCATCCTCGACGATCTTGTCGGCCGTGTAGGATGCGACCCCCTTGGGCCGGTACGACGCGCCATAACCGCGCTGGTTGGGCGCCCACACGCGATATCCCATGCCAGCCAGCAACGGCATCTGGAAACGCCAGGAATAATTGAGTTCGGGAAATCCGTGGAGGCACAGGATGAGGTGATCACCCTGGCCAGCCTCCGCCACTTCAAAGGTCTGGCCATTGGCGACGACCTCACGAATGGTGATGCCGCTTTCGGGGGCGGGGGACCAGCTGGGGGTCATGCGGTTTCTCCTGCGGCGGCTGATGCGGTTGCGGCAAAGCGTAGAAGGTTGGGCTGGCCGGTCCAGGCGGTCTGGCCGCCATCGGCGACGACAATCGCACCCGTGACATAGGAGGCCGCGTCCGAGGCGAGGAAGGCGATCACGTCCGCCATCTCCTCGGGCGTGCCCGCGCGGCCCATCGGGATGGTGTCATGCCATGCCGCCTCCAGGCCCGGCATCGCCTTCGCACCGGCAGTGAGCGGGGTGGCGATCAGGCCCGGGCACAGCGCGTTGACGCGAATGCCCTCGCGCGCATGGTCGATCGCCAGGCTGCGGGTGTAGTTGATCACCCCCGCCTTCGCCGCATTATAGGCGGTGAAGCCATAGTCGCCGGCCATGCCGGAAATGGAGGCGGTGTTGACGATCGCCGCCTTCCCCCCGGTCATGTGCGGGATTGCGGCACGGCAGGCGTAGAAGACGGCGTTGAGGTCGATCGCGATCACCCGTTCCCAGTTGTCCGGCGCCAGATCGGGCGTCCGCCCGAAACAGCCGATGCCGGCATTGTTGACCAGGATGTCGATCCGCCCGTGGCGATCCACCGCGGCCTCGACGAACGCCTCCACCGACGCGCGGTCCGCCACGTCCGCGGTAATCGCGGTCCCGCCAATCTCGTCGGCGACAGCGCGCGCCGGCGCCTCGGCCAGATCGACCACCACGACCTTCGCCCGTTCGCGCGCCATCAACCGCGCCGTTGCTGCGCCGATGCCGGAGCCGCCGCCCGTGATCACGGTGACCTTGTCCTGAAACCGCATCATCCTCTCCCCTGCATCCTCTTCCGCCGGCGCCTGTTGATTCGGCCTCCGCTTCAGGCCATCATAACTTTCGTTATGGCTGCCGGGAAAGAGCAGCCGGGGAGAGGGAAATGACGACTAGCAAGCGCGCCTGCATCATCGGTGCCGGCTGCTCGGGGTTCACGACGGCGAAGCGGTTGCAGGATGAAGGGATCTCGTTCGACTGTTTCGAGATGTCGGACGATATCGGCGGCAACTGGTATTATCGTAATCCCAACGGCCGGTCGGCCTGCTACCAGTCGCTGCACATCGACACATCGAAATGGCGGCTCGCGTTTGAGGATTATGCGGTCCCGGCCGACTGGCCCGATTTCCCCAGCCACGCGCAGCTTTGCCAGTATTTCCGCGACTATGTCGATCATTTTGACCTGCGTCGGCAGATCACGTTCAATACCGAGGTGACACGCGCGTCGCGGCGCCCCCGCGGCGGCTGGGACGTCACCCTGTCCACCGGCGAGACGCGAAGCTACGATGTGCTGTTCGTCTGCAACGGCCATCACTGGGACCCCAACGTGCCGGAATATCCCGGCACGTTCGATCGGCCGCACTTCCACGTTCACAGCTATCGCGATCCCTATGATCCGGTCGACCTGCGCGGCAAGAACGTCGTCGTCGTGGGCATGGGCAATTCGGCCATGGATGTGGCGAGCGAATTGTCGCAGCGGCACCTGGCGAAGAATCTGTGGGTGTCGGCCCGCCGCGGCGTGTGGGTGCTGCCCAAGATGGCGGGCGGCAAGCCGATGGACAAATCCGCCATGCCGACCTGGATGCCGCGTAAGCTCGGCAAGGCGCTGGCCCGCCGCGCGATCAAGAAACTGGTCGGGCGAATGGAGGATTATGGCCTGCCCAAGCCCGACCACGAGCCGCTCGACGCGCACCCCAGCGTCTCGGGCGAGTTCCTGACGCGGGCAAGCTGTGGCGACATCAAGTTCAAGCCCAATATCAAGGCGCTGGAGGGCACACGTGTCCGCTTCGATGATGACAGCGTCGAGGATGTGGACGCGATCATCTACGCCACGGGCTACCGCATCAGCTTCCCGTTCTTCGACGATCCGGCGCTGCTCCCCGACGCGCAGAACCGGTTCCCGTTGTTCAAGCGCATGGTGATCCCGGGCATCGACGACTTGTTCTTCATGGGTCTTGCCCAGCCGCTGCCGACGCTGGTCAACTTCGCCGAGCAGCAGTCGAAGCTGGCGGGCGCCTTCCTCGCCGGCCGCTACGCCTTGCCCAGCGTCGAGGACATGCGCCGCATCACCGCCGAGGATGAGGCGGTGGAGCTGGGCGATTATTACCAGTCCACGCGCCACACGATCCAGGTCGATTTCGCGCGCTACGTCGCCGATCTCCACAAGGAGATCGCCAAGGGCGAGCGGCGCGCCAAGGCCCGCACGGGCAGGATTGCGGCATGACCGACACGTTGGTGCGTGCGGCCGCGCCGGTCGCGCTCGACGCAGGCGAGCGGGCGGCGCTGGTCGATACGGTGCGGCGCCTGCTGGCGGAGCGGTGCACCGAGCAGCACGTGCGCCGGATCATGGACAGCGACAGCGGGCACGATCCGGCGCTGTGGCGCGCCCTGTGTGATCTGGGCCTGCCGGGCTTGCTGGTCCCCGCAGAGGCGGGCGGCACCGGGCTTGGCCCGGTCGAGCTTGAACTGGTGATGGAAGAGGTCGGCGCCGCGCTGTTGCCCGCCCCGATCATCTCGTCCGCGATTGCCGCCACTTTGTGTCCCGACTGGCCGGGGCTGGCCAATGGATCGTGCATTGCGGCGGTCGCCTTTGCCGGGCGGCACGACTGGGCCGGGCATAGCACGGTCGCCTGGAATGGGGAGCGGCTGACCGGCGTCGCCCGCTTCGTGCCGGACGCCGCCATCGCCGACACGGTGTTCGTCGTCTGCGATGACCAGATAGTCGCGGTCGCGCGCGATGCCATGACCGTCACGCCGCTGCCGGTGTTCGACGGCACCCGCCGCATGGCCGACGTGACGTTCCACGGCCCGGCTGAGCTGGTGTCGGATGGTGCGCGGATCGCCGCGGCGAAGGACATCGCGCTGGTGGCGCTCGCCGGTGAGCAGGCGGGCGGCGCGCGCCGCATGCTCGAGATGACGGTCGCCTACGCGACGGAGCGGCATCAGTTCGGCCGCGCGATCGGCAGCTTCCAGGCGATCAAGCATATGGCCGCCGACCTGCTGCTCGAAAGCGAGTCCGCCACCTCCGCCGCCCGCGACGCCGCGCGCCAGCTGGCCGAGCGGACGGAGACGAAGGACGCCGCCATCGCGCTCGCGGCCTTCGCCTGCGCCGACGCCTTCGTCCGCGTGGCGAAGGACGGCATCCAGATGCATGGCGGCATCGCCTTCACCTGGGAGCATCCGGCGCACCTCTATCTCCGGCGCGCGCGATCGGCGGCGCAGCTCTACGGCGACAGCCAGGTCTGGCGCGAACGCTACCTTCAGGCGCTGGAGGCGCAATCATGAGCGACGACGTGACCAACGACAATCTGCGCGCCGAGGTGGAGGCGTGGCTCGCCGCGAACTGGACCGGGCTTCCCGCCCACCACGAAAGTTTCGGCCGCGATCCGCGCAGCGCATGGCTGGCCAAGGTGCGCGACGCCGGCTGGGCCGTGCCGCGCTGGACGCCGGAATGGGGCGGGCGAGGGCTGTCGAACGAACAGGCTCGCATTGTCGAGCGCGCCTTTGCCGCGGCCGGCGCACCGGGGGCGGGGCAGGACCGGTCGAACCTGTGGGCCAACACCGCACTCGCCCACGCGACCGACAGCTTCAAGCGCAAGATCGTGCCGCAATTGCTCGCCGGGGAGGTCGGCATGTGCCTCCTCTATTCGGAGCCGGGCGCAGGGTCCGATCTCGCCGCCGTCCGCACGCGCGCCGAAAAGGTCGACGGCGGCTGGCGGGTCACCGGGCAGAAGGTGTGGACCTCGGGCGCCGCGGTTGCCGATTACGGCATGCTGATCGCCCGCACCGACTGGGACGTGCCCAAGCATCGCGGGATCAGCTTCTTCTTCCTGCCGATGCGGCAGGAGGGCGTCGAGGTGCGCCCGCTGCGGCAGATCACCGACGAGGCGCATTTCAACGAGGTGTTCATCACCGACGCCTTCGTGCCGGAGGAGAACCTTCTGGGGCCGCTGAATGGCGGCTGGGGCGTGCTGCAGACGGCGCTCGCCTATGAACGGTCGGTCATGGGCGATGCGGCGCGCGGTCCGCGATCCGGCGCTGGAGGGCCGAAGGGCGATCATGCGCTGCTCGGCCTCGCGCGGGAGGCCGGGCGGCTCGCCGACCCGGTCGTGCGGCAGGACGTGGCGCAGGTCATCGCCTGGCGGGCGCTCAACAAGCTGAATACGCAGCGCGCCAAGGCGGAACTGGCACAGGGCACCTCGTCGCCGATCATGTCGCTGGGCAAGCTGGCGATGAGCCGCATCCTGCATGAGGAGGCACGCGTGCGCACCATGTTGCTTGGCGCGGAAAGCCTGCTCGAAGGGCCTGATCATCCGCGCGCGGAGGACGCCAACTTCCTCACGCTGAACGCCTATTTCACCTCCATCGGCGGCGGCACCGACCAGATCCAGCGCAACATCATCGGAGAGCGCGTGCTGGGGCTGCCGAAGGAGCCGGAAGTCGATCGGACGATCCCCTTTCGGGAGGTCCGCGCGGGATAGGCGATGGCGTGCGGCTCGCGCGCGATGGGCCGCACGCCATCGCACGACAGGCACAGGCACAGGCACAGGCAACGGGCGGGAGGCACGATATGCGTTCGATCTTCATCACTGGCGGCGCGTCGGGGATCGGTCTTGCGGCGGCACGGCGCTTTGCCCGCGAAGGGTGGACGGTCGGGATCGGCGACATTGACGAGATCGGGATGCGCCGCGCCGGCGAGGAATTGAACCTCTTCACCTATCCGCTCGACGTGCGCGACCGGGGCCAATGGCGCAATGCGCTGCAGGAGTTCGTCGGGACGACCGGCCGCCTCGACATCCTGCTGAACAATGCGGGGATCGCGCGCTACGGCATGTTCGAGGATGTGACGCCCGACGAAAGCGACCTGCAGATCGACATCAACGTCAAGGGCGTGGTCAACGGTGCCTATGCCGCCCTGCCGCACCTGAAGGCGACGCCCGGCAGCCGGCTGGTCAACGTGGCGTCGGTCGCCGGCATCGTCGGATCGCCCGGCCTCGCGGTCTATTCGGCCACCAAGCATGCGGTCCGCGGCCTGACCGAGGCGCTGGATGCCGAATGGACCCGGCATGGCGTCGATGTCACTTGCGTCATGCCGTTCTACGTGGAGACGCCGATCCTAGACGCGGGGTCGAAGGGCAGCAACCAGACGATCCGCGACGCGATCGGCAATTCACCCGTCTATACCGTGGAGGAAGCGGCCGAGATGGTGTGGCAGGCGGCGCATGGCAGCGAGCGCGAATATATCGTCGGCAAGGCTGGCCGGCAGGCGCACTTCGCCCGCCGCTTCATGCCCGGCCGGCTGCGCAAGCGGCTGAAGGCGGCCTTCGCCTCCTGATTTACGGAGCGGTCGCCGCAGCCGCCTTGCTGGGCGGCGCTGCGGGTGCCGGGGTCTTGGGCCGGAACGCGCACAGGTCCGCCACCGGGCAGCGCCAGCATTCGGGCTTGCGTGCCTTGCAGATGTAGCGCCCGTGCAGGATCAGCCAGTGGTGCGCGTGGAGGCGGAATGGCTGGGGCACCACCTTTTCCAGCTTCAGCTCGACGGCGAGCGGCGTCTTGCCCTTGGCCAACCCCGTGCGATTACCGACGCGAAAGATATGGGTGTCGACGGCGAATGTCTCCGCGCCAAACGCGACATTCATCACCACATTGGCGGTCTTGCGCCCGACCCCGGCAAGCTGCTCCAGCGCCTCGCGATCCGCCGGCACTTCGCCGCCATATCGGTCGACCAGCGCCTGGCTCAGCGCGATGACGTTCTTCGCCTTGGCGTTGAACAGGCCGATCGTCTTGATGTGCTCGCGCAGCCCCTCTTCGCCCAGCGCCAGCATTTGCGCCGGCGTCTTCACTTCCGCGAACAGCCGGCGCGTCGCCTTGTTGACTCCGGCATCGGTGGCCTGCGCCGACAGGACCACCGCGACCAGCAACTGATAGGTGTTGCCGGATTCAAGCTCCGTCTCTGGGTGCGGGTTCGCCTCCGCCAGCCGTCGGAAGAATTCGAAGACGTCGGCGCGCTTCATCGGGTGGGCGTCACAGCCCCAGCACCTCTGCCATGGAATAGCGCCCGGCCGGCCGGTCGGCGAGCCACAGCGCCGCCTTCACCGCACCGCGCGCGAAGATCGATCGATCCTCCCCGCGATGGCCCAGCTCGATCCGCTCACCCTCGCCGGCGAATACCACCAGATGGTCACCGACGACGGTGCCGCCGCGCAGCGAGGAAAAGCCGATCGTCCCTTCGGTGCGCGCGCCGACCAGACCGGCACGGCCATCGACCCGCTCCTCGTTCAGCGTCGTGCGGCGCCCACGCGCCGCCGCCTCGCCCAGCAAGACGGCAGTGCCGGATGGCGCGTCCACCTTGTGCCGGTGGTGCATCTCGACGATTTCGATGTCCCAGTCGGACCCCAGCCGCTGCGCGGCTTCCTGCACCAGGATACCCAGCAGCGTGACGCCCAGCGAGGTATTGCCGGTCTGCAGCACGGCGATCTCTTGCGCCGCGCGGTCAATCATGGCGTGATGCGTCGGCAGCAGGCCGGTGGTGCCGATCACCATCGGCGTGCACGCGGCGACCGCGGCGGCGAGATGAGATTCCAGCGCTGCCGGGGTGGAGAAATCAACCAGCACGTCCGCTGCATGGGCCAGCGGGACGGGATCGCCACCCGCATCGACGCCGCCCGCGATCCGCGCACCTTCATCTTCCGCGATGGTGGCGATCACGCGCCCCATGCGGCCTTCGCTTCCATAGATTCCGATCGCGGTCATGCGCGTCCTTCGGTGTTCATGCGGGCTCCCGATATCGTTGCTGTTCCGGCACGTCGAGTGGGACGCGGCGGTTGCAGTCGCGTGTCGAGGACCGAACGCTTATGCTGCCACCGATGAACGAAAAGAGAAGCATCCTGATCCTCACCGGCGCAGGGATTTCAGCAGAGAGCGGCCTCGCCACCTTTCGCGGTCCCGGCGGCTTGTGGGAAGGGCATCGCGTCGAGGATGTCTGCACGCCCGACGCGCTGGCCGCCGATCCGGCGCTGGTGCATCGGTTCTACGATCTGCGCCGGGCCGCGCTCAACGCGGTGGCGCCCAATGCGGCGCATGAGGCGCTGGCGCGGCTTGACGCCGAATGGGGCGGGGATCTGCTGATCGTCACGCAGAATGTTGATGACCTGCACGAGCGTGCCGGGGCGCGGCGCCTGCTGCACATGCACGGCGAGCTGCGCTCCGCCTTGTGCCCCGCCTGCGGCGAACGGCGGGCGTGGCCCGATCCCTTGCCGCCGGGGGTGCGATGCCCGGCGTGCGCGGCGGGGGACCTGCGTCCCGACATCGTGTTCTTCGGGGAAATGCCGTACGGCATGGAGCAGATCGAGGCCGCGATCGCGACCTGCGACCTGTTTGTGTCGATCGGCACGTCGGGCGCTGTGTATCCGGCGGCTGGCTTCGTCCAACTGGCCAACCATCATGGCGCCCGGACGCTGGAGCTGAACCTCGATCAATCCGCCGGCAGCGGCTGGTTCGATGAAAGCAGGCTCGGCCCGGCCAGCACATTGGTGCCGGCCTGGGTGGACGAATTGCTGGCGGGTCAGTCGACCCAGTCGAGCCCGATGTCGCGATAGACCCCGCGATCCTCGTCCCAGCCCGGCTTCACCTTCACATGAAGGTAGAGGTGGACCGGGCGGTCGAGCAGGACGGCAAGCTCCGCGCGTGCCTTGGCCCCGATCTCCTTGATGCGCGCGCCGCCCTTGCCCAGCACGATGGCGCGCTGCGTCGGCCGTTCGACCAGGATCTGCTGGTGGATCTCCGCCGCACCATCGGCGCGATCGGTGAACTTCTCGGTCTCCACCGTCGCCGCATAGGGAAGCTCGGCATGGAGCTGGAGGTAGAGCTGCTCGCGCGTCACTTCCGCGGCCAGCGTCCGCTCGCTGGCGTCGGACACCTGGTCCTCCGGGAAATGCCACGGGCCCTCCGGCATGGCGGCGGCCAGCGCATGCTTGAGTTCCGGCAGGCCATCGCCGGTCGCCGCACTGATGAAGAATGTCTGCGCGAAGGGGACAAGCGCGTTCAGCTTTTCGGCATGGACCAGCAGCTTGGGCTTGTCCGCCAGGTCCACCTTGTTGAGGATCAGGAACTTGGGCTCGGGCCGGTCCTTGATCCGTTCCGCAATGTCGGTGACCTTGGGGCCGAGGCCACCCTTGGCATCGACCACGAGCGCAACGACGTCCGCGCCTTCGGTCCCGCCCCAGGCGGCGGCCACCATCGCGCGGTCGAGCCGGCGCTTGGGATCGAAGATGCCGGGGGTATCCACCAGCAGGAGCTGCGTGTCGCCTTCGATCGCGACGCCCAGCAACCGCGTGCGGGTCGTCTGCGCCTTCGGACTCACGATCGCCACCTTCTGCCCGACAAGCGCGTTGACGAGGGTGGACTTGCCGGCGTTCGGGGCGCCGAGCACGGCAACAAGGCCGCAACGGGTCATGGTCATTCCTTGCATTCTTCGCCGTCGCCATACTGGCCGCGACGGTCAGCGTCGAGGCCGTAGCGCGCCGCAGGCAGGCCGGCGGGCGGCCGAACCTAGCCCTTCTTGCGCTTCGGCGCGGCCGCCGTCAGCTCCTTCAGCAGGGTGCGCGCGGCATCGGTTTCCGCCTCCTGCTTGCTGCCACCGTCGGCGACTGCCTCGGCGAGTTTCGGGATCGTCACCCGGATCGTGAAGCGCGGCGCATGCCCCGGTCCGGACCGGTCGACCACCTCATAGATCGGCGGCTTGCGATTGTTGGCCGCCGCCCATTCCTGCAGTGCCGACTTGGGATGCTGCGGCGCAACGGCTTCGGCATGGAGCCGCGAAGCCCAGAGCCGCCGGACGACCGCGCGGGCAGGATCAAGACCGCGTTCGCGGAACAGCGTGCCGAGCAGCGCTTCCATGACGTCGCCCAGAATATTGTCGCTGTCGCTCGCCCCATCGTCGCGCGCCTGCTTGCCGAGCCTGAGATGCGCCTGCACGCCGATTTCGCGAGCAATGTCGGCGCACACGATGCCCGAGACGAGCGCGTTCAGACGCTTCGACAGCGCGCCTTCGGGCTCATCCGGGAACTCATCGAACAGCCATTCGGCCATCGCGAGGCCGAGCACGCGATCGCCCAGAAATTCCAAGCGTTCATAGTGCACGTCGCCGCGGCTCGCATGGGTGAGCGCGCGTTCCCAGAGCTTCAGATCCTGGGGGGATTCACCGAAATTGTCGGTGATCCATTGCCTGAGGTCACTCAAAGCCGCCGCCCAGTCGATCCCACCGCGCCGCGGTGAACCACGTCCATGGCAGCAGCCAATTTGCGGAGCCATCGGTCGACCAGAAGATCACCAGCGCCTTGCCCTCGACCCGCTCCATCGGGATGAAGCCCATACCCTGCACCTGTCCCGGCAGCGCTTCCTCTGCCGCGGGGAAGCGGCTGTCGGCTGAGTCGTCGCGGTTGTCGCCCATCAGGAAGACGTGACCCTCGGGCACCGTGTAGACGCCCGTGTCGTCGGCATCGGGGATGTAATGCTGGTCGAGCACATAATAGCTGCGCCCGCCGGGCAGCGTTTCGCGGTAGCGCGGAATGCGGCAGGTCGGTCCCTGCACGTCATTCTTGACGAAATCCGCCTCGCATTCGCGCGTGGTGAAATTGGGCGAGAGCGGCAGGACGAAGTCGGCCACGCGCTGCTTCGGAATGGCGCGGCCGTTCAGTACCAGCCGGCCGCCGCGCATCTGCACGGTATCGCCGGGGATGCCGATCACCCGCTTGATGACGTCATGGTCGTCGGCGCCCTTGGAACGGAAGACCACCACATCGCCGCGCTCGGGGGTGCGGGGGAACAGCCGGCCGGGCACCGGCGGAAATCCAAACGGCATCGACCAGCGCGAATATCCGTAGTTCCACTTTGAAACAAAAAGATAGTCGCCGATCAACAAGCGCGGCAGCATCGATTCCGACGGGATCGAGAAGGGCGCGAGGACGAAGCTGCGAAAGATCCAGACGACCAGAGCGAGCTTCAGGAGGAAGCGGATCGTCTCCGACATTTCGGACTTTTTCGCGGGCGAGGCACCCGTGGCGGGTTTGGGATCGGCCATGGATCGCGCGTTGCCGAACGCGGGCTGCACGTCAAGCGGCGGAACGATATGTTGCGCCTCCCGTTCGCGCTGAACTTGCCGTACGCCGGCTTTTTCGTTCTTACGGAGAACGATGCCGCGGGGCCAAATCGAGATCCCGCCGAATGGAGTTAGCAGCATGGCCGACTGGTCGACGATCGAAGCATTGCCCCAGACGAGGATCGAGCAATTGTTCGCCGACGATCCCGAGCGGCTGAGCAAATTGTCGCTGGACGTCGCCGGCATTCATTTCGACTGGTCGAAGACGCACCTGACGTGGGACGCGATCAAGGCGTTCGAGGCGCTGGCGGCGGAGCAGGACCTGGCGGGCAAGCGCGAAGCGATGTTCGGCGGCGCGCACGTCAACGTGACCGAGGATCGGCCCGTCGAGCACACCGCGGAGCGCGGCGAGGGCAATGCGGAGAGCGTGGCGCGGGCAGCCGATTACCACGCCCGTATGCGGATGCTGATCGATGCGATCGAGGCGGACGCTTTTGGCCCGGTGCGCCATGTGCTGCATGTCGGGATCGGCGGCTCGGCGCTGGGCCCCGATCTGCTCGTGGATGCGCTTGGCCGGGATTACGAGCGGTACGACGTTGCGATCGTCTCCAACGTCGACGGCATGGCGCTGGAGGACGTCTTTGAGCGGTTCGATCCTGCTGCAACGCTGCTGGTGGTCGCGTCAAAGACGTTCACCACGACCGAGACGATGATGAACGCGGAAAGCGCCATCGCCTGGATGCAGCAGCATGGCGTTGATGATCCCTATGGCCGCGTGATCGCGCTCACCGCGTCGCCGGACAAGGCGATCGAATGGGGCGTCGACGAAACGCGCATCCTGCCGTTCTCTGAAGGGGTGGGCGGCCGCTATTCCTTATGGTCGTCGATTGGTTTTCCGGCCGCGATCAAGCTGGGTTGGGACCAGTTTGAAGAGCTGCTGGAAGGCGCGGCGGAGATGGACCGCCACTTCCGCCTGACTGCACTGCATGAGAATGCGCCGGTGATCGCCGCCTTTGCGGACCTGTACTACACGCAGGTACGCGGCTGCGAGACGCGCGCACCCTTCGCCTATGACGAGCGGCTGCGGCTGCTGCCGAGCTATCTTCAGCAACTGGAGATGGAATCGAACGGCAAGGGCGTGACGGCGGACGGCACGCGGGTGGGGCGCCCGACCGCACCGATCACCTGGGGCGGGGTCGGTACTGACGCGCAGCATGCGGTGTTCCAGCTGCTGCATCAGGGCACGCACCTCGTCCCGGTCGAGTTCTTGGTCGTGATCGAGCCCGGCGACACGCTTCCGGATGAGCATCACCGCCAGCTGCTGCTGAATGCCTTTGCGCAGGGCGCGGCATTGATGAAGGGGCGGGCGAACCCTGACGATCCCGCGCGCGCCTATCCCGGCGATCGGCCGTCCTCCACCTTGTTGCTCGACGTGCTGGACGCGCGCACGCTCGGCGCGCTGATCGCCTTCTACGAGCATCGCGTGTTCGTGAACGGCGTTCTGCTAGGCATCAATTCCTTCGACCAGTTCGGCGTCGAACTGGGCAAGGAGATGGCCAAGGCGGCAGCGAAGGGCGGTGGTGACTTCGATCCCTCGACCACCGATCTGATTAACCGGGCCGGGCTGGCGTAACCGGCGCTGGCACGTTCCGACCAGACGTAGCATCTGGCGGCGCGCTGGTGGGCGCGATGCCATCCGCCTTGGTCCTTTCGTGTTCCCCTATATGCGGGCGCCAGCCCAGCGGAGATCCTTATGCCCGATTTCGATTATGACCTTTTCACGATTGGCGCCGGATCGGGCGGGACGCGGGCGTCGCGCGTGGCGGCGGCGCATGGCGCGCGCGTTGCGGTGGCGGAGGAATATCGCGTCGGCGGTACCTGCGTCATCCGCGGCTGCGTGCCCAAGAAGCTGCTGGTCTACGGCGCGCATTTCGCCGAGGACTTGAAGGACGCGCAACGATTTGGCTGGCGCGTGCCGAACGAATGCGAATTCGATTGGAAGTGCCTGCAGGCAAATGTCCTCGCGGAGGTCGATCGGATCAATCAGGCCTATACCACCACGCTCGAGTCGAACGGGGCGGAGATCATCCACCAGCGTGCAACGATCGTGGGCCCGAACGAGATCCGGCTGACAGACGGCACTACGAAGTCGGCGAAGAACATTCTGGTGGCGACCGGCGCACGTCCGCATGTGCCAAGCTTCCCCGGGTGCGAACATGGCATCACGTCCAACGAAGTATTTCACCTGGACGCCATTCCGCGGCGCGTGCTGATCGCGGGTGCGGGCTATATCGCCAATGAGTTTGCCGGGATCTTCCACCAGCTTGGCGCGCATGTGATCATCATGAACCGCACCAAGGACATCCTGCGCGGCTACGACCTGCAGATCCGGGACCGGCTGTTGCAGATCAGCATGATGAAGGGGCTGGAATTTCGTTTCGACGCTACGTTCGAGAAGATCGAGAAGCAGGACGACGGCTGCCTGAAAGTCCATATGACGGGACACGAGCCGGTCGTTGTCGATTGCGTGATGTATGCGACTGGCCGGGTGCCCAATACCGAGGGCCTGGGGCTGGACGCTGCCGGCATCGACGTGGACGACAAGGGCGCGGTGCCGGTCGACGACGATAATCGTACGTCATGCCCGTCGATCTATGCGGTTGGCGATGTCACCAACCGTATCCAGCTGACCCCAGTGGCGATCCGCGAGGGGCAGGCATTTGCCGACAATCTGTTCGGCAAGGGCGGGGTGAAGGTGGATTATAATTGCGTACCGGCGGCATGTTTCAGCCATCCGCCGATCGCCGGCGTCGGCATGACGGAGAGCGAGGCGAGGCAGAAGCTGGGCTCGGTGAAGATCTATTCGTCCGATTTCCGGCCGATGAAGAATGTGCTTGCCGGACGCGACGAGCGATCGCTGTACAAGATGGTATGCGATGCTGAGACCGATCGGGTGGTCGGCATCCACATGATCGGTCCCGACTGCCCCGAAATCATCCAGGCGGCGGCCGTCTGCGTGAAGGCGGGGCTGACCAAGGCGCAATTCGATGCCACCGTCGCGCTTCACCCGACGATGGCCGAGGAGCTGGTGCTGCTGAAGTAGCTCAGAGAGAGGGGCTGCACCGTTCAGCGGAAGACCGACAGCAGTCCCTCATATTGGCTGAGCGGCGGGGCGCCGATGATCGTTGCGCCTTGCCGCAGCATGAAAGCGTGACGGACGATCTCCGCCTGCTGTTCGACCCCGTAGCGCTTGAGCGGCCAGCCGGGCACGAAGCTGTAATGATAGCGGCAGAAGGGGTGGCGCGCGAGCGGCAGGAAGACGCCGCGCTGGTGCTGCCAGACGTGACACATCTCATGCACGAACAGACCCTGCAGCCCGAGATGTTCCTGGCTGAAGTCATCGCTCCAGGTGGTGGCATCGGGATGGAAGTGGATGTGCCCGCGCGGCGCCATGACAATGTCACGCGGCTGAAGGAACCACCAGCGCCGGCGCCGGACCTCCACGCGATCCAGGTCGATCGCATCGGCAAAGATGGATCGGGCGAGTGCGCGTTCGCCGATCGTCAGGCTGCGGCTGGTCATCGCCTTCAACGTAGGAAGCGGCGCGGCATGATCCAGTCGAAGCGAACGGCTTCTAGCAAGCGGAGGTGTAGAGAACCCAGTCGTTGCGATCCGCGGCCACCGTCCAGCGCTGACCATCCTCGAACGCGCTTCGGTTGAGCGGGTTGACGTAAACGATCACCACCGGATCACCCTGCGCGGCGCGCGTCTCCAGGCGGCTCAACACTTCGCGTAGGATCACAGTGCCGAAGCTGTTGTAGATATAGGCGAAGATCGGGCCGGTCGGGGGTTCGTAGCTGCCCGCGTCGCCGAGGATGAACTCGCAGCGTGTGCTGGATCCGCCCGCGGACTTGAAACGGCGGCCATTCGCGAGTGCGATGTCATGCAATTCGGGCGCGAATTCGACGCCGATCGCGCGCTGGAAGCCCCGCGCGGCGGCGATCATGACGACCCGGCCCTTGCCCGAGCCATAGTCGACGAAGCTGTACCGAGCCGGATCGATGCCGGCCGTCGTGACGGCTTCGTCCAGTGCCACACCATTGCTGGCCTGGTAGCCGAATCCGCGCAGCGCCCGGTCCTTCGCGACGCTGAGTGCCGACAGGTTGACCGTGCCGCTCGTGTCGGTGCCCCAACGGCGGTCAAACGCCTGATCAGCGCGGCGCGCGCGTGCAGCGGCCGGGCTGATGCCGCCGGCGGTATGACGCACCGTCTTCAGCGTCAGTGAGACTACTTCGGCCGGCGTACGTCCGTGCAATCGGCGTTTTACATCGTCGATGATCGAGGAGAGCTTGGGCATAGCTTTGCCCTTAGACGTTCAAAGGTTACGGAGGCGTGAGTTAAATCTTTCCGATCAATGCTGGCGCTTCATGACTGTGGAAGGTCAGCTCTCCCGTCAGTTTCAGCTGCCGGCAGGCACCGGATCTGCGGCGCCAACGACGCGCGCCTTCTGCTCGACACGCTTGCCGTCCGAGAAGGTGAAGGCAAAGGTCAGCGTTCCGCCCGGCTTAACATTCGGCCATACTTCGAACAGCATCGCGTGCTTTCCGCCAGGCGCGAATACAACACGTTGGCCAGCCGGCACCGGAACGGAGGAGAGCGAATCCATCGCCATGCCGCCACTTTGGGTCATACGGCTTTCGTGCAGTTCGGTACGGGCGGCCTCGGCCGTCGACACGCTGGTCAGCGCCGTATCGTTGCCGCCGCCCTGGATGGTGAAATAGCCTGCGGCAGGACGACCATCGACGGCAGCCAGGCGAACCCATGCGTCGGTGACCTGCAGTGACTTCTTCTGCGCGCATCCCGCGACGGCCACCGAAGCGAAAACAAGCGTGGCAGCGACGCGGAACATGGGCCTTCTCTCCAACCGAAACGATGCGTGCCCGCTACTTCGGCCGGTGCCTTGCGGCAAGCGGAGCGTCACCTATATCGCGAAGCGTCAACGCTGTTCCGTCGCCGTAACGGGGCGTGACAGCACATCTTTTTGGTTTTTTGTTCAAGCAGGGGCTGGAAGAGCACTCATGGCAAAAGTTATCGGTATCGATCTCGGCACCACCAACAGCTGCGTGGCAGTGATGGAGGGCGGCAAGCCCAAGGTGATCGAGAACTCGGAAGGCGCGCGCACGACGCCGTCGATCGTCGCCTTCGCCAAGGATGGCGAGCGACTGGTGGGGCAGCCGGCGAAGCGCCAGGCAGTTACCAACGGTGACAACACGATCTTCGCCGTGAAGCGCCTGATCGGCCGCCGTTTCGACGATCCGGTGACGAAGAAGGACACCGAGCTGGTTCCCTATCACATCGTGAAAGGTGCCAATGGCGACGCCTGGGTTCAGGCCGGTGGCAAGGATTATTCGCCGTCGCAGATCAGCGCCTTTACCCTGCAGAAGATGAAGGAAACCGCCGAGAGCTACCTCGGCGAGACCGTCACGCAGGCCGTCATCACGGTGCCGGCGTACTTCAACGACGCGCAGCGCCAGGCGACCAAGGACGCCGGTCAGATCGCGGGCCTCGAAGTGCTTCGTATCATCAACGAGCCGACTGCGGCTGCGCTGGCCTATGGCCTCGAGAAGCAGGACGGCAAGACGATCGCGGTCTATGACCTTGGCGGCGGCACGTTCGACGTCTCGATCCTGGAGATCGGCGACGGCGTGTTCGAAGTGAAGTCGACCAACGGTGACACGTTCCTCGGCGGCGAAGACTTCGACAACAAGCTGGTCGATTTCCTGGCGGAGAGCTTCAAGAAGGATGAGGGCATCGACCTCACCAAGGACAAGCTCGCGCTACAGCGCCTGAAGGAAGCTGCCGAGAAGGCGAAGATCGAGCTGTCCTCGGCTGCCTCGACCGAAGTGAACCTGCCGTTCATCACCGCCGACCAGAACGGTCCGAAGCACCTCGTCAAGACGATCAGCCGCGCGGACCTCGAGCGTCTCGTTGACAGCCTCATCCAGCGCACGATCGAGCCGATGAAGAAGGCACTCGCCGATGCCGGCCTCAAGGCCAGCGACATTTCGGAAGTGGTGCTGGTCGGCGGCATGACCCGCATGCCCAAGGTGCGCGAAGCGGTGAAGAACTTCTTCGGCAAGGATCCGCACACCGGCGTGAACCCGGACGAAGTCGTCGCCATGGGTGCGGCGATCCAGGCCGGCGTGCTTCAAGGCGACGTGAAGGACGTGCTGCTGCTCGACGTAACCCCGCTGTCGCTGGGCATCGAGACGCTTGGCGGCGTGTTCACCCGCATGATCGATCGCAACACCACGATCCCGACCAAGAAGTCGCAGACCTATTCGACTGCCGATGACAATCAGCAGGCGGTGACGATCCGCGTCTTCCAGGGCGAGCGCGAGATGGCGGCCGATAACAAGCTGCTCGGTCAGTTCGATCTCGTCGGCATCCCGCCGGCGCCGCGCGGCGTGCCGCAGATCGAGGTGACGTTCGACATCGACGCCAATGGCATCGTCAACGTCTCCGCGAAGGACAAGGGCACCGGCAAGGAGCAGCAGATCCGCATCCAGGCATCGGGCGGTCTGTCCGATACCGATATCGAGAAGATGGTGCAGGAAGCCGAGCAGTTCGCCGAGGAAGACAAGAAGCGCAAGGCAGGCGCCGAGGCGAAGAACAATGCCGAGAGCCTGATCCACACCACGGAGCGCCAACTCGCTGACAATGGCGACAAGGTGGACGAGGCGCTGAAGGGCGAGATCCAGTCCGCGATCGATGCCGCCAAGGCAGCGGTCGAGGGCGGTGACGTCGATCAGATGAACGAGAAGAGCCAGGCGCTGGCACAGGTCGCGATGAAGCTTGGCCAGGCGATCTACGAGAAGCAGCAGCAGGCGGAAGCGTCGCCGGCTGCCGACGCCGGTACGGCGCCGAAGGACGATGATGTGGTCGACGCCGAATTCTCGGAAGTCGACGACAACCACAAGGCGTAAGCGATGATCGAGCCGCCATTTGCTTCGGCGAGTGGCGGCTCGTTCTGTCGTTGCGCGGGGGCGCTGAATGACTGAAGTCGATTTTTACGAACTGCTTGAGGTCGACCGTTCGGCCGATGCCGGCACCATCAAGTCGGCATACCGCAAGCTTGCGATGAAGTATCACCCGGACAAGAACGCCGGGTGCAAGGATTCCGAAGCGAAGTTCAAGGCGGTGAGCGAGGCATATGAATGCCTCAAGGATCCGCAGAAGCGGGCGGCCTACGACCGCTTTGGTCATGCCGCGTTCCGCAATGGCGGCGCCGGGGGCGGCCATTCGCAGGACTTCTCCGGCTTTTCCGATATCTTCGAGAGCGTGTTCGGTGAATTCATGGGCGGCCGCGGTGGCGGGCGCCAGCAGGTGCGCCGCGGCGCGGACCTGCGCTATGATATGGAGATCACGCTGGAGGAGGCCTATCATGGCAAATCAGCGGAAATCACCATCGACGTCACCGCGGTGTGCGATACCTGCGAGGGCAGTGGCGCACGTGCCGGCAGCCATCCGCACACCTGCAACACCTGTGCCGGCCACGGCAAGGTGCGCGCCCAGCAGGGCTTCTTCGTGGTCGAGCGCGCCTGTCCGGTCTGCAACGGCTCGGGTCAGGTGATCGACGATCCGTGCGCGGACTGCCGCGGGGACGGACGGGTCGAGCGCACCAAGACGTTGAGCGTGGAGATACCGCCCGGCGTCGATGAAGGCACGCGGGTGCGCATGACGGGCGAGGGTGAGGCGGGTGCTCGTGGTGCCCCTCCCGGTGACCTCTACATCTTCCTTCACGTGAAGCGGCACAATCTGTTCGAACGTGAAGGCACAACGTTGTTCGCGCGCGCACCGATCAGCTTCACCACCGCTGCGCTTGGAGGATCGCTGACGATCCCGGGCCTTGACGGCCGCAGTCACGAACTTCGCATTCCGGCCGGTATTCAGTCCGGCAAGCAGCTGCGCCAGCGCGGGGCAGGGATGCCGGTACTGCAGGGACGCGGTTTTGGTGACTTGGTGGTCCAGATCGACGTCGAGACGCCGACCCGCCTCAGCACGCGTCAGCGCGCCCTGCTGGAGGAGTTTCGCGAAACCGAGATGGGTGAGGAATGTCCTGAAAGCCAGGGCTTCTTCGCGCGGCTAAAGAACGCGTTCGCAGGAGATTGATCCGGCGCGGAGCCGGGACTGCAAAGGAGAAGGATCATGCGTTTGCTCTTTCCGGCCGCCTTGGCATTGGCAGTGGCGGCAGCTCCAGGGGCGGCGCGCGATCGCAATGCCGTCCCGGCTGCGACCCCGGCGGGGAAGCCGCAATCGTGCATTCCACTCCGCAACATCCGCGAGACGCTGGTGCGCAACGACCAAGTCATCGATTTCCGGATGACGGGTGGCCGCTATTATCGCGTCACCCTCGACCAGCCTTGTCCTCAATTGGGGTTTGAACGGCGCTTCAGCTACGCGACGTCGCTAAGCCAGTTGTGCCAGCAGGACATCATCACCGTGTTAGTGGGTACGACGGCAATGCCGGGTGCGAGTTGCGGCCTGGCGCCATTTCAGCCTGTCACGCTGGCAAAGTAGCGCCGCTAACGAAATCGCTGGCGCCCTCGATCCGCCCCTGCTAGGCGCATCGCTCCCAGCACCCGTAGCTCAGCTGGATAGAGCGCTGCCCTCCGAAGGCTGCTGTCAACGGGTGATGGTCGGTAAGAGATGAATAAAAGGAGTTGATTTACAAGGGTTTGCAGGAGACATCGGTGGAGCTTCCAACTCACAGGTTTTCCGCGTAAGCACCGCGTAAGCAACAGGCACCCATAGCTCAGCTGGATAGAGCGCTACCCTCCGAAGGTAGAGGCCTCAGGTTCGAATCCTGATGGGTGCGCCATCTCTCTCAATGAGGATGGCATCAAGCGGATGGAGTCCGCCTCCGTCTTTCCGAAAGAGCGGTAATTCAATCGGCGCAGCGATCGCTACCGATCTTCTTAAGAGCGGGTCGGCTGTCTTGCGTGGTCCGGCTACTGCCGGCTCGACGGTGGCTACTCAGCCAGCGCGATCTCCGAGAAGTGCTTGCGGATGAAGTCGAGTTTCGGATCGATGTATCGCCGACAAAAAGGCCTGTTCGGGTCGGTGCGATAATAATTCTGATATCGCTCGTCCGAAGCTTTGAAGCCCGCGAACGGCAGGACGAGGGTGTGGACTGGCTTGCCGGTCTCCTCAGCGAATCCGCGTATCGCCTCATCGGCTTCGGCTCGCTGACTCTCGTCGAAGATATAGATCGCGCTTCGGTATTTGTTTTGAACCGAACGGGCACGAGTGGCGGAGTGTGTGCGCAGGTGCACCTCGGACAGCGTCTCCAGTCCGATCGCTGAGGGCTCGAAGGTTACTATCACCCCCTCCGCCCACGTGTCGGCCGGCGCCACAGATTGTAGGAAACCCTGGTCGACCTGCGTGACGCCACGCAACGCTTGGAAGACACCCTCGGTGCACCAGTGGCAACCTCCACCGAATCCGACCTTTGCCATACTCAGCTCCTGCGCAAAGGCACAGCGGCCGGGCCGGACTTATCGAGCTGGCGGACGAACGCGATGATCCGCTGTCCGACATCGTTCGGCATTTCGACATGAGGGTAGTGCCCAGCGCCCTCGACAATCATGGTTTCGGCACTGATCCTCGTAGCCAAGCCTCGGGCTTCTTCGACAGGGTCCGGGAAGTCCGGATCCTTTGTGCCCATGACGATGAGGCTCGGCACAGAGATCTCGTCCAAGATCGCTGCGGTGTCAGACTTCGACAATGAGAGCATCGTCAAGAGAGCCCGCATGCGTTTTGGCTCTCTGAGGTTTGCAGCAATCACCGCTTTCACCTCGGCATGATCCGGCGCCGGTTTCGTCGGGAAGAGGCTGCTCCAGTATGTGGTCCAGAACCAGGTTCGCCATGGCCCTGCGAATCCCAGCCCGAGGACAAGTTTCTGGATCGTCGTGAGGGGGAGATCGCGAACGATCGGACCGAGCAGCACCACCCCGTTGACGAGGCTAGGAGCTTCCTTGGCAGCCCAAAGCGCAGAGCCGGCTGCGAACGAGTTGCCCATGATCACAGCTGGCCCGGCAGCCAACTGTCGGAGGATGGCGACGGCGTCGCGGCCTACCGCTCGCGCGGAGTAATCCGACCATTCCGGCGACGATTGGCCGAACCCGCGGACGTCCATCGTCACCACTCGGCATCCCGCATGCTGCAGCATGGGTTTGATGAGGCGATACTCCGATCGCAAGTCACCCATTCCAGGGATGCCCACGACGAGAGGTCCCGTTCCGCCCGTATCGTCGAAGGCTACCCGACCGCCCTCTGTCTGCAGAAACTGGGTCTGCACATCGTTAGACGCCATGAAACGATCCGATCAGTTGAGCAGCAGGCTTATCGGCTGACTTCGAAAAGGAACCACGCACGGCGTTCCGCCTCGTCGGTCCAGGTATCGATAAGGCCGGAGGTCGCGTTGTCCTTAGCCTCGTCGGCGACGTCCTTTGCGCGGCGCAGCGACTCGACCATGTGAAGATTATCGGCGCGCAGCTCCGCCAGCATGTCCTGCGGCGTGACGAACTCCGCGTCGTTGTCCTTGATCGTCTGGTGGCGGGCGATATCGCCGATCGAGCGTATGGTCGTATTGCCGGTCTTCCGGGCACGCTCCGCCATCGCATCGGTCGCTGCGAGGATTTCCGCAGCTTGCTCATCGAGAAGGAGATGGTAGTCCCTGAAGTACGGGCCGGAGACATGCCAGTGAAAGTTTTTGGTCTTGAGGTAGACCGCATAGCTGTTCGCCAAAATGATCTTCAGCGCGTCCGCGACCGTCATGGTCGCGCTCTCGTCGAGGTCAGATGGTGAAGGTACGGTCGCAGCACTGGAGCTTGTCATCGCGTGGACTTCCTCGATGATGGCTTGCACGAAAGATCAGCGCCGGTTCCCTCGCACGCTGAGGTATAGAAGATGAGTTTACCTCAGACCGAAGTCCAATGACCTGTGTCTATAGTTTCGATAGTTCAGGCGACCAGAAGGCGCGCTTGGAGCGGCATGGGAACATGGGAAGGCAGCGAGCCCCACATGCTCAGGCGTTGGGCTGATAGCCCAATACGAAAGCGATAACCTTCTCCGAGGACATCTCGCACGGCTTCAGCGACGCACTGCCCGAAGCAACGCGATACAGATTGAAGCTGACGATGTCGTTCCCTGCCAGTTCTCGAGCAAAAAGGCTGTTCCTCCGTCCATCCTCCGACCGACGAACCGTCACGCCGAAACGCCTGCCTTCGTAAGCGCCTTCGCTATACCCCTCAGGCAGGCGCTCGAAAGCCGTATCGAACTCTGGATGGTCCATTCCGCATCACCGCCAATCGGCCTTCGCCCTGCGAACGTGAGCGCCGCGCCATGCGATTGGGGTCATCGCGTCAGTCTGACATTGCGGCCCCAAAGAAAGCCCGCGTCATTAGCGCTAGCAAAGTCCGGGTCCACATAGATGAAAACACGTTTGATAAGCGCGCCGTCGAACTCGAATACGTTGGCGAAACGGCCTTCGGACAGGCCTTCGACCGGCCACGCCGTGCCATCAGCCATAGCGCCACCTTCAAAGCCTTCCACGATCACGTGGTCACCGGCTACGTGGAAGGTCATGCGATCGAAATCGTGCTCGATCCGCTGAAGCGACCCCAACAGGCCCTTGGCGACTTCCATGAATTCGGCCTTGCCATATCCAACTCCGAACTTCGGGAAGTACGTCACGACATCGTCAGTCAGAATGTCGAGGATGGTGGGATCGCCACTGTCGATCTTCCGGAAATAGTCGGTGGCGACAGCAATGCGCTCTTGGGTTAGGTCTGTATTCGGCACTCTATGAACTCCTGAAATGCGGAAGCCTTGTCCGCTACGGCTTTAAGGATAATGGGCCCGGCAGGATCAGCCGGCCTGCTACCCGGACTTCAACGAAGCGCTCAGGTGCGGAAGCGATCGTCCTTCAGTTATCCGCGTCACACGCCCGTCGAGCATCGTTCAGACCAGGACGCCCCCTGACACATCGATCACTGCGCCAGCGGTGTAGCTTGCAGCAGGACTGACGAGGTAGCTGACGGCGCCCGCCACCTCTTCAATCGTGGCGATCCGACGGATGGGATGCATATCGATCACAGCCTGCGGAAAGTTGTCAGCAACTTCCCCGGTCATGTCGGTCGGCATGATGCCTGGTTGGACTACGTTGACGGTAATGTTGCGGGGGCCAAGATCGCGCTGCACCCCGCGCGCATATCCCGCGATCGCTGCCTTGGTTCCTGCGTAGTCGGCAATTCCCGGCACGATCGCTCGGGTGCCCAGGCCGGAACCTATGAAGACAATGCGGCCACCGTCAGAGATTTTCTGCGCCGCCGCACGCGTGATCGCCACGGTGCCCATGACATTGACCATCCACTGCCTGTCGAACGCGGCGGAATCGAGCGTCGGATCGTCGACCAATTTTCCTTGGACGGCGATTGCGGCGTTGTTGATCAAGATGTCGAGCTTGCCGAGTTCAGCTACGACCTGCTCGACCATGGGCTTGGCGGCCGACGTATCCGCTTGATCGCATCGAATTGCGAGAGCGCGAACGCCTTTGGCCCTCACCACCTCGGCGACGGACTCGGCTTTATCGGCCGAAGCAGCGTAGGTGATAGCAACGTCGGCTCCCTGATCGGCGAGCGTCGCCGCCAGCACGGCGCCAAGGCCTCGAGAGCCACCCGTGATGATAGCGACTTTGCCGTCCAAAACTTTCGACATCGGCGGTTCCTTTCTGAAATCTAATTGCCGGCTGACGGCTAAGCGACGTTGACGCCTTTCCAGAAGGCGATGTGATCCTTGATTGAGCGGGCCGCCGGCGAAGGGTCGGCGTAGGTCCAGGCGGCGTTTGCATTACGCAGGTCACCGACCCGGACATGGAAGTATTGCGCTGTCCCCTTCACAGGACAGACAGACGTATGCTCGCTTGGTATTAGATACTGCCGGTCAACTGATTGAGGCGGGAAATAATGGTTTCCATCCACGACCATAGTCTCGTCGCTGACCGCGAGGGTGACATCGTTCCAAACTGCTGAGACCAAACCGGACTCCTCTCTTGTCGTTCAGCCACGTTCATCGACAAGTGGCCCTATCGGGGGGACAAATCAGTTCGCCGGGGTTTGTCCGGCAAGCAGCTTGTCGAGCGAGCCATCTGCATCGAGCGCAACGAGGTCGTCGGAGCCGCCGACATGCGTCTCGTTGATAAAGATCTGCGGCACGGTGCTACGCCCCGACGTCTCGATCATCGCCTTCCGGTGTGCAGGATCGGCTTCGATATCAAGCTCGGTGAATGCCACGCCCTTCTCTTTGAGGAGCGCCTTCGCGCGGCGGCAGAACGGGCACCAACTCGTGGTGTAGATCAGGACTTCAGGCTTCATGTTGCATCTCCAATCGTTGAGGGATGACGGGCCGTCCGCATTCGCGGCGTGTCATCCGAAGGTGAAGGCGAAGGCTTGCGCCCCAGGGTCGAGAAACTCGATTTCGAAGGCGCGCTCGCGGACTTCACCGCTCTGGCGCACGAGTTGGTAGAGACGCTGCGTGTCGATGACTCCCGTGCCGGCGGCATCGACGTCACTGCCGTGGTCGCCGGCCGGCGCCTTGCCGTCCAGGGTCACGCGGAACCGAACCGGACGACCTGAGGCCGATGGGCCGAGCACGAGATGGAGGTCTCGGGCATGGAAGCGATAGACGATGCGCGCGCTGGGGCTTCGCGTCTCCGCATACTCCTCCCGCACCGTCCAGACGCCGGACAGGGCCCATCCGTTCAAAGGCAAGCGAGCGGGTGTCGAGTACTCGCGCTCCACGTCCGGAGCGAGCCCGCCTGGGGATTGGAGCCGCGCGAAGCGAGCAAAGCCTAGATAGGTCTCCGGCGAGCGAACGTCGTTCCAACTCGGCGCGGCGGCAGCGCCACTAACACGCACTGACACTGTGCGCATGTCGCCGACAGCCTGACCGTTCTCAGCGAGCAGCCTCTGAATGACTTTCTCGGACTCGGCATAATTGCCCTCTCCGAAGTGGTGGTAACGGATGCGGCCTTGGCCATCGACGAAGTAGTGTGCCGGCCAGTACTGGTTGTTGAATGCGCGCCAGATCCTGTGGTCGTTATCCAGCGCTACGGGGTACGTGACCTCAAAATCTCGCACGGCTTTCGCCACGTTCGCCGCATCTTTTTCGAACGCGAACTCCGGTGCATGAATGCCGACGACGACCAGGCCGGCCGAGCGATACTTCTCCTCCCAGGCACGCACATAAGGCAACGTGCGAAGGCAGTTGATACAGCTGTAGGTCCAGAAGTCGACGAGAACGACCTTGCCGCGAAGATCCTCGGCCGTGAGCGGAGCGGAGTTAAGCCAGCTCGTCGCCCCTTCAAGTGAAGGCATGATTCCTTCGACACCAAGGGCGCCGTCAGCCAAAACGCTCGTTTCGGACGATCGCCGGCCGAGACGGAACTGATCAAGGAGCGTCTGCTCGACGGTCGCCGTGCCGGACAGCGAGAGTCTGGTGAGAAGCCCGGTATCCAGTCCGAGCGCGATGGCCGCGACGGAAACCAGGACCAGCGCTCCGAGCGAACGCCGCATCCAATTTCCAACTCTGATCGACCGCTTCATCGCGCCGAAGACACGTCCGCCGATCAGCAATGCCAAGGCGAGCGAGGTAGCCGCACCGGCTGCGTAGGCGAACAAGAGAAGCGATGTGCCGACGTTTGCTCCCTGAAGAGCAGCGCCGGTCAACACCAGTCCAAGAACAGGGCCGGCGCATGGAGCCCAAAGCAGGCCCGTGGCGACACCAAGTAAGAGAGAAGCGAAGAACCCACTTCTTTCTGGCCCGTCAGGACCGGCGGTGCGCGTGAGCCGATCACCGAGGCTGACGAGTGGCCGAGTTGCCCTGTCGGCGAGCGAGGGGAGCAAAAGGAGAAGGCCGAACAGCCCTAAGATGACGAGGGCAGCCAACCGTCCCGCGTTGTTCGCCTGTACAGCCCAGCCCCCACCGACCGCTGCCAACGTCGCGACACCCGCGAAGGTTGCGGCCATGCCGAGCAGGAGGGGTAAGCCGCTACGGAGGAAGGGCTGATCCGAGCGGGCGAAGACGAATGGCAGAACCGGCAGGATGCAGGGACTGATTATGGTGAGGACGCCAGCGAGGTAAGAGAGGATCAGGAGGACGATCACAACCGCACCTCCAGCGAATTGTCGCTAAGCCGCGATTTTTGCGCGCTATCACTCGCGGGGCTGCCGTCTCTTTTCCCGGAGAAGGCGACATGCGCGGGCATCGTGGACATCACGCCGCCATCTTTCGGACCGTGTCCAAGACACGGTCTTGCCGGTATGGCTTGGGGAAGAACACAACGTCCGCTGGAACGACGGCTTCGTCAGGCCAAGGCCTCCCGGACGTGATGATGATCTGGATGGTTGGCCACCGCCGGCGGATGCAAATGGCGAGCATGATGCCATCGATGCCGCCGGGCATGTTCACGTCCGTGAACACGACGCGCACATCCAGTCGTTCCTCCAGGGTCATGAGCGCGGCGGATGCATTTGGCGCCTGCAAGACTTCGAAGCCCGCCTCCTCGATCATGTCCGTTGCAAACAGACGGAGAAGTGGTTCGTCTTCGACGACGAGCACCACGGGTTTCATCATTCCACGCATACCCCCATTAACCTTGAACCAGGTGACGCATGGAGGCGTGCAGATCGGCCGTTAACCCGGCGGGCTCGTAGCGAACATCGACGCCTCCGGTGCCGACCAGGCCGATGTTGATCAGCTTCGATCCAAAGCCTCGGCGAGTTGGAGGCACAACCGGAGGCCCACCCCGTTCCCGCCATTCCACGCGGAGAAGGTCGTCGTCCTGGCCGACCTCGACATCCCACGACAGCGAGACGTGGCCGCCGTCGCTGGTCAGCGAGCCGTATTTACAGGCGTTGGTCAGCAACTCGTGGACGATAAGGGAAAACGAGAGCGCCGCTCGTGGCCCCAGCGCCACCGCCGGCCCACTCATGTCGACCCTATCTGAGAACCCGATCGCGTCGATCACTGTCGCTGCGACAGCTTGCAGGTCAGCTTGTGTCCAACTCATTTGGAGCAAGGCGTCGTGCGCCGCGCTCAGAGCCATCAGCCGACGCTCGAAGGCGTAGACCGCCTCGCGATCGGTGACGCTTCGCAGCGTTTGGCTGGCGATGGCCTGAACCATGGTGAGCATGTTCTTCAGGCGGTGAGCAATCTCGCCGTTCACTATGAGTTGCTGCTGCTCGGTACGATGCCTCGCGACGCCGGCCTCGAGCCGGTCTGCCGCACTTCGCAGAAACGAGATTTCCTCTGCGGGCCAAGGTCGGGGATGCGCCGAGTGAACGAAGAAGACGGCGATGGTTTTGCCACGATCTCGAACCGGCATGTCGACCAGCGACCGAACGCCGACCCGCATTGCGCTCTCGAGCTTGTGCAGAGTGCGATCGTCGGTCAGGGCGTCCCAAACGACGAGAGGGTCGCCAACGACGAGCGGCTCGCGCAAGCTCCCGTACTCGTCGAGACGGTGGCGCCCGGCAATGCTCACGGCCCCCGGCGCCGTCCAATCGGTTTCGACGTCAATCGTATCGACGTTCTCGTTGACGGATCCGAACCCGGCTCGGTCTGCGGAGAGCGCTCGGCCGACGATGGCGGCGGTCGCCGAAGCCATCTCTGCGGTGTCGTGGCTGCTCCGAATGGTCTCGCCGATTTCGACCAAGGCGGTCTGCAGGGCTGTGAGGCGCTCGCTCGCCGTTGCGATCCGGCGCAGTTCGAGATTTTCGCTAGCGAGACGGGCGAGCGCCTGCAGCATCGCCTTTTCCATCTCGCTGAGCCCTTCAGGCCGCGGAACGGTATCGATGACGCACAGGCGACCCACGATCGCTCCGGATCGCAGGACTAGCGGTGCGCCAGCGTAGGCGCGAAAGTGCCTGGCGCCTGTGACGAGCGGATTGCGCTTGGTCCGCGCATCATTTGTGAGGTCGACGATCTCGAGAAGATCGCCCTGATCGATCTCGATCCGACAGACAGAGTGTTCGATCTCCGTCTCGCATACCTCAAGCCCGTACTTGGCTTTGAACCATTGCCGGTCAGTATCCAGCAGGGTGATGAGCGCAATGGGAACGTCACAGGCCTTCGCGGCGACAAAAACGAGATCGTCGAAGGCTTGCTCATCCGGTGTGTCGAGCACCATGAGGTCTGCAAGCGCCCGCGCCCGCTGTGCCGCCCCGAAATCGGTTCTGTCAGCGCTCAGGCTCACCGCAGTTCTCCTGGATGATGCCTCGAAGGTCGAGCGTGGCCGATCATCGGCGTTTCCCGCGTCATGTCAGTGCCCCCTCATGCGGGGCGGCCACTGCGATGACGGCACGCCCGCATGGCCGCTCTGATCGGCGATGGGGTCACCGACGGCGAGGACGATCTTGCCCTGGATATGGCCTGCCTCTGCGCGTTCGTGAGCGACGGCCGCTTCGGAAAGCGGATATGTGCTATCGACGGCGACGCGAACCGCACCGCTGTCGAGCAAGCGAGCTAGCTTGGCCAACTGATCGCCACTGGAACGCACCTGCGTCGCCGAAACGGTCACTCCCCGGTCGGCAGCTTCATCATGTCCGGCAAAGCCAAGGGGAAAAATCGGGAACAGCGCTCCGCCCCGACGTATGGTCCGAAGGAAGCGGCCGGAGGTCGGACCGCCGACCGCATCGACGACAAGATCGATGTCTCGCACATCGTCTTCGGGTTTGGTCTTCGTGTAGTCGATGAACTCGTCGGCACCCAGTTCGCGGAGGAACGCTTCGTGCCGGGTTGAAGCGACCGCGATGACACGCGCGCCTTCGTGCTTTGCCAACTGCAATGCCAGATGACCGACACCCCCCGCAGCGCCGTTGATCATAACGCTCTTCCCAGCCAACGGGACCGGGGTGTGGCGCTCGGACTGCAGCGGGTTCTGCTCGTTATGGCCTAGCTCGATCAGGAACTGCCAAGCGGTCAGCCCCGACATGGGAACGGCGGCTGCATGAATATGGTCCAGGTGCCGGGGCTTGGCCGCAACGTCGGAAGCAGGCGCGGAAACATACTCGGCGTATCCCAGGCTCTCGCCGAAGCTGGGAAAGCGGATCATTCCGAAAACTTCGTCGCCCACCGAGAACGCGGTCACATCGTCGGCGACCTTCTCGACGATCCCGGACACATCCGAGCCGGGTATGGCGGGGAATGTCACCGACGGCCGCCACTCGGGCGGCAGAGCCTTGTATCCCTCGCGGAGATACCAGTCGGGCGGGTTGAGGCCTGCCGCTTGTACACGGACGAGCACCTCTCCCGGCTTTGTCACAGGTGTCGGCGCGTCCTCATAACGAAGGAGATGGGGAGCGCCGAACTCATGGAAGCGGATCGCCTTCATTTTTCGTCCTCCGATCAGACGCGTTCGAGGAGGGCGACAGTGCCTTGACCGCCATCGGCGCAGATGCTGACGATCCCGCGAGATCCGACCGGCATGGCCCACAGCTCTTTCACAGCTTGGCTGAGATCACGCGCGCCGGTCGCGCCGAAGGGATGTCCGATGGCTACCGAGCCGCCGTTGGGATTGACGCGATCCCAATCGAAGTTGCCCATCTCGGCCGAAACATGGGCCTTCTGTCGGACCCAGTTCGGATCGGTGATGGCCGCGACGTTGGCCAGCACCTGTGCCGCGAAAGCCTCGTGGATTTCCCAAAGTGCGATGTCGGCGAAGCCAAGGTGATGGCGCGCGAGAAGTCGTGGAATGGCATAGGACGGCGCCATCAGCAGCCCCTCCGTGCGCAGGTCGACCGCCGAGACTTCGTAGTCGACTATCCGCGCATAGGGCGTGCCATCGGGTAACCTCTTCAGACCCTCTTCGTTGGACACCCAACAACCGGCCGCCCCATCCGTGATGGGGGAGCTGTTGCCGGCTGTCAGGCTACCCATCCCGCTCTCACGATCAAAGGCGGGCTTCAAACCGGATAGACGTTCGGCGGATGTGTCCGCGCGCGGGTTGGCATCGCGGGAAAGCTCCGGCAGCGAGATCACGAGGTCATCGAAGAAGCCGCCGTCCCAGCCGGCGACGGCGCGCTGGTGGCTTTTTAGAGCCCAATCATCTTGAGCCTCACGCGAGATGCGCCACGCCTTGGCGGTCTCCTCCATGTGATCGCCCATTGTCCTGCCCGTAAGGCGGTTGGCCCAGCCCTTGGTGGGGAGCACATAGTCTTGAGGGGTCAACGCCCCCAGGGCGGCAAGTGCCGCAGCCGGATCCTGCGCGAAGAGATCGGTAAGTCGTTTAGATGCCTCAGCGGTGAGAGCGAGCGACGGTCGGCTCATGACCTCAGACCCGCCGACCAGTATCAGGTTGAGCCCGCCGCCGAGCATCCCGGCTGCGGCGAAGCTCGCGGTCATGCTGGTCGAGCACGCTAGGACTACGGAGAATGCTGGAACGTTGGGGTTGAGCTTCGCGTCCAGCCAGATTTCGCGAGCGATATTGCTCCAGCCCAGGTTTGGGATGACGGTTCCCCAGATCGTCAGATCGGGCTCAGTACGCTTCGCCAATTCTTGGACGACTGGCACTGACAACGAGACCGCGTCATAATTTGCCAACGCTCCTCCGCCACGACCGAATGGTGTCCGCAAGCCTGCGGCTATGAAAACTGGTTCGGCGAAGCGGCTCACGGTGATCTCCCAAAGCAAAAGATTCTAATTAGACGGGGTGGCTTGGTGCGGTCCGCTGACGGCAGGCGCCGCCCGTCAGGGCGTCTCCCCATCCCTGAGGTCGATGACCATTTTTCCGATGTTTCTTCCGGCGAAGAGATCGAGGAACGCCGAAGGGGTTTTCTCGAGGCCGTGAACAACCGTCTCCTGCCATTTGACCTTCCCATCGGCGATCCACCGGGTGACGTCGCGCTGGAAATCTTCCCAGAGCGACATGTTGTGGACGGTGATGAAGCCTTGCAGCAGGAGGCTCTTCTCAATAACCGCATAGATGTTGCGGGGACCGACCGGCTCGCTGTTGTATTGCTCGATCATTCCACACAGAGCGAAGCGGGCGAAGTCATTGGCCGCCTCAAGCGCCGCTTCGAGGTGCGTGCCACCGACGTTGTCAAAATAGATGTCGACGCCCTTAGGCGCGGCTTCGCGAAGTGCTGCGACCATGTCGTCCGTATTCTTGTAGTTTATCGTGGCATCGGCGCCTGCTTCCTCGCGCAGCCAACGCAATTTGTCCTCGCCGCCCGCGGACGCGACGACACGGCATTCCTTAATCTTTGCGATTTGGACAGCGAGCGATCCGACCGACCCCGCTGCTGCTGACACGAACACAGTCTCACCAGCTCGCGGCTTTCCGATCTTGAGCATGCCGATGTAGGCGGCGAAGCCGGGGAAACCGAGCGGGCCCAGATACGCCTGCTCCGGAATCGTCGTATCGATCCTCGTAGCGGATGCGGCGTCGATGATCGCGCGGTCGCGCCAGCCGGCAAAGTGGCTCACGACCTCGCCAAGGCCGAACCGGTCATCCTTGCTTTCGACCACGACGCCGATCGCGGCGCCATCCAGAGGCTCGCCAACTTGGAAAGGCGGCATGTAGCTGTCTCGACCGGTCATGCGACCTCGCATGTAAGGGTCAACGGAGAGCCAACGGTTGGCGACGAGCAGTTGTCCTCGCTCTGGCGTGGGGAGATCCTGCTCGACGAGCTCGAAGTTGTCGGCCTGTGGTAGCCCTTCGGGACGACTTCTAAGGTGAAATTGACGGGCCATGATTGTCATGGGCGAAGCCCTTCCCGGACAAAGCTTGAGCTGGGCGCGCCCGCGTGACGGGATACGATCATCTGGCCGCCCCTACCCACCGTAGCGC
Source organism: Sphingomonas olei (assembly GCF_045369765.1). Lineage (NCBI taxonomy): Bacteria > Pseudomonadati > Pseudomonadota > Alphaproteobacteria > Sphingomonadales > Sphingomonadaceae > Sphingomonas > Sphingomonas olei. The sequence goes on from NZ_JBIQEU010000003.1 coordinate 368,689, forward strand.
TCGGTCTTGATGATCGAGACGCCCAGCCCTGCCGACAATGCGCTGTCCGTCGCGATGTTGACGAAACCGTTCGACCCGCAAACGAACACGTGGCCCGGGTCGCGACCGAGACGTGCGATTGTCGCCTGGACGATCCCGTCGTCGATCCGTCGGCCATAGTCCGAGGCGCGCCTCGGTGCTTCGCGCGTAATCGCGAGCGTCAAGACGAACGTGGGATCGCTCATCTCGATTGAGTGGAGCTCGCTGGAGAAGAGCACGTCCTCACTGGTTCGCGCCGACAAGAGCAGAGCGACTGGCACGGCCTGTGCTGATGCCCGGCGCTGCCGGATCATCGCCATCAGCGGCACTACGCCTGAACCTGCGCCGATCAGCAGCACCGGCTTGTCGGCAGGCTCGGGCCAAAGGAAGTGGCCTCCAAGCGGTCCCCTGAGTTCGATCTCGTCGCCGGCTGCGGCGACATCGTGGAAGAATGGCGAAACTTCGCCATTCGGCAGGCGCTCGATGGCGAGCTCCAGGGTCGGTGAAGAGCCCGCCGACGATGCGATCGAATAACTGCGCATGGCCTGATAGCCGTCTGGGGCGGTCAGCCGGACGTCGACGTGCTGGCCTGCTGTATGGACGAACGGTTCCGGCAACCGCAGGAAGAAGCTCTTGATACTCGGTGTCTGTTGGACGATTTCGTCGATCACGCCTGACTGCCACGACGCGGGTTGTGCGTCGAACTCAGTCATGGGTGTACCGTTGCTCGCGCCACGGATCACCGTAGATGTGATAACCGCGCAACTCCCAGAACCCGGCCTCGTCGCGAGTGGTGAACTGCAGCGCATTCACCCACTTGGCGGACTTCCAGAAGTAGAGATGCGGAACAAGAAGGCGCGCTGGTCCGCCATGGTCGCGGGGAAGCGGCTGGCCCGCGTAGTTCAGCGCGACCATAGCCTTGCCGGACAACATGTCCGCGAGCGGAACATTCGTCGAATAGCCATCGTAGCAGTGCGCAAGAACGAAGTCTGTTGGCTGTTCAACTCCAGCGTCCGCGAGGATGTCCTCGATCAGCACGCCTTCCCACTTCGTGTCGAGCTTGGACCACGACGTGACGCAGTGAATGTCTTTGGTCACTTTGGTCTTTGGAAGGGCGTTGAATTCGCTCCAACTCCAGACCTTGACGGGTTTCGGACCGATCTTGACCGTGAACTTCCAGTCGGACGTCTCGATACGAGGCGTCGGCCCGGCGGTAAGAACGGGAAAGTTCTCCACGAGATGTTGACCTGGCGGAATACGGCCCTCGTGGTCGCCGCCTGAACCGCGGCCGGTGAAACCTCTGGTGACCATGCCGAACCCCCTTGCTCGTCACGACAGACCGACCGACTTCATCTCAGGCTAATGCGTAGATGATCCTCGCAAATGAAAGATATCGAGCGGATCGCAAAGCTGATGTTCAGACAACCGGGTGTTAAATCAGTAGAGACACGCAATTTGTCACTATGACTCGCGATAATCCCGCGTCGACTATAGCTTTATATCAGACTGCTTTCCCAATGCCCTGTCGCTATAGTTTCGATAGCCTTGAACCTGTGTTGCGTGCGCGTCATGGCTCGTGGGAGAGATGAAGCTTCGCGAGGTGAGGTCGCCAGCATTCGACTGCGGCGCGCACAGGAGGTCGTCATTCCCATCCAAGACGAGATTATCGAAGCGCTCGGCGTTTCCGCGTCGTTCGATGCCCGACGCGAGGCGGCAGAACGCGCCGCCTTCCTCCGAGACTATCTGAGGTCGTCAGGGCAGCGAGCGTATGTGCTTGGAATCAGCGGCGGGGTCGATTCCCTGACGGCGGGCCTAATCGCGCAATCGGCCGTGAAGGATCTGCGTCAGATCGGGTACGAGTGCGAGTTTGTGGCGGTGCGGCTGCCCTATGGCGAACAGACGGATGAGCGCGATGCTCAGCTCGCTTTGTCAGCCATCAGGCCCGACCGCGTCGCGGTGATCAATGTAAGGCCCGCGACAGACGCGCTGTGGAACGAGATGACAGGCTCCGGACACGAGCCCGTCGACCCCGGCCAACGCAGCACGGTGTTCGGGAACATCAAGGCACGCCAACGGATGGTCGCCCAGTTTGCTCTCGCGGGGACCCTGGGCGGCCTTGTGATCGGCACGGACCATGCAGCCGAAGCAGTGATGGGTTTCTTCACAAAGTTCGGCGATGGCGCGGCCGATGTTCTCCCTCTCGCCGGACTCAATAAGCGGCGCGTTCGCGCAATCGCGTCTCATCTGGGCGCCCCGGCGAAGTTAATAGGCAAGGTTCCCACTGCAGATTTGGATGACGCGATGCCGCTACGCCCCGACGAAGATTTCTACGGCGTGACCTATGATGAGATCGACGACTACCTCGAAGGAAGGGGTGTGGCCCCGGCGGCGGTCGAGACGATCCAGAGAGCGTACCGAGCCACCGCGCATAAGCGCGCGCTGCCTGTGGCGCCCAACGTGCAGCTTCCGGCGCCGTAAGGGTCGAGCGAACGCCTGAATTCGCCCCCCCAAGACATAGAAACTATGTCACGCCGCTATTGGAAAAGACCGGCTTTGGAATTCATAGTCAACCACGTAAACTTGTGGCCGCGACGGGTATAGTTGAGACAAGGCTCTGGTCTTATCGACTATTCAACGCTCGGGCTATGGGATGGTGAAGTATAGCAGTCACCCTGCGGTCGCGATTTTTCGCTGCGGGTCGGGCACATGCTTCGTGTTCGGAGATAGAAATGAGCGCGGCCGAACGTCAAGCGCCAGAGCTTCGTGTTGATCGGTGGATCGGCGTGGATGGAAGCGACCTTAAGACGCCGATCAAGCTGTCGGATTTCGGCATAGGGCCGAAGGTCGTTTTCGCGTTTCAGCACTGGTGCAGAGGCTGCCATCTGCATGGGTTTCCCACACTGCAGAAATTGCACGGTGCGCTGCAATCCAGGGGCGTGGGCTTCGCAGTGATCCAAACAGTCTTCGAAGGAGCGCACGAAAATACATTCGACAAGTTGCGCATCAATCAGGTGAAGTACGGTCTCCCCATCGCTTTCGGGCACGACGAACCGCCGGCTGGAGCCGCGTTTCCTACGTTCATGGAGGATTACCGAACACGGGGAACGCCTTGGTTCACGGTCATCAATGCCGATGGTCGGATCGTCTTTTCGGATTTCCACCTCGACGCAGATCGTTTGGTGGCGGAACTGGAGAGCACGTGAGACATGCCGCGTTGGCTCATTCTAGCCGTCACCCACTTCGCCGTTGGCGTCACCGGCTTTGCTGCCGGCATCTACACGCTGCCCATCCTCACCGCGCCGGCATCGCCCACTGAATTTGCGCTGAGGAGCGCGACGCCTGAAGCGATCTATTCGGGAAAGCTTTCTCGTGATCTAGCCGGCAGCGACCTGCTGCACTGGGGCGAAGGTGAAGTGCAGATCCTGCCTCACCGGATCGCGCACATCGGCCGTCTCTCTCCCGGGCCGGACTACAAGCTTTATCTCACCCCGCACTTCGTCGAATCCGAGGAAGCGTTCCTCGCAATCAAGGACGCGTCGGCCCGGGTTGGCGATGTGAGGACGTTCAATGGCTTCATTATGGAGGTGCCCGCCGACATCGATGTTCGCGACTACAGCGCCGTTGTCATCTGGTGTGAAGCCTTCGATCAATTCATCAGTTCTGCGGAGTACCAGCCTCCGCGCCAGGCTCGGAAATGAGTCAGGCGATGGACAGCGTGAAGGCAGCCTGCGGGCGGGGGCTCGTTTTGGCGCCGGTCGCAGCGCTGTTGTTGAGTGTCGCCACGTTGCTCTTGGGCAATGGTCTATTGGGCACGCTTCTGATCGTGAGGGCTGGTGAGGAAGGCTTCGCCGCTCATACGATCAGCGCGATGATGTCCCTATACTTTGCGGGCTTCACCATTGGCGCACTCACGCTGCCCAGGATGATCGTGTCCGTCGGTCATGTGAGAACTTTCGCCGGCTTCGCCGCGATCGCCTCGATGACGGCTCTTCTTCATGTCGCATTCGTGGAGGCGAACGTATGGATGCCGCTTCGCCTTGTGACCGGCTTTGCCTATGCAGGCATGATCCTGGCGACTGAGAGCTGGCTCAACGCGCACGCGATTCAATCCACGCGCGGTCAGCTTTTGTCGATTTTCGGCGTTGTTTCGATGGGCTCATGGGCCCTTGGTCAAGCGCTTCTCAACATCGCTCCCCCCGCAGACGTGACGCTGTTCCTGTTCGTCTCGCTGCTGATATCTGCGGCCGTCGTCCCCGTCACGCTGCTGCCCAGTCATCCTCCGGCCGAGGTCGAACAGGAGTCCGTCGCCTTTCGCGATCTCGTTGCGGTTTCGCCCCTCCCGTCGGTTGGCGTTTTCCTAGCCGGCCTGGCCATCGGCGGCTTCTGGGGACTAGGGCCGAATTTTGCGCAGAGGATTGGCCTCGATGTGGGCGGCATTTCTGCGTTCATGGCGGCGGTCCTTGGTGGAACGCTCGTGCTGCAGTGGCCTTTGGGATGGCTATCGGACCGCATGTCGCGGACACTCGTCATTGCCGGCGCCGCCCTGGCTTCCGCGGCGGCCGCGATCGGCGTGGCGCTGGCCGCGGACGCCCCTCTGCCTGTGCTACTTGCGGCGGGCGCGCTGTTCGGCGGTTTCGGTATTCCCATCTATTCGCTATGCCTTGCCGTTGCGAACGACGACCTTCCTGCGGGTCGGCTGCTAGGCACGGCTCGCGGACTTCTCCTACTCAACGGGATCGGAACCGCCGCCGGGCCACTCATCGGAGGCCTGGTGATGGACCTCCTCGGCCCTGGCGGCCTGTTCCTCTACGCGGCGGCATTGCTGACTGCCCTGGCGGTCTTGGCCGGTATGCGCAGGCACTCAGACCGCTCGGTCAAGACGAGAGCAACACGCTGCCCGAGCACGGCGATGATCACCGGGTCGCTCGACGCAATGATACGAACCCCGGCGGATCAGCGCCGCTGAGACGCCTATGCCGACGACCGAAGGATTGCCAGTCGGCTGTTAGAGGTGTGGATCGGCGTGGAAAAGGGACCCCGGTAGCGGGGTGATCGGCGTCGAAAAGGGACCCCTCATCCCGTTGGTCTAGGCTGTTCGCTTGGCGGTGTGTCAGGCGGCGAGATCGGGATGCTGGTATTGGAGACGGTGTTGAGGATCCGGCGCGAGCACGCGTCGGGGAAGGCCATCAAGGCGATAGCGCGGGACCTGCACCTGTCGCGCAAGGTGGTGCGCAAGGCGATCCGGGCGCCGGAGGCGGACATGGGCTACCGGCGGGAGGTGCAGCCGCTGCCGAAGCTGGGGCCGTTTCAGGCGCGACTGGATGCGTTGCTGGAGGAAGACGAGGCACGACCGCGGCGCGAGAAGCTGCGCCTCACGCGCATCCACGACCTGCTGCTACGCGAGGGGTTCGACGGCTCGTACGACGCGGTGCGGCGTTATGCGTCCCGCTGGCGGCAGGCGCGACGTCGCGATGTGATGGATGCGCCGGCGTTCATCCCGCTGCTGTTCCGGCCGGGCGAGGCGTATCAGTTCGACTGGAGCCATGAGGACGTCGAGATCTCGGGCAAGCCGATGCGTGTAAAGGTCGCGCATGTGCGGCTGTGCGCATCACGGGTGATGTATGTGCGCGCCTATCCCCGCGAGACACAGGAGATGCTGTTCGACGCGCATGCGCGGGCGTTTGCCTTCTTCGGAGGCGTGCCGACGCGCGGCATCTACGACAACATGAAGACGGCGGTGACGAGCGTGTTCACGGGCAAGGAGCGGGTCTTCAACCGGCGCTTCCTGGTCATGGCCAACCATTACATGGTCGAGCCGACCGCCTGCTCACC
>NZ_JBIQEU010000040.1:0-8575 GCF_045369765.1 Sphingomonas olei
CGTGGAACTGGGTGCCCCAGACAGATCAGCCAACAGCCCAAGCCGCATAAACTGCGGTCCTCACGCCACGCTTACCTTCAACTCGGCGCGGGCGACATCTTGCCGATGACCGGCGAGCAGATCGCGGCGGGGCGGCTCACTTTCGCACCGGAAACAATTACCTTCCTCGCGACTCCCGCGGCCCACACCGTTTCATGCCGCTGAGGTGCTGCGCGCCGAATAAATGGGCGGGTAGTTTCGCGTTCGCAATTGGCGTGATCGGCTCTGATCGGAAGCATGCCTGACGGTTGCTCACCGACACGCTGCAACTTTGTTGGGTCAGGCGTTCACGTCGTCCAACCGGGCAGTGCCATCATCAGCCCGCCCGAGAAAAGCCCGGACAAAATTCAGGTCTGAGGGCTTGTCCACATCCACCGCGGCGAGCCCATCCGCGCATTCGACCACCGTTGCCGAGACACCCGCGCGCTGCCCCAGCGCCGTGATCGCCTCCACCAGCGTCAGCCGCCTTGTGAGATAACGTAGCAGCAAGCGGACCCCGAGGCGCCTGACGATCCGCCACGGCTGCTTGCGGTCACGCTCCACCGCCTGCCAAAGCCGAACTGCATCGATTGCGCGTGGCGTCGCCAGCAGGAAGAGGTTGCAGCCGGACCAATCACCATCGGCGAAACGCAGATAGGTACGCCGCGAGCCTGGCGCTGCCACTTCGATCGCTTCACGTCGGGCGAGCAGGACCGCAACGTCCGCCCCATCAGGCACCCGGGCCACGAAGTCCCGTATCCATTCAGAATTGAGAAGCGCATGGTCGCCCGTGGTGACAATCAGGGGGGCGCCAAGTTCTTCCAACGCGTTCGCAGTGCTGGCGCTCGGTCCAGCGGCCGCAGGAAAGGGCATTGCTCCATGCCGCTCTGCCTCCGCCAGTACCGCCGGACTATTCGCGGCCACTGACACATGCCCGATGCCAGCCGCGCGAAGCGCCATGATGACACGCTCCAGCATCGTTTCTTCGCCAAACGCGATCAATGCCTTGTCGGAAACGCCGGCGTGGACCGCCACGGGATCGGTGCCGTCGCGGGACCCCGCTAGCACGACGCTTGACGGAATCATCGTGCCACCGAATGCCGCCACAATTGCCACAGGACGCCGGGGGCGGCCATTATCGGATGGCGCTCCCGAAACGGCGTTAACGGCACGTGGAGCCCTGTGTGTCGTTCGATCTTCCAGACCGCGTATCGGGTTGCGCCGTCGAAGGTGAAGGCTGCCTTCAGCAAGCGCGCGAGGTTAAGCCACTTGCCCGCAGCTTGCGACTGCAGCCAGGCAGCAGCAAGCGCATTGATCTGGTCTCCGCTCATCCTTGGGGCGAGTTCGCCCTTTCCTTTAGTGAATTGTATGCCGCCGCGCCGCCACGCCAGCGGCAAAAGCTCATCGTAGCGCGCACGACTGTGGCCGATAATCTGATCCTCACGCCCCGGCGCTTCCACGCGCAATTCGGCGGCGTAGGTAGCGCGGAACAGGGCACGCCAGTACGATGACGGCCCGCCCTTCTCCGGTCCATGAAGCGCCGCAAAGCCAGCAGCAGTCGACGTCGCGCTCGCAACAGCGTCAATGACCTTTTGTCTGGAACCGAAGTCCTTGACCCACACGAGAGCCGCGGGCTGGACGAAGCGCGCCCATATTGTGGTGTCGATTGTCCGCCCGCTCGCCGCATTCTCGAAGGCGTCGATCGGCATTGACGCCACCTTGGCGCGGATCAGCTTCCCGCCGACGTTGATCTCGTGATAGCTGACGTCTGGCCACAACAGTCGGCCCATGACCCCGCTGTGCGTATTAGGGTCGCGAAGTACGTAGAAATCGAGCAATCCATCAAGGTCGCCCGTTCGGAGCACCGATCCGTAGAACAGCGCTGCCACGCCGCCCAGCCGGCAAGCGATCACACCTCCGGCACGGACCACCTCCGGTGGTACTTCATGGTCCATCTCGGCAGATATGAAGCTACGAAGCGCGTTCATGGCGTCACAAACCGGATCGGTGTTCCTGTGCGCAACTCGATCGTACCGCCCGGAAATTGCTCGCCGTCGAGAATATAGCCCTGCTGCAGCGTCAGTCTAACCGGGGGTACGTTGTGACTATGGTGATAACCCAGCCGCTCGAGCCAGCCGCCTTCACGCCCCATCACCACGGCACAGGCCGAAAGCGGTAGCAAGCGCGGCGGCGCGTCAACGGCGAGCACGTCAAACCCTGCTCGTGCCTTACCCAACGGCTTGATGCCCAAAGGCAAGCGGCTAAGTGTTGAACCAAGCAGCAGATAGAAGTCGCGAACGCTCGTCTCGCCTGTGGCGTGGTTGAAGATCTCAACCCTGTCACCCAACCGCCAGCGGTTGTGGGAACCGCCAAGACACGTCTGAGCCACCGCTCCGATCAGCGATAAGCCAACGGCAAGTCCGTCAATGGCCCCGAAGCGGTGCGTGCGTTGCGCAAATTCAGTCGCCATCACGAAGCCGCCCGCTCCGAAGATAAAGCCCCGCAGGGGCGTCTCGCCATCGCGAGAAACCTCGATGGGGCGCCGCGTCTGCACCTGGCCGATGGTATGGGCGGCGATCGCACTCTCCACGCTCCAGCCGAGCGGCACTCCGAGGTCCAGCGCCAGCGCATTGGTCTTTCCGGATGGCAACAGCGCCAGCGGAGGGAGGCTCTCGCCGAAGATCGCGGCGGCAGCGCTGATCACGTCGCGCACCGTCCCGTCGCCGCCATCGATGATCAGCAGATCAAGATTATGCGTCGCAAATGACCGCAGAGCCTGGGTCAGTTCCTCGTTGGTCGTTGGTGCGGCCGCGAGCACGCCCGGGCCGATCTTCTGTTTCAGGTTCACCGTCCAGTTGCGCCGGCTCCGAGGATTGGAGATGATCCCCACCCGCACTCCACTGCTTGCGAAGGAGAACGACGCATTTGGCAGTGCGGCAAGTCCGGTGGCAGACGACCATCCCATCACCTCTGCGCGCGCACTGGCCTTGCGATCTAGCGAAATACCCGGGGGAGAGAACATTCTCATAGAAAGCTAAACGCCTAAAAAGCAAAATGTAACAACCGGTTGGTACGACCGACGAACACCTCCATAGAGCCAAAAGATGGCATGATTGTAGCGATCCCTACGATTGCGAGAACGCTATGTCTTAAGCGATAAACCCTCGCTTGAATGGCAATCGCCTAGCTGAACCCAGTAGCCTCGGCCTGACGACGCCCGCTACCCCCGCGCCACCGCCCGCGCGCTGAGAACAAACGCCAGCAGCGCCACACCCGAGGCAATCAGCGACGCCGCGCCCGCGCCCAGAATGCCAAGCGACGGCATGAGGAGGCCTACCGCCGCGAACAGGATCAACGTTGCCGCGATGCGTATGCGAAGAGCTCGTGCTGCGTGTCCGGTACCTAGGAGTACCGGCTCAAACCCCACCGCCATGATGTCCAAACCCGCCGCAAGCCCGAGCAGCACCAGCACCCAATAGGCGTCCAGATACGCCTCACCCGCGATCAGGCGCAGCGCTGGCTGGCCGAGCAGCGGCACCAGCACGCATGTCGCAAGTCCCACGCCCACCGCCAATCTTGAGGATTGCCGGATCAAGGTCCTCAGCTCTTCGGCGCGCGGGCTGGCGTGGACGCGGGTCATTTCGGGGAAGACCCCGCGCGCGAACAAGTCCGCCAGGCGCACCAATGACTGGCTTAGCTGATAGGCGAGCCGGTAATTGCCCGCCGCCGCCGCGCCGGTAAGTAGGCCGACCAGCACCACCACAAACTGCCGGCTGGCGGTATTCAGCGTTGCATTCATGTTAGTGGCAAACGCAAAATGCCACAGCCCGGGCGTCTCCCTTGCGGCCGCCAGCGTGCCGCGCCAGTGTCGCAATGTCCCGGGCGCCACCCGCATCGCGGCGATCCAGTAAACCGCGGCCGTCAGCAGCTCGGCCACCGCCCACGCGATCAGAAAGCCGGTGATCGTCGCTTCGTGCAACACCGCGATCACCGCACCGATGAAGCGCACGATCGAGGTTACCGAATCGGCCGCAGCGCCCACTGCAAAGCGATCATGCAAGCGAAGAATGCCGACCGCGGTCGACCGTACTGACAGGAGCAACACTGCCGAAAAGGCAAACGCCTGACGCGTCAGTTCCGCCGACCAGCCGAAACTCGCCCTCATCAGCGGCAGCACTGCGCCCAGGATCGCCACACCGACGATCGCGCCCGCAATGTCGAGCGCCAGGCAGAAGCGGACCAGCCGCGCCAATGCATTTTGCTGCCCGGCCAAGCGATGCGCCATGCCGAAACGGACCACGATCTGCCACGTTTGGAAGCCGACAAACGCGGCCACCGCCTGAGCCGTACTCAGAATGAGCGTGAACAGCCCGAATTTGGCCACCCCGAGAGAGCGGGTGGCGAGCGCCAGGTAGACGATGCTCAGCACCGCTGCGACGCCCTTTCCTGTCAGCAGCCAGCCGACATTACGCAACGCGCGGCGAAAGGGGGTGATTGCGTCGATGGGGGGCGTCAATGGCTGTGTTCCAGGCGCGGCCGCGCTATGGGCCGACAGATGCGGATTGCCTTCCTCTATATCGCAGAAGCCTATCAGTGCTACCACGGCGCGGCGATCGCAATGGAGTTGGCACGCCGCACTGGGGTGACCGTCGTCAACTACTATAACGATCCGGCAACCCCTCATCACCTGTCGCGGATCACCGCGGCTTGGGGCGGGCCAGCCATCGAAACCCGCGCGTTGCGCAAATCGTCGCTGACGCGCGCGCTGCAGCGGATGCAGCGGCTCGGCATGTTCAAGGACATGGTAATGCGCGACAACGCAGCTGAGCTTAACGGCTACGACGCGATATTTGCGGTGGAGAACACCGTCGCCTCACTCCGCCGGCTGGGTGTCACGCACCCGCGCCTGATCTACAGTCCGCACGGTTTCGGTGACCGCGCGCGCGGTTTCATCCCGCGCATCGCCGCGTTCGATCTCGTGCTTCTCGCCGGGCGCAAGACGGCTGCCCGTATGCTAGAAGCAGGTCTGGTCCGCGACGGCGGGTATGCGCTCACCGGCTCGGTGAAGCTGGAGACGGCCGATCGCATCGATCGCACCTCTACGCTCCCATTCGGTGCCCCGCGCCGAACGATCCTCTACAATGCCCACAAAGAGCCGAAGCTGACCTCGTGGCAGCGCTTCATCGAGCCGATGCTCGCTGGCTTCGCCGCCGACAGATCGATGAACCTCATTGTCGCCCCGCACATCAAGATGTTCCGTCGCCAGAATGAGGCTCTGCGCGATCATTGGCGCGCCCGGAGCACCGACAACGTTCTGGTCGATCCCGGGTCTGACCGCTCGGTCGACATGAGTTACGCGGCCGCTGCAGACATCTATGTCGGCGATGTCAGCAGCCAGGTGTATGAATTTTTGGCGACGCCGCGCCCCTGCGTGTTCCTCAATGCAAACCGCATCGACTGGCAGGATGACCCGAGTTTCGCACACTGGCACCTAGGCGATGTAGTCGATGACCCGGCGGAACTCATGGCCGCAATCCGCGCTGCCGCCGCCCGCCACACGCTCTATCGCGATCGGCAACAGGCGATGGCGCGGGCGAGCCTGGGTGATACCAGCCCCGGCGCTGCAGCCCGAGCCGCAGAAGCGGTGATCTCCTTCCTCCGGTCCCGGTCCGCGGCATGAAGGTCGGCTTCCTCTTCAACCACGACGCGCTTCACCAGATTCGCCATACTGCCCCGGTGATTGCGGAAATGGCGCGCTTCCCCGGTGTTGAAGCCGTCGTGCTCACGTCCTCAGCTGCGCAGGAGCAGCAGGTCCGTGCCCTGCTGGGTTCAGTGGTAGCCAACGTCAGCTTCCTATCGCTGCAGGTTGGCCCGCTAGCTGCTGCGCTTGATCGCGCGTTGAGATTTGTCGCACCCTTCCGTCGGCTCGCAACCCTGCGCGAGAACCTGGCGATGTTCGCCACACTTGACGTGCTTGTAGTACCCGAGACCACCTCACTCCTACTGCGTGATCGTTTCGGGCTGGTCGGCCCGAAATTCGTCTGGATCCCGCACGGCGCCGGCGATCGTTCGGTCGGCTTCCGCCCCGTGATGCGCGGCTTTGATCTCGTTCTCCTATCGGGCCTAAAGGTACAGGAACGGATGCTGGCCGCCGGTCTGATCACCGCTGAAAACCACGCAATTGTCGGCTATCCAAAGTTTGATACAATCGCTCCGAGCCCGCCCGCGCGACTATTCCAGGACGACCGGCCAACAGTTCTTTACAACCCGCACTTCGACCCGAAGCTCTCCTCTTGGTACACGATGGGGGAGGGAGTGCTTGCCTCGTTCGCCGCTCAGTCACGATTCAATCTGATCGTCGCACCGCACGTGATGCTCGCCAAGCGCCGCATTCACGCATCCGTCGAGCATTGCGTCGTCCGCTGGCGCCGCGACTTCGCAGCGCGATATGCCGGTTTGCCACATATCCATATCGATATGGGCAGTGAGGCTTCAGTAGATATGACCTATACGCGCGCCGCTGACATCTATCTCGGGGACGCCAGCAGCCAAGTCTATGAATGGATACATCGACCGCGCCCGGTGATCCACCTAAACGCCGCCCGCTTCGCGTGGGAGAATGATCTCGCCTTTGCGCATTGGCGCCTGGGCGATGTCGTCGCCGATCTTGCCGATCTACCGGCAGCGCTGGATCGCGCCGTCGCGACACCCGCTCGCTACCGCGGCGTACAGGAAGCCGCCTTTGCCGCGACCTTCTCGGTTACTGATCAACCCGCCTCGCGCCGCGCCGCCACCTCGATCATGGGGCGGTTTGCCAAGGCCTAGCGTCGCCAATCCACGATCTGCCACCCCCGTTCGGTCGCCAGCCGGCGGAGCGGTGCATGGGGATTTACCGCGACTGGTTCGTCCACCCACTCGAAAGTCGGTTGATCGCTGGCATGGTCCGAATAGAACCTGATGTGCGTGGTCTGCCGGTTCAACCCGGTTTGCGAGAACCATCTGGAGATCATCGCATGCTTGGCGACGCCGTAACAATTCAGTCCATCCAGCCGCGAAAGAATTTGCCCGTCGGGCCCGCGCTGCGCCAGCGTGGCAAGCAGGTCAGCCACTCCGAGTCGCCGGGCGATCGGCTCAGCATAGAAGCGGTGCGCTGCCGTGGCGATCACGATCTGCCGCCCCTCTGCTCGATCCACCGCGATCTGAGCCGATGCGCCATCACGCAGATGATGGCCCACAATCCAGTCAGCAAATGCGTCGGACACGGCAGCCAGCCGCTTGGCCGGCACAGCGCGGCCCAGCAACATCGAATGCATCAATTCCTTCAGCTGATCCCGATCGATTGCGCCCAGCGCGCGCGCCAAAGCGCCCAGCGAAACCGTTGGGAGCAACAGCAGACGCGCTGGGCCCAGGCGCCAACCTGCGAACAGCAGATACGGCGTCCAGGTGGGCAGGCTCGTGATCGTGCGATCGAGATCGTAGATAGCAATTCGGGTGTGTTTACTGTCTGTCATCGCCCAATTCTAAACTGCTAGCATGCGTTCCTGACTTGTTTCATCTCGAGGACGAGTTGAACGTTGCTGACGTGCGGCAAAGGTATGTGCCCACGATTCGCCGGACTAGCTCGGATAGGAGCTACCGATCAGCGAAGCGCCTTATATCGGTCGTTAGTCCTGGCCTTCGCCAACCCCGATAGCCTCCGTTCGGTAGCGGGCGTCCTCATGCCTGCCATGGAATGGAAAGCGCACAGGCGGCTCTTGGATGGGTAGATGCCCTAGGGTCAGGACCCATTGATGTGAGAGGCGCGATCTGATTCAGGCTCCGAAAGGAGACTGAGAATGAGCGACCTGTACTGGCTGACGGACGAGCAGATGGCGCGTCTGCAACCGTACTTTCCCAAGAGCCACGGCAAGCCACGCGTTGATGATCGGCGGGTGTTGAGCGGCATCGTTTTCGTCAATCGCAACGGGCTGCGCTGGCGGGATGCGCCAAAGGAATATGGCCCGCACAAGACACTCTACAATCGCTGGAAGCGCTGGGGCGAGATGGGCGTTTTCCTCCGCATGATGGAAAGGTTGGCGGCCACAGGTGCCGATCCGAAGACCGTCATGATCGACGCGACTTATTTGAAGGCACACCGCACGGCATCGAGCCTGCGGGTAAAAAAAGGGATCTCGGGCGGCTGATCGGCCGCACCAAAGGCGGCATGAACACGAAACTTCACGCCGTCACCGACGCAAACGGCCGCCCTCTTAGCTTCTTCATGACCGCTGGCCAGGTCGGCGATTACACCGGCGCGGCAGCGCTACTGGACGATCTGCCAAAAGCGCGCTGGCTCCTGGGCGACCGGGGGTACGACGCCGACTGGTTCAGGGATGCTTTGCAGGCGAAGGGTATCGAACCCTGCATCCCGAGCCGGACATCTCGACGCCAGCCCGTCAAGTACGACAAGCGCCGGTATAGACGCCGCAGCCGTATTGAGATTGAGCAGCCCCCACCGGGTGGTCCGGGTTGATTGTTAGTGCATCGTCGTCTCCGCCGCCATGGCCGGCTGGAGGTG
>NZ_JBIQEU010000041.1:0-8147 GCF_045369765.1 Sphingomonas olei
GCCGTGGAACTGGGTGCCCCAGACAGATCAGCCAACAGCCCAAGCCGCATAAACTGCGGTCCTCACGCCACGCTTACGAACAGATCATCGCGGTTCTTTAGGAGCAGGAGACAGGATGAAGACCGCCGACGTATGCCGCAAGCACGGCATCAGCAGTGCGACGTTCTACGCTTCGCAGGTCAAATACGGCGGCAGTTAGTCGTTCAGCCCGGCACGCCAGCTGGTAGGCTGCTTTTCGTAGCGCCAACTCCAGCCCAGCGCGGAGCTACTTCGCTGCGGGAGTGGTGCGTGGTGGCGCGAAGCCTTTAGCATAGGTTATCTGAGCCTGCTTACGCAGCATGTCCGCGCGCTGACGCAACGCCGCCGAGCTGCGCTCCGCTTCCATGCGATTGCGCGCTATTTGTTGCATCTGTTCGCCGTCCAGTGGGACAATCCGCTCCGAAACAACGGTACTTGCAATGGCCCGCTGGCCTTCGAGAAAGACCAAGGGCTCACCTGCAGGAAGGCTTGCCATTTTCTTGTTCGCTGCATCACTCAATTCAGCAGTATCCATAGTGGCTTGGCTACGGCGAGCGACAATGCCATGTTGAGCAAGCAAAGCAGCGAGATCCTCCTCAGTCTTTGCAGGTTTAAGAGATTCGATTACCTCTGGTGATGGTGTAGGAAACTGGAGTTGATTAACCAAAATCAGTTTTCGCTGACTGGAGAGTTCCGGATGTCGGTCTAGGTATTCGTTGACAGCGCTAGTTGTTACTGGCTGCCGAGCGCTAGCCGCAATTTGCTGAGCAGCACGTTGCGCCAACAGGGCTTCTTCCATACGGCGTGTTTGAAGGATAAAGTCCGGGCTACGGTCTACTTTTGATTCCTTGGCGAACTGAGCTAGTATCTTGCGTTGGACCAACGACTGCACCGCCATGGACTGAAGCTCTTTACGCCTATCGGGAGGAACATTGGCAAGTTCCAGCTGCAGTTCGCTGTTGGTGATTGCTTCCCCGTTCACAGTTGCGACAGTTTGACCATCGGCTTTTGGCGCACGGTCGCACCCACTAGTCAGGAGCAGAGGAAACAGCAATGATCCTACGATGAACTGCCGTTTGTAGCACCGGTCGTTCCATGGCCGAGTTGACATGGTCTATCCAATCCGTTGTCTGGAACGATCACAAGATCGCTCGAAATAAGGAAATATACTGGTGGAAACGCTTTACGACTGGGCCACTGTGGCTGCATTCGCTGGTCTCGTCGTGCTGTTCCTGCAGCGATCGACGGCGGAAACGCCCAGTGATACGATATGGCAGTATTTGCCTCCAGCTGCTGGCTGCGCACTCGGCAACTGGCTGGGTAATGAGGGGAACGATCTGCTCGCGATCCTCGTCCTGCTGCTCAGCGCGGTGTATGTCTTTCTGGTTTTAAAGCCCTTCAACTTCATACGTTAGCAGGCCCCGCCAAAAGTGCGCGGCCGTTACGTCCTGTGGTCGCGTACATCGCGGCAGCGAACTGGGTAAGCCGAGCGTAAGCATCCTCCGGATCCAGATCGACACTCGATACTCGGACCAATGCACCATCTGGCGCAAGGCCACGCAGATTCTGCGCGGCTAGGAAGCGCCGCTCCTCGTCCCAGCTTTGCGGAAATTCGTTGCCTAGCCGTGTCCAATAAAGAACCTGCTCGATCCGCTCGTCGCGTTGCGTACTGAGGAAACGACCGCGCGGCATCAGTCCTGGCGCGAGCGGAATGTCGACTGGCCGATCCGCTGTGATCGTGAACCCAGACCCAGGGTAGCAAGACTCGGGTCGATGCACCATGAGCATCCCACTCTGCCTTCGATCATAGGCAAGCACGAACATGATGGCCGGGTCGACCCCATTTACGAAAGTTCGGGTCACCTGATCTTCATACACTGCGGCGGCCTGTCTTTCATCGTCAGGCGGCATAACGAAGTCCATCCCAGGAGCGAGCCCCCAAGTGCCAACGCGCGTCGGAATGACGTCATCAGCGTTGCCATTCGGGAGAGCCACCACTCGCTCCCGCGGTAACCCTGCCCATGACAGGCCGGCTGTCGCCAGCAAGGCACAACCCAGAAAGGCGTCGCGGCGGGACAGCGACATCACCGGTGATCGAGCCCTACTCATCCTCGCGCCCACCCCAGACGACGCACCATTGGGAACAACATGAAGTCGACTCCGACCAGCACCAGAAGCGCCAACGCGAATGTTCCGATGCCTGCGAACTCATGTGTTAGGCCTTCAACAACTCCCGGTCCGAACAGCTGTGTCGCATACACCATCCCCATAATCCTGAGCAGATTAGTTAAAAGCGCAATCGGCACCATCAATACGACGAGCATAAGTGCGTAAACGGGTTCGCTGCCGTGACGGAGGTAAACGTAAAAAAGGCTAGTCGCGCCTATACCAATCAACGAGTTCAGGCCGGAGCAAGCAGCTGCGACCTGCAACTGATAGCCTCCGACCTGAATAAGAGAACCGGTGCTGCCCACCGCCATCCCGGTGGTCGCCAAGATACCTACAGCGGCGTCGCTAAGTGCCATTTTCAGCGGTCGCGTCGCCACGAATATCCAGTTCTCAGGCGGCGTGATCAAAAACAACACGTAAAGGCAAGGAAACCAGAAATTTCGGAGGACGCCGCCACCGTAGCGGAGGTAGGCCAGCGTCAATAGGATGAAGTAAAGTGAAAGGCTTTCCAGCACCAGGATGCTGGTGATCCGACCAACAGCATAGAATGGCAGAGCGATGAGGAGCGGCACAGCACCCGGCCAGAGCGGATGCCGTACCCCTTCGTGCAAACGGTCTTTTTCGCGCCAGACTAGCCAGATGGCGGTTGCGAGTACGATCGGCCCATGAGCGCCTGCTTCTTTTGACCAGCTCCATTGGCTCATTCTAAGCAGCGTCGGCACAACGAGAGCGGTGATGCCGGCGAGGAGCACCCATTCGGCGACTGTCCGCTCGCGGAGAGCTACCACTATGCGAAGCGGAGACTCCTGACTTGCATTCAGCGCGGTAGTGACGGGCACCTCTATCTCCTAGGCTCTAAACTACCGCGATCCGCAATCGCCGCCAAGGGCTGCATTGCGGAGACCTGTGCTGGTTCTGGGCAACTTTCTATCAAGCCACACCGAATTGGATCAGCCATTTATGGTAACGTGCTTCGCATGCTGGCTCGGGTGCGAACCGTTGCGCAACATTATGGTGCAATGCGCGTGTGTAGAGCCAAGGTCGAAAGGTGCAAGACCTGAACAGCTCGGAAATCATCGGCAATGTAGGGACTGCCGTTGTCGTTGCCCGTTTGGAAGGCTCGAGCCGGGGAGAGGCGGGTCTAACGCCGTCGCGATCATCAGGTCGCGGACGCCCTCGGCGGTGATGCCGTCAAAGTGATGTGTCCTAGCGCTTCCTTGTCGCAGTAGGTAACGACGGCGACCCGCATCATCACGCAACTGATGTCCAGCGCCTCGAAGCACCAAGCGGTGTTCGGCCGGGCAACACCGACCCGGCTGTCGTGCCGTCGCACCTCGCCCTTGCCGCTGTGGCGCTGGAGCAGCAGCCAGTGGACCTTCATCACCTGGTAAACGCGCTTTAGATGGGGCGCTGCGCACCCGGTCTTCAAGGCCTGACGGCCTAGCAGGGCATGGACGCGGCGATAGCCGTAGGTCGGCAGATCGGCAACGAGCGCCCGAATGTCGGCGACCAGCTCATGTCAAAGCGCGGCAACAGCCATCTGCGTCGCCTGGTCATCCACGGCGCGAGGTTGGTGAGCATGCACATGAAGCGCGAGCAAGGGCTTGGCTCGTGGCTCGACGAACTCGAGATGCGAACGCACAACAACGTTGCGGTCGTTGCGCTAGCGAACACGACCGTACGCATTAGTTGGGCGGTGCTCGCCCGGCAGGAGCAGTATCGGCCACCTGTATGCCGATCGCTGCCTGACCCAGGCACC
This sequence comes from Sphingomonas olei, assembly GCF_045369765.1. NCBI lineage: Bacteria > Pseudomonadati > Pseudomonadota > Alphaproteobacteria > Sphingomonadales > Sphingomonadaceae > Sphingomonas > Sphingomonas olei. The sequence goes on from NZ_JBIQEU010000041.1 coordinate 3,947, forward strand.
CGCACAAAGATGTCTGCAAGCAGAGAAGTGATGGCAAGCAGTCGATGGTGAAACGGTAGAACCCTGGCCAAAAATGCAGCCGTCAATGGCAGGAGCAGTTTGAAAGGACGACCGTGGCGCGTATCCCATCATGGCCAGGGGCCGAGATGTCCCAAACAGGCCGGATACATTTACGCAGACCGTGCTGCCAATCTCCCCTCACGCTTGCCAGACTGGGGCGGACCATGCGCTTTGTTGGGCTTGCGGTTCGGGATACGGCCTCGCGCAGGATCTCCGCTTCCATGGTCTTCTTACCAAGCAGGCGCTGGAGTTGGCTCATCTGAGCCCCACACCGCGGTACTCGGATGCGGGCACCACCTCCTCGCCGCACCAGCTGCGGTTAGCGCACCTTGAGCCATCAACCGCCGTCAGGTGAGGAGCTGGATGGCGCCGATGCCGTGCCGGCGGGCGACCCGCGACACGCTCATGCCCGGTAGGTACGTCTCCTCGACGATCTGGACTTTCTCCTCCGGTGTTCAGCGCCTCAGCGCTGAACACCGGAGAGCACCTCGCCGTCGTTGTAACGCCTGGTTGTATACTCAGTCATATGCCCCACTCTTATTCAAGAACGCGACCCTGTCAGGTTCGCTAGGGGGATCATCTCAGCCGAGCAGAAACATCGCAACCGCGAAAACAGCACCCCACCCGATCACCGAGGCCCCAACAATTACCGCGAGCCGCGCCCGCAATCCCAGCTTTGACGCTACCGTAGGGTTTGTCGGCAAAATCGCGCCATGAAGGGCAGTGACGTTGCTCGGGCCGCTCGCGCGCGTTATTGCTCCGGGCGCCAAAGGCACATCGAACTTACATCCGTAGCCATACTCTCCGTACCACACGATCTGTCCGGCCGTGAGCCCCAAATGCGCAATGCCAACCTGAACTTTCTGTCCAGGTGAGATTGGGGCATCAGTAACCAGACGGCAGCCTTCTCGCGTTAAGTCGCTGACAAATGCTTCGACCGGAGGAGCATCGCTGATCCGCACAATGCCAGGACGGCCGAAATTGACGCGCGGCGCGCTGCGCCGGTCGTAGTCCTGCACCCGCGACGGCGCCATCGCTCTCGCGACCCTAACCATTAACGCTAAACCTCAATCTGTTCCACCCTTCTCCTGCACGTAAAAGGTTATCAATTCCTGCGCGGGGAAAGTTATCAATCTGATAATCGCCGGTGAGCATGCGAGCGGTAAAGCGCAGCCGAAGCCTCCTGTTCGGGGGGGGGGGCGGCAGCTCCGACGGCGGAACTAATTATCTGTTTAACGGTTGTATTACTTGGGATCGCGACCCAACGCGGCTCGTAGGCGCAGGAGAGAATGTTGCGACATCAGGCGTCTAATGACGTTGTTCCCACCTCGTCGTTGATCGGCTTCGCCGGCGCGCTTGCCGCTGGAATGACGATATGGGCGATTGTTTTGTTGGTTGCTCTCGGCTGATCGGATCACCTCCGCCCGTCCGCACGACACGGATGGCCTGTGTACCAGCTGTCACCCACCGCTACTCACCTCGGTTAAGTGGCTGCCGCTCTTTCTGATTCACAGCGATCGGTGAAATCTGTATAAAATCACCGTGGCGGGGTAGTTCGTTTACTTCTGCCTGTCATCGCATGCCTTTAGGCATGGGGGTGTCCGTCAGCGATGTGGGTGGTCGGGGAGTAGTGACGATAGCGAGTATGCCTTACACGCGGTTGGGGCTTCAACGCCGCAGAGCCACGTCGCAGGCGCTGCGTTTGCGTCTTTGTGCAACGATGGCCGTGGCCGATATTCTGGCGCTCGTGACCGCATTCCTGGCGGCACTTGTGTTCCAAAATCTTGACGATAACTGGTTTGCCGTCCTGTTCGTAACAGTGCCAATCTATCTTGGCGCAGCGATGAACTCGGGCGCGTATGCCGTTACCGCGCTTCGTCATCGCGACTGCGGTCGTGTTGCCGCGCTGCAAGCTTTAGTATTTACCTTCGGCGCGCTTTTTCTGATCTCATACTTCTTTCGTATCGAGCAGCGGCTGCCGCGGTCGACGCTGCTGCTGACGATGATTGTAGCTACTGCGCTGGTCGTGCTTGTACGTTATTCAATCGCGATAGTCGTTCGTCAGCGATGGCGGGATGCGCTAGTGATGGAAATGGTGGTCTTGGATGACGTCCAGCCATCTCTGAGAGCATCGCTTATCCAAGTTGATGCCAAACAGGCTGGGATCGCACCGGACCTCCGCGATCCAATGATGCTCAACCGCTTCGCCGAACTGGTGCGTGGCGTTGATCGTGTCGTGGTCGCCTGCCCGGCGAAGCGCCGTAAGGAATGGGCAATGATGCTCAAGGGCGCCAACGTGCTAGGCGAGATCATGGTGGACGACATCGCTGATATTGGTGCCTTCAGTTTCGGTCGCATCGATGGGCACGAGACGCTCACTGTCGCCTCCGGACCACTCGATCTCAGTCAACGCATCATGAAGCGCGGTTTCGATCTCGTGCTGTGTAGCATGGCGCTGCTTGCCTTGGCACCAGTATTGATCGTTACCGCAATCGCGATCAAGCTCGACAGTAATGGTCCAGTATTCTTTCGTCAGCGTCGGGTTGGTCGCGGCAATGCGTTCTTCGAGATTCTAAAATTTCGCTCAATGCGCCACGAGCTATCGGATGCTGCGGGTGCCATTTCCGCTAGCCGCGACGATAACCGCATCACTCGCGTTGGCCGAATTATCCGACGCACGAGCATCGATGAACTGCCGCAACTTTTGAACGTACTGGGCGGTTCAATGAGCCTTGTTGGCCCTCGCCCCCATGCGCTTGGCTCATTAGCGGGCGACCGGCTGTTCTGGGATGTCGATGAACGATACTGGCATCGGCATGTGCTTAAACCTGGAATTACAGGCTTGGCGCAGGTTCGTGGATTTCGTGGGGCGACACATCATCGTGATGATTTGGTAAACCGCCTTCAAAGTGACCTGGAGTATGCTGCTGGTTGGTCGATTGGCCGCGATATTTACATCCTGTTTGCGACATTTAAGGTGCTTGTACATAAGAACACATTCTAGTGCCGCTGGGTTGTAAACAGCAATGCGGTTTGAAGTTCTTCTCATGTAGCCTTGTCGCATTGCGACGATCACCATCTGAGGTCGTCTTGGGTGACGGTAGCGGTCACTGCCAGTAGCGTTATTTCTGGTCCTTGTTGTAACGTGGCTGTCTTGGGATGAGCTTAGGCGACCGGAACTTTGACCAGCTTGGGAGAAGAAACTTGACGATCAAGGCCGTGCGTAAGGCGATTTTTCCAGTAGCGGGACTCGGCACGCGCTTTTTGCCTGCTACAAAGGCGATGCCCAAGGAAATGCTGACGGTCGTCGACAAGCCCTTGATCCAGTACGCAGTCGAGGAAGCGTTGGAAGCGGGCATTGAGCAGATCATCTTCGTGACCGGTCGTAATAAGACCGCGATCGAGGATCACTTCGATATCGCCTACGAGCTCGAGGATACATTGCGCGTGCGTGGCAAGTCGCTCGCGGCGATTGATGGCATCCGAATGCAGCCGGGTAGCCCGGTCTATATCCGGCAGCAGGAGCCCCTTGGCCTAGGTCATGCCGTTTGGTGCGCCCGCGACATCGTTGGCGATGAACCCTTCGCGGTCATCCTGCCGGACGAGCTGATGGTTGGCGGCTTCATGCGCCAGATGGTTGAGGCATATACCAGTGTAGGCGGCAACTTCATCGGCGCCCTTGAGGTCTCGCCTGAGGAAACCGGCAAGTACGGCATCATCTCGCCTGGCGCGGATGACGGACGGTTGGTGGAGGTAAAGGCGCTGGTGGAGAAGCCCAAGGGTACGGCGCCCTCTAACCTGATGATCCCTGGTCGCTACATTCTCCAACCCGAAGTGATGCAGATCCTAGATGCTCACGAGACTGGTGCGGGCGGTGAGATCCAACTGACCGACGCGATGGCCCAGTTGATCGGGCGCCAGCCCTTTCATGGTTTTCGCTTTGAGGGCGAACGCTATGACTGCGGTGACAAGGCAGGCTATATTCAAGCTAATCTCGCACTCGCGCTTGGGCGCGAGGACGTCGGCCCGCAGGTGCGCCGCTTCGCCGAGACGCTACTACACGGTGAGTAGCCCCTAGATTTCTGGACGCCTTCGATCCTAATTTTGAGGACAGGAGGCGGTGATGGGGAAGTCCAGTTTC
>NZ_JBIQEU010000042.1:0-7634 GCF_045369765.1 Sphingomonas olei
GAGGCCGCCCGCAGCACACTCGTTATCGGTGTCACTTAGCGCTGACAGAACCGTGCTATTCACCGCTGACATCTACAACTGATGACCAAGATCTCCGGTTGCAACGCGCCGCGTTAAAGGAGGCGGGGTGCAAGCGGACGTTCGAGGAGAAGGTGTCGGGCGCGAAGCGTGATCGGCCCGAGTTGGCCAAAATGATCGAGCAGCTGCGCGACGATGACACGGTGGTGGTGACGCGGCTCGACCGGCTGGCACGCTCCACTCGCGACCTGCTCGACATTGCCGAGAAGCTGAAGGAGGTCGGCGCCGGCCTGCGCTCGCTGGCCGAGCCTTGGGCGGATACGACCTCGCCTGCGGGTCGCATGGTGCTGACCGTGTTCGCCGGCATCGCCGAGTTCGAGCGCGAGCTGATCCACCAGCGCACCAGCAGCGGGCGGGTCGCGGCGAAGGCGAGGGGGGTCCGGTTCGGCCGCCCGCCCAAGCTCACCCCCGATCAGATTGCCCTTGGCGAACGGTTGGTGAGCGAGGGCACGTCGGTGCGGGAAGCGGCCAAGCTCCTCAAGTGTCACCATGCCACGCTCTACCGGGCGCTGACCGCCGCAGCATTGATCCCGTGATGCTGACCACCCCGCAGCCCGACGCACCGGAGGGGGAGGCCTGATGCCGATCCGTCCCGAACATGTGTTCCTGTATCCGATCGACTGGCCCCAGCTCTCGCATCATGTGCGCTTCGTGCGGGCAGGGGGATGCTGCGAGCATTGCGGGCGCCCCCATGGGCAAAAAGTATTCCATATGCGGGATGGACGATGGTGGGACCGGAAGCGGCATTGCTGGCGCGATGGCCAAGGTCGACGCGTGCGACGGCCGACAGAGGACATCCTGGTGCACGGTGCGTGGACGCCGGTGGTGCTGGCCTGTGCGCACCTTAACCACGACCCTAGCGACAGCACGCTCCACCAGCTGGCGGCACTGTGCCAGCGGTGTCACATGATCCACGATGGCCCGGAGCATCGGCGCCGGCGCTGGATGAATGCGCACTATCGACGCGCTCTTGGCGACTTGTTCTACGGACCTTATCCCGTGTTGGGCGCCGACTGGATCACGCCCACCCCGCTCAGCATGCTCGATGGTAGCTCATCGATTCATGCTTGGATTCGGTGAAGAACGGCCAGATCGTAGCTGCTGCAAGGGGCTGCCCCAAAAACGGGCTAGTCGTTATTGCTTTGTTGGGTTTTCGCTCATATCTCGGGGTTAATCGAACCCGCCAGGCCTCTGCCCGCAAGGGTATGCACACTTGGCGGGTCTTTTTTTGCCCTGCTAAGCAGGATGGGTGCCACGCCCCTTCACAAAACCCGCGACGACGATCGCGCAGCAGCTCCAACACCTCCAGGCCGAAGGCATGGCAATCCCCGACGTGGTGCGGGCCGAGCACTGGTTACGCCATGTCAGCTACTACCGCCTGAGCGCCTACTGGCTGCCCTTCGAATATCCTAAGGGCACTTCTGGCGCCCGTTTCTTGCCGGGCACCAGCTTCGATACCGTCACCGCCCTGTACGATTTTGACCGCCGCCTTCGGCTGCTAGTGCTCGATGCAATCGAACGGATCGAAGTCGCTGTACGGGGTAGCTGGGCGTACGAGCTGGCGCAGCGGTTTGGACCCCACGGCTACCTGGATGCAGCGCTCTACTATCATCCGGGTAAGTACCACGACAACCTGACCCGCCTAACCAACGACGTGGCGAGCTCGCCCGAGACGTACATCGATCATTATCGTCGGACCTACAGCACTCCGGCAATGCCGCCGGTGTGGATGGTGGCGGAGATGATGTCGTTCGGGCAGCTCTCTCGATGGTATGCGCTGCTCGACGATCGGGGGTTGCGTAACGCCATAGCCAAACCCCTCGGGCTCCCTGAAGCGGTGCTCGTGCCGCTCCTGAAGCATCTCTCCACGATCCGAAACAGCTGCGCGCATCATGCCCGGCTTTGGAACCGCGGCTTTTTGCTGCGCATGCGGGTGCCCTTCAAACCGGCCGCCCTCGTCAGCACACTTGAGCCGCCCGCAGCCCGTGCTCCAGCCCAGCTCTATAACGCCCTGGTCCTCATCGTTTACCTGCTGAGACAGGTCGCTCCGACATCAGCCTGGCGGGATGAGCTGGTGACGTTGCTCGCTCAGCATCCGACCGGCGATCTAGCCGCAATGGGTTTCCCTCAGAACTGGGCAGCTAGGCCCCTGTGGCTTTGAAGCTTTCCTCGGCCCCTAGCGCCCAAACCCTCCGGCTGTGACGCAGCATGCTCCGGCGCCAACTGCTCATCAGCAATCATGGTCGGTGACCCTAGCTCGTCGGGACGGCATTGCAAACGTGACGACGTTGTTCCCACGAGGGCGACAGGCGAAAGGTAGACCTTTTTACCTCAGTCCGTCGTACGTCCATATTACTACATACGGTTTTGACACTGCCAAATACGCGAAAATGCGAGGTCGCGTAGCCCGGTCGAAACCGGACGGTTGTGACACCGGCCCTTATCAATGCGTGCCGCTTTTCGCTCTTTTCGATCTGCATTATATTCGGGATCGCAGGGGCGCTCCCCCACGCCGGGGAACCATGTCCATCTCGACCGCCTTGCTCAACCGACTGCGCGACCTGACCGTCGCACGTCCTCGTCCAAAGCCTCTGCGCTACGGGCTCACAGTTGTGGTCATCGCAATGGTCGCAATCGTACAGGTCGTCCTCTTCGGATCGTCCGCACCCTGGTTCCTCTACACACCGGTAGTCGTGCTGCTCGCGCTGTTCCTCGGTCGCGGTCCCGGTGTCCTGGCCACCATCCTGTCCGCGATCGGCGCGGGACTGGTGGTCGCGCGGCCTGATCTGCCGCTGCTGCTTACGCCCGTCCATTGGGGCGCTTCCGTTATTTTTCTGCTGAGCACGCTTGGGCTGATCCTGCTGGTGGAGGCGCTGCGCACGGCGCTTCTCGATGCCGATAGGCTACGTGACGAACGGGAGAAGGCGTTGGTTGTCACAGCGCAGCGCGAGGCGTTCCTGTCCGGCGTGCTTGGCAGCTCGACCGACTGCATCAAGGTGCTCGATCTCGACGGCAAGCTGACCTTCATGAGCGAGGGCGGCCAGCGCGTCATGGAGATCAGCGACTTCAACGACGTAGCCGGCTGTCCGTGGCCTGACTTCTGGCAGGATGCCGGCAACGCGGAAGCAAAGGCTGTCAATCGGCGCGCAAAAAGGACCCTCTATCGGCGTCCAAAAGGGACCCCTTTGCGGAGCAGCGTGACAGGTATGACGGACGCAGCATTCGCGCTGGTCGCGGCGTAGGGAGGGCGTAGCCCGACCGGAGGCGCGACCAGCGCAAGGCATCTTGTTGAGGTGTCGGAGGCGTCAGCTACGGTGTTTGAAGCGCCAGCTGTCGTTGCCGGTCTCGATGATGTCGCAATGGTGGGTGATGCGATCGAGCAGCGCAGTGGTCATCTTGGGGTCGCCAAAGACGGTCGGCCATTCGCCAAACGCCAGGTTCGTCGTGATGATGACCGAGGTGCGCTCGTAGAGCTTGCTGATCAGATGGAAGAGCAACTGCCCGCCCGAGCGGGCAAACGGCAGATAGCCGAGTTCGTCGAGCACCACGAGGTCGAGCCGGGAGAGCTGCGCAGCGATCGTGCCAGCCTTGCCGATGCGCGTCTCTTCCTCGAGCCGGTTCACCAGATCGACCGTGTTGAAATAGCGCCCGCGGGCGCCGTCCCGCACGACATTCGCAGTGATGGCGCTGGCGAGATGCGTCTTGCCGGTGCCGGTACCGCCGACGAGCACGATATTGCGCTGGCCCGGCAGAAACGATCCGCTGTGCAGCGAGCGCACCAGCCCTTCGTTGATGGGTGTGCCGTCGAAGACGAAGTTATCCAGGTCCTTCACCGCCGGCAGCCGAGCTGCTGTCATCCGGTAGCGCACCGAGGCTGCGTGACGGTGCGTCGTTTCGGCACGCAGCAGGTCGGTCAGGATCTCCATCGTCGTGCGCTTGCGTTGCAGACCAGTCGTCACCGCCTCATCGAAGGCGCCAGCCATGCCCTTGAGCCCGAGCCCTGTCAGAGCCTGCATCATCTCATGCCGCTGCATGGAAGCCTCGCAAGCTGTCGTAGCGGTTGCAATCGGCACGGGGTGGGTGGCGCAGCACCAGGTCTTCGGGTGTGGCAATCGCCAGCGGCCGTGGTGGCTCACGATGGCGTGACAGGATGTTTAAGATGATGTCGTCGCTGGTGACGCCTGCCAGCAATGCCTCACGCACGGCCGCTTCCACCGCGTCCACTCCATGATCGAGCACGGCTGACAGCACGCGTACGAACCGCCGATCAGCTTCATCGCCGGTGCCCAGCTTGCGGCGCAATCGTCCCAGCGCCGGAGGCAATTGCCAATTCTGAAATGGCGCGCCGTTGCGTAGCGCGCCGGGTTTGGTCACCAGCACCGGCAGGTAGTGCCACGGATCGTAGATGGTCCGGTCGCGCCCAAAGCAGCGGGGATGATCGGCGACGATCTCACCGTCGCAGCGCACGACGATGCGGTCGGCATAGGCACGGACCTGCACCGTACGGCGGACCGCCTTGGCCATGACGGAATAGCGGTTGCGGTCGAAGCTGATCAGGCAGGTGCCGCTCACCGCATGCTCGGTCTCGTGAAAACCGTCGAAAGGAGCAACGATAGGCTGGAGCACGGTGCGCTCGGCAGCCCACACCTGGGCAACGCTCAGCTCCTTGTGCTCGGGATGCCGGTGCACATCCGCCCAGCGGCGACACTCAGCCTCCAGCCAGCCATTCAGCTCCTCGATGCTGGCAAAGCGCAGCCGTGGCTGAAAGAACCGCCCACGAGCCGTCTGCACCTGGTTTTCGACCTGGCCCTTTTCCCAACCGGCCGCCGGTGAGCACGCCGTCGGCTCGACCATGTAGTGGCTGGCCATGACCAGGAAGCGTCGGTTGAAGACCCGCTCCTTGCCGGTGAATACGCTCGTCACCGCGGTCTTCATGTTATCGTAGATGCCGCGCGTCGGTACCCCGCCAAAGAAGGCGAAGGCTCGGGCATGCGCATCGAAGAGCATCTCCTGCGTCTCGCGTGGGTAGGCCCGTACGTACATCGCGCGCGACGCGCACAGTCGCACATGCGCCACTTTCACGCGCATGGGCTTGCCGGCGATCTCGACGTCCTCGTGGCTCCAGTCGAACTGGTAGGCCTCGCCAGGACGAAACAGCAGCGGGATGAAGGCCGGCGCGTCCATCACGTCGCGGCGCCGCGCCCGGCGCCACCGGGCGGCATAGCGACGCACCGCATCGTACGAACCGTCGAACCCCTCGCGCACCAGCAGATCATGGATGCGCGTAAGGCGCAGTTTCTCGCGCCGCGGCCGCGCCTCATCCTCCTCCAGCAAGGTGTCGAGCTGACCCTGAAACGGCCCCAGCTTGGGCAGCGGCTGAACCTCTCGCCGATATGCCATGTCTGCATCCGGTGCCCGGATCGCCTTGCGAACCACCTTGCGCGACAGATGAAGGTCTCGCGCTATCGCCTTGATGGCTTTGCCCGACGCATGCTCGCGCCGGATCCTCAACACCGTCTCCAATACCAACATCCCGATCTCGCCGCCCGACACAACGCCAAGCGAGCAGCCTAAACCACCGAGATAAGGGGTCCCTTTTGGACGCCGATCACCCCGCTAACGGGGTCCTTTTTCCACGCCGATCCACAAGCGTGCGCTGACTGATGACCGTCTCGCGTCCGTCTCAAAGATCGTACGCTGGTTCTCGAATAACGTGCGCCCAAGCACCTCGACGGTCTCACAGACTATGCGCCAGAGTGCGCCCTTTATCTCGCGTCGAACCGATCATCATTGCAGGCCGTCACAGGTATGGACCCAGGCAAGCTGGTGATGAAGTGGCGCGATGCAGACCGCATTGTCGATCGCATAGTCGAGGTGGCACGCGGTCGTGCGCAGAAGGGCAGCGCGTTCCTGCCGCCGTCCGAAACCATAGAGACCAAAGCCAGCGAACCTACTCTCCCGTTGGAAGACGGGAACGAGTAGACGCCCTTTTTAACTGCCGGTTTTCGGACATGTCATGCTCAACGACCTAGAAGCACTCGCTGCCGAGATTGCGAACCTGTCCAAGGCTTGCGCCGAGATGGAAGGTACGGAAGCCGCTATGCTACTGAGCCAGGTGATTGCGCACCTTGAGGTGGCATTGTACGAGTTAGCGGAGCACCCCGGTATGCTCGTCGGCGCCATGCCGTGGTGGATCAGCCGCCAGAGTGATCGCAATAGCCTCGGCTAGAGCTTACCAAGACGCCTGTCACAAGGGCTCAGACGCTCTGCCTAGGTTATTCGCTGCGTAGGGAAATGAGCGCGTTTTCGATGAGACGCAGTGCGTCTGATCAACTGGGACCCTGCATGCCTTCCCCAGCGGCTCGCATGTAGGCTTCCTTGTCGTCTCGCCACGATTCAAGCAGTTCGATCTTCTCCCCTGCGCTCAGATTCTCGTCAACGAGAAGATCAGCCGGTGTGTCGTACTTGCCGAAATAGCTCATTGCTATCCTCCTCTAAACCTTAACGCTGCATCTTGCGTCTGATCCAACGTCCGAACCGTCTCAATGCCGAGACAATGATGAACCAGAAACTCAGCGTGGCGATGAATGGTCCCGGGCGAAAATTGTCCTCTACTCCGACGTTATGAAAACCGAGGTGTTCGGATTGTCAGCCAGATAGGGGGCAGGCCAGCCTGCCACTTCGCGCGGCAGCCAGTTTTGCTCCGCCGGACCTTCATGGCCGTACATCGTTCGCTCGTCCGTGGCCGGATTGATCCAGGCCGTTCCGATCGTGATCGCAAGCGCCAGAAGCAGCGACAGAATACCTCTCAGTACTGTGCACTCCACGCGCCATCGATCAGCCGCCTCTCCAAGTCCTCCAGAACACCTTCAGCGCATTTTATCGCCATGCCTGCCGAAGAGGCCGAACCCGACCTTGATGCCTGATGGTCCGAGTGGGACACCCTCCACGTCCAGCGCGAAGAGCCTCTATGCCGTACATCCAACTGCCAACTCCCACCTTGGATAGCCGCTGCGGTTCCCTGATGAGGCAGTCCCAAACACCATTGTACGACCGGCATGCATTCTCCCGAAGCTGACACGAGCTCCCAGAGAATAAACTTGGATCAATATGGGTCCCGGCGTCCCTGACGAAGCGCACCATTCCTGCGACGTTTACCCGTGGCGCACTCCCCAAACCGAGGCAGCCGCCCAGCTCTCTGCGGCTCGCCAGCGACTTGGCCGCCCTCATGGCCTCGCTCCACGGATGGGCATCGCCGCTGTCCGGGCCAGCTGAGCGTCGGGACCGATGTCGCTGACGGCCATCCGATCACCTAATGTCTTTCAACAATGCTGATCTCACCGTCCGCTTCCATCACGGCCAACTTCACCATCGCCAAATCCTCGACCCCTCCTTCCGCAGCTCTGCCATGAGTTCTTCCTCCGTAACCAGCTCCTGCCGCATGTTCCTGCGGATCATGCGGCCATTTTCAACCAGAATGGCCCAGTCGGCCCGAAGCTGCGATTTTGGTCATCTTGGAGAACACGTCGGGAACGGGCTGGTTGTTGTTGACGATC
>NZ_JBIQEU010000043.1:0-6678 GCF_045369765.1 Sphingomonas olei
AATGATAGATCGCCATCGCGACCGGCATAATGCACTTCTTAGCGCACGTCGGCAACGACGTATAAGCGCGCACTCATCATCTGCTCCGCTCCTGCTGATTGACTGCCGTGCGTTTCCGTTATGGGTTGCCTGCTCGCTACTGTTTGCTAGGCTGCGGTGAACCTGACGCGGAAGGAGAGAGCACCATGCGTAAGGTGCGTGACTATGACGCGGAGCTGAAGGCGCTGGAGAGCCGCGCCAAGGTGATCAAGGCGCGTCGCATCGAACAGCTCGGCCAGCTCGTCACCACCACCGGCGCCGACGAGCTCGACATGGAAACGCTCGCCGGCGTGCTGCTCGATGCCGTTGCGTCGAAGGATGCGGAAGCGAAGGAGGCGTGGCGCGCGAAGGGCGCCGCCTTCTTTCAGCGGCGCGGGCGCAAAGGTAGCCGGACTGCTGGCTGCAACAGCGACGGCGGGAATGCGCAACCGGGCGCTGATCCAGCGTCTGGAAGCGGCGCGCCGTCGTAGCGATACGCGGGGCTGGGTCGTGCAACGCCGCGAACGCACCCGCCACCTGATCGAGCTGGGCGGCCTCGTCCAGAAAGCCGGCCTGGTCGAACTCGCCGACGACGATCGCGCGACGATCTACGGCGCGCTGCTGGAGCTGGTCGGCCGCGCTCGCGGGGACGATGCCGGCGACACGCTCGCGCTCTGGTGGCGGCGCGGTAAACGTGCGTTCGACGCGGAAAGCGAAGCGATGGAGAAAGGCGATGGCGGCCCTGGATATTGAGGCGATCCGCTCGGAAATTCGCACGCTGGAGTTCGAGCGCGGCACACCCGCTGATGTGGCGGAATGGCGCGAAGCCGATGCCGAATCCCGCGCCAACCTCGCCATCGAGGACATGGCGCTGAGCGCGGATGACGAGGCGCTGTTCGACATGCTGCGCGACGAGGCGGTGCCCCCTCCCCTGGCCACGCAAATCCTGCTCAGGCTGCTGGGCCATCCCGACGCCGATCCGGCGCTGGCGATCACGCCCCTGGAACAGGCCTGCTGATGCCGGGACCGCTCATCGGCGGGCGTCGGCCGATCGGCTGGCGGCTCGCGATCGTCGTTGCGTTCGTCACGGCCTATGCGACCGCGCGATGGCTGGAAGGCATCTTCGGCGTCGGGCAGATTTCGGGCACCGTATCGTTCCTCGTCCTGGTCGGCCTGATCGGCGCGACCTGGTGGATCAACAGCTGCGCCGGCAAGCGCCGGAACGACCTGCTGGGCTCGGCCCGCTTCGGCGACCGCGCCGACGTGCAAGCTGGAGGCGAACGGGGATCTCCTGATCGGCCGCGCCAAGGAGTCGGGCAAGCTGCTCCGCTATGACGGCGCGGCGCACCTGCTGACGATAGCACCCACACGTTCCGGCAAGGGCGTCGGCACGATCATCCCCAACCTGCTCCTGCTCGACCGCTCCGTGGTCTGCATCGACCCCAAGGGCGAGAATGCCCGCGTCACGGCCCGTGCGCGGGCCAGGAAGGGTGCTGTATGGTGCCTGGACCCTTTCGGCGTCTCCGGGCGTCCTGCGGCCCGTTACACCCCCCTGGCGCAGCTAGACCCGGCCAGCCCGGACCTCACGGAAGATGCGCAAACGATCGCTGACGCGCTGGTCCATGACGCGCCGGGGCACTCGGGCGAGGCGCATTGGAACGAGGAAGCCAAGGCGCTGATCGCCGGCGTGATCCTGCACACCGTCATCCACGAGCCCATGTCCCAAGCCACGCTGGCGACCGTGCGCGACAAGCTCACCCGCGATCCCGCCGGCCTCGCCGCACTGCTGGCGGACATGCAGGCCAGCACCGGCGCGCATGGCCTGATCGCGCGCGCCGCCAATCGCCAGCTCGGCAAATCCGATCGCGAGGCCGCCGGCGTGCTGTCCTCGGCGCAGCGCCACACCCACTTTCTCGACAGCCCGCGCATCGTGGACAGCACGTCCGCGTCCGATTTCCGGTTCGCGGACCTGAAGGAGCGGCCCGGCACCGTGTTCCTGTGCCTGCCGCCCGACCGGCTCGATACCTATGCGCGCTGGTTGCGGCTGCTGATCGCCCAAGCTGTGACCGACATGGCGCGCTCCCCTGCCCGGCCGGAACGCCCCGTGCTGTTTCTGCTCGATGAGTTCGCGGCGCTCGGCCGCCTGGAGCCGGTGGAGCGCGCGATGGGGCTGATGGCCGGCTATGGGCTCCAGCTGTGGCCGATCCTTCAGGACATGCACCAGCTGCGCGCCCTCTATGGCGAGCGCGCCGGCACCTTCCTGTCCAATGCCGGCGTGATCCAGACATTCGGGGTCAACGATCATGCCACCGCCGACATGCTCTCTCGCACGATCGGTGACACGACATTGGAATATGCGACCCTCAGCACATCGCGCGGCACGGGCTGGGGTGACAATCGCGCCGGTCCCTCGGAAAGCGTCAGCACGCATGTCACGGCGCGGCGGCTCGTCATGCCAGATGAAATCATGCGGATGCCGACCGACACGCTCCTGCTGCTGCGCCAGGGCGAACGTCCGCTCTGGGCCGGCAAGGTTCGCTACTATGACCAGCGCGAGTTCGCCGACCTGTTCGATCCGGCGTGATCGCACACACCGGCCGGGGAAGATTGAAGGCGAGGTTTGAGGTAGCGCCTCACTGCACATCTCCGCTGGCGGAGCGCTGAAGGCACACACCGCCGGTTTCGCTTGGCTTCTTTCGGAAGCCCTGCGGCCGATAGGCCGCTCTGGTGGCGGTGTTAGCCGGCACGGATCGAAGGCGCATTGGCCGTAGGCCAATTCCGCTTGTCCTTCTCAGGTCCACGGTTTTGGGTGAGCCTTGTCGTTAAGAGATTCTGTTAAATAGGAATCGTTAAACAAGTTAAGCCGCTCAAGAAGCGGAATCTTGCTTTGTTTATCAACCGCTTGCCGGACAGCCCGGTGGGTGAAACCCCGTGATTCGGTGTGTGATACCCCGATAGTGCGGTGGGTGATACCCCGACGCCAAGGTGGGTGAAACCCCGAGATTCTGGAGCCGAAAAGGGGCCTACCGCGCCAGTTATCCACAGCCTGGCTGGTGGCTCCGGCATCGCCCGAAGCATGTCAGGGTTCAGGCAGCATCGCTGGCCGGTGTGTGAAACCCCGATAGTTGGGCTTGCGGTGGGTGATACCCCGATAGTCAGCGGCGGCCGGCAAGCCGGTCCATCTGTGCATCGACTTCCTCGGCCCGCTTGCGCTCGGCGTCGAAACGGGCGCGCCGCTCCTCCTCAGCGCGCATTCTCTCGGCGAGCGCTAGTGCCTCGGCCTCGCCGCGGAGCCTGAACAACACGGCCGGGCTTTTGTCCGTCGTCTCGGTCAGCTCCATCGCATAGTCGGGGAGCTGGTCGGCCTCGATCACCCGCCGAAGCATCCGGTTGAACTCCTTGGGCTGGGCATCGCTGCCGGTCTTGTCGCGAAGCACTTCTACCCGGCAAGTCCACCCACCGCGCTGCGTGCCGGCGTGCTTTCGCGCGATACGATAGAGCGCCCGCTCCAGCCCTCCGGAGAGCAGGAAATAGTCGGGGTGCATGGTGAGCAGCGACTTCTCGTTGACGATGCCCTCATAGACCCAATCCGAGAGGGTCAGCGTCATGCCGCGCGGCTGCTCCGTTTCGGCGTCGGTGTCGAAGGTCCAGCTGTCGAGCCAGTTGAAGCCAGCCTTCTGCCGGCGCTTCGTCGCGCGGATCGAAGTTGTGATCGAAGTCGTCTGGAGCCGGAGGAGCGCAGCTTGCAGCTCCTGATAGTCCCTGCCCCCTGTGCTGCGCTTGATCGCCCGCAGTAGGTCGTAGGGCGTGGTTGTCAGCGTGCGGGGCAGGTCGTTCAGCCCCTGCTGCTTCATGCGGTTGAGCGTGGACGCGGCCCATATCAGGATATCGGCGTCCCAGATTGTGGCCATGCCGTAGTCGGGAATGGCCTGGACGCGCACCCAGGCCTCGCCATCCGGGCTGCGATACTCGATCGGCTTCAGTCGCTTGCGCTTCTGGAGCGAGAAGAACGGGCGCTCCATGACCTCCCGCTGGTCCTTGAGCGGAAGATCACCGAGCGCCGGAATGAACAGGTCGAACTCGGGATTGGGATCACGCCGCTTGCTCACGGCGCAAACCTGGTGTGTCCCCGCTGGACCAGATACTGGCGCAGCAACCGCTCGGTGATAACGGTAAGGGGCTCCCCGCCCTCCTCGACGCTGAGCTGGCGCAGTGTGCGGTGCATGTCTTCGGGAATGTGGATCAGCACCGGCTTCTTGCCGGGATGGCTGCTGCGCCGGGCAGGTGCTGCCGGGGCCGACGTGTCCGCCGCACGCCGCGACCGACGCGGGACGGCAGGCTGCGGCGCGGGAGTTGCATCGGCAACGAGAGCCGGTGCCGGTGCCGGTGCCTCGGGCTCGTCATCGAAGATGCCGGCGAGCGCGGAAGTTTTCTTCGCCATCATCCAACCTCGCTTACTTGCTTAGTCGTAAAGCCGCTTAGTCGCTTAGCTTCGTCATAGGCGGCGCGCAACTCGGCCGCCGCCTTGCTGTCCGGATCCGTCTCGGCCGCCGTTCTGCCGAGCGGCGTGGCCTTGTAGAAATCCTTGCGGAAGTGGAGGCGGCTGTCGAACATCGTCACGCCCTTCGCTGCGAAGCCGGCATGGGCCTCCTGCCCCTCCCCGCCCTGATGCGGAACCTGCGTCAGTATAACGGCGAACGGCGTGCCTGCCTGCTGCACCTGCTTGACAGTCTGCAACACCGAATGAACGTCCAGCCCTCGCGGCGCGACAGGGATGATGACGAAATCCGCCTGCTCGGCTGCGAGCATGGCAATGTCCTTGGAGTTCGCCGGCGTGTCGATGATGATGAGGTCGATCTTGCCGCTGCTGCGCCCGCGCGAGACGTGGAGCGGCAGACCGGCAACGCTGCTGTCCTTCACCATCACGTCGTCGTCGTCGCGGCGTTCGGACCAGTAGAGCGCCGATCCTTGGCGATCGTCGGCATCGAGGATAACGACCGACGCCCCCTCCCGCGCCGCCTCGACGGCGAATCCGGTTGAGAGGGTGGTTTTGGATTGCCCGCCCTTTTGCGCGATGACGGCCCATACTTGCATAGCTGCTGCTCCTACTAAGCGGCTAAGCGACTTATGGAGCTTAGCCGCTTAGTCGTAAAGGGTCTTAGTCGCTTAGCCATGTTCGTCTTCAGTTCCGTCGCCGACCGGATCGTGGCGCATCGGGCCGTGCCCCTCAACCGGGCACAAAGGCGCGCCCGCTGTCTCCAGCCATTTGCGCGCGGTCCTGACGGTATAGCCGCACGTCGAGCACTCGCATTTCAGCATCCGCACCGCCTGCTTCCTGGGCCGAGTAGTCGCGCTGCCTGTATTGAGTCTGGCATGGGGAAGGGGACCGACCGCAGCGAGGATCGGTGCAATGGCGGAAAGGAAGGCGTCCCCGGGGGTGGTGGCGCGCATTGGCCCGACCAGCCCCAGCCCGACTGAGACCCGTTTAAACGCTCTTCCGTGTCCGGCCGCGATCCCGACCGCCGCGTGGACCAGCTCGTGCGCGAGGATCGCGGCGATCCGCGCCGGCATCGCGTCGGGGGCGTGGGCGAGGTCAGGCCGGATGAATATCTCGAAGTGGCCGTCGCCGATGCGCCGGTTGTCCCAGCACTCGCCGATCGCCTTGCCCTTTGCTCCCCTGCTGGTGAAGCCGATCGCCACCCGGCAGGGACGAGACGCCGGTATGGCGGCTCGGTCGGAGCGCAAGCGGAGATAGAGCGCGGTCCCGCAGGGACGCGCCGCCATGCAACTATTCCCTAGCGCTTGGGTTTCTGCTAGGATCGGCCATGCCTACCGTTCTGCGCATCAACGGCCTGCGGGTCGTGATCTGGCCAAATGATCATCGGCCGGCGCACGTCCATGTGAAGGGCGCAGACGGGGAGGCGGTGTTCAACCTGCATTGCCCCGGCGGACCGCCGGAGCTGCGCGAGAGCTATGGGTTCAGGCTGGCCGACCTGAACCAAATCGCCGATGCCCTGGCGGCCGCAATCGCCGCCCTGTGCGCGGAATGGAGGACGATACATGGCGATTACTGAGCGCGATCTGGCGAAGGCGGAGAAGCGCATGGCGGCGAAGCGCGAGGCTGGTCATGCCGTATCGGCGCGCTATGACCGGCGGCGTTCGCGGGTGGTCGTGGCACTCAACACCGGCGTCGAACTGACCTTCCCGACCCAACTCGCGGAAGGGCTGGCGGATGCCTCGCCGGACAGCCTGGCCGAAATCGAGATCAGCCCCGCCGGACTCGGCCTGCACTGGCCCAGGCTCGACGCGGACCTCTACGTGCCCGCGCTCCTGCAGGGCGTGTTCGGATCGAAGCGATGGATGGCCCGCCAGCTCGGTGCCGAAGGAGGACGGTCACGCACCGCAGCCAAGATCGCCGCTTCACGCGAGAACGGCCGCAAGGGCGGGCGGCCTCGGAAACCGATGGCTGCTGGAGCCTAAAAGGGCGAAAAGTAGTTTGTCGCTTAGTAGCTTATTCGCTTAGTTGGTGTCGCAGATATTCTGAGTTTCGCGACAGCGCCCTCAACGCTCGTATTCTCTCGTATGT
Source organism: Sphingomonas olei (assembly GCF_045369765.1). Taxonomy (NCBI): domain Bacteria; kingdom Pseudomonadati; phylum Pseudomonadota; class Alphaproteobacteria; order Sphingomonadales; family Sphingomonadaceae; genus Sphingomonas; species Sphingomonas olei. The sequence continues at coordinate 6,605 of NZ_JBIQEU010000043.1, forward strand.
AAATGTCAGCGCTGATTGGCACGTCCTGTCAGCGGTAAGTGGCACACCGGAACGGCCGGGTTTGGTGGACTGTG
>NZ_JBIQEU010000044.1:0-3861 GCF_045369765.1 Sphingomonas olei
GTTGCGGGGACAGGATTTGAACCTGTGACCTTCAGGTTATGAGCCTGACGAGCTACCGGGCTGCTCCACCCCGCGACACTGTGTTTTTGTCCGTTTTGGAAACACGAACGCCTCCGTGATTAGCGGAGGCGACGGTGTGTCCTTGATGGACGACAAGATGAATGGGTTCGTTTAATCGTACACACGCAAGCTGCAATGCCTGGCGACGCCCTACTCTTCCATCGCTTAGGCGATAGTACCATTGGCGCAGTCGGGTTTCACGGCCGAGTTCGAGATGGGATCGGGTGGGACACCGACGCTATGGTCACCAGGCAATGAAGCCTGCGGTGTACCCCATGAAGTGGTACTTCATGGGGGCCCCGGACAAGCTGGGCCTGGCCGGGACGTACGGTTCTAAAATCGATGCACACTTTACGTATGTGTTGTTTCTGGCGTCGAGCTTTTATCATCCGACCGTCATGGACAGCCAGGGCTGTCGTTGATGGTGGGACTCTCAAGCGCGAATAGGACGATTAGTATCGGTTAGCTCCATGCGTTACCGCACTTCCACATCCGATCTATCAAGGTCGTGGTCTCCGACCGTCCTGTGAAATCTTATCTCGAGGGAGGCTTCCCGCTTAGATGCTTTCAGCGGTTATCCCGTCCGTACATAGCTACCCTGCTGCGCCGTTGGCACGACGACAGGTACACCAGAGGTACGTTCAACCCGGTCCTCTCGTACTAGGGTCAACTCCTCTCAAATTTCGACGCCCACGGCAGATAGGGACCAAACTGTCTCGCGACGTTCTGAACCCAGCTCACGTACCACTTTAATTGGCGAACAGCCAAACCCTTGGGACCTGCTCCAGCCCCAGGATGTGATGAGCCGACATCGAGGTGCCAAACAACCCCGTCGATATGAGCTCTTGGGGGTTATCAGCCTGTTATCCCCGGCGTACCTTTTATCCGTTGAGCGATGGCCCTTCCACGAGGGACCACCGGATCACTATGACCGACTTTCGTCTCTGCTCGACTTGTCAGTCTCGCAGTCAGGCGGGCTTATGCCATTGCACTCTAACAGCCGGTTTCCAACCGGCCTGAGCCCACCATCGCGCGCCTCCGTTACTCTTTAGGAGGCGACCGCCCCAGTCAAACTACCCGCCACAGAGGGTCCCTGTTCCGGCTTCACGGAACGAGGTTAGACATCAGAAAACAACAGGGTGGTATTTCACCTATGGCTCCACATCGGCTGGCGCCAATGCTTCAAAGCCTCCCACCTATGCTACACAGTTCTTTCCTAATGCCACTCTGAAGCTGCAGTAAAGGTGCACGGGGTCTTTCCGTCTAACCGCGGGTACTCCGCATCTTCACGGAGAATTCAATTTCGCTGAGCATGTCCTGGAGACAGTGGGGAAGTCGTTACGCCATTCGTGCAGGTCGGAACTTACCCGACAAGGAATTTCGCTACCTTAGGACCGTTATAGTTACGGCCGCCGTTTACCTGGGCTTCAATTCAGAGCTTGCACTCCTCCTCTTAACCTTCAGGCACCGGGCAGGCGTCAGGCCCTATACGTCGTCTTGAAGCCGACTTAGCAGAGCCCTGTGTTTTTGCTAAACAGTCGCTACCCCCTGGCCTGTGCCCCCTCAAAACGCTTGCGCGCAATGAGGGCCTCCTTCTTCCGAAGGTACGGAGGCAATTTGCCGAGTTCCTTCAGGACACTTCTCTCAAGCGCCTTGGTATACTCTACCTGACCACCTGTGTCGGTTTCGGGTACGGTCTATACGGTGGGGCTATTTCCCGGGACAGTTTCGAAGCACGTCCAATCCGATAAGGACGTACAACACACACCATCCGTCACACACCACCAGGCTGCGGAATATTAACCGCATTCCCATCGACTACCCCCTTCGGGCTCGTCTTAGGGGCCGGCTCACCCTGCGCGGATTAGCCTTGCGCAGGAACCCTTGGTCTTTCGGCGAGAGGGCATCTCACCCTCTTTATCGCTACTCATGTCTGCATTCGCACTTCCGATACCTCCACGACCCATTACCAGATCGCTTCGCAGGCTTACGGAACGCTCCGCTACCGCGTGTACAAAAGCACACACCCTAAGCTTCGGTGCACGTCTTGAGCCCCGTTACATCTTCGCCGCAGGAACCCTTGTTTAGACCAGTGAGCTGTTACGCTTTCTTTAAAGGATGGCTGCTTCTAAGCCAACCTCCTGGTTGTTTTGGGATTCCCACATGCTTTCCCACTTAGACGTGACTTGGGGACCTTAGCTGTAGGTCAGGGCTGTTTCCCTTTTGACGACGGACCTTAGCACCCGCCGTCTGTCTCCCGGATATCACTCCTAGGTATTCGGAGTTTGGTTAGAATTGGTAGATCTCGCGACCCCCGCATCCATCCAGTGCTCTACCCCCTAGGGTGTTCGTCCGAGGCACTACCTCAATAGTTTTCGCGGAGAACCAGCTATTTCCCGGCTTGATTGGCCTTTCACCCCTAAACACAACTCATCCGGTAACTTTTCAACGTTAATCGGTTCGGACCTCCAGTGCGTGTTACCGCACCTTCATCCTGGTCATGCCTAGATCGCCGGGTTTCGGGTCTAATACATCAAACTATGGCGCCCTATTCAGACTCGCTTTCGCTGCGCCTACACCTATCGGCTTAAGCTTGCTTGATACATTAAGTCACAGACCCATTATGCAAGAGGTACGCTGTCAGGCCTCAAGGACCCTCCAACTGCTTGTAGGCAATCCGTTTCAGGTACTGTTTCACTCCCCTCATCGGGGTGCTTTTCACCTTTCCCTCACGGTACTAGTTCGCTATCGGTCATGTACGAGTATTTAGGCTTAGAGGGTGGTCCCCCTATATTCAGACAGGATTACACGTGTCCCGCCCTACTCAAGTCCTTCAATCTCACTTTCGCATACGGGGCTGTCACCCGCTACGGCCGAACTTTCCAGATCGTTCTGCTAGTTGAATTGAAGGCACTGGCCTGGTCCGCGTTCGCTCGCCACTACTAACGGAATCTCGGTTGATGTCTTTTCCTCCAGGTACTGAGATGTTTCAGTTCCCCGGGTTCGCTTCACGAAACCTATTTTATTCGGTTAAGTGATACCTTTTTCCTGATTACCTCCACCCGGCGAACCGGAAAGAAATAATCGGGATAGGTGGGTTTCCCCATTCGGAAATCGTCGGGTCAAAGGTTGCTCACACCTCACCGACGCTTATCGCAGCGTGCCACGTCCTTCATCGCCTGTACATGCCAAGGCATCCACGAATTGCCCTTACCTCACGCTTGAGAGTCCACACCACCAACGACAACACTGGATCGTTCTCCGTCAGGAGAGCGACACGAAACTCGGCAGAGCAGTGAAGCGTGGTTCTGATCTGGCCGTCGTCGATACACACAAGGCGCATCACTGAGCGGCTCAGCTGATGTGGATGATTAAATCTCAGCCAGATTATTTGTAGAGATATAGTCTTGGACGCCTCGAACCCCGTAGCCAGTCCCCCTCGAGCCGAAGCTCTCAGCGAACCGCTTTCGCGATCCTCGTCGTTCCAAACCCATACCGCCACGGCATCGATTTTAAGAACCCATTCACAATGTCAAAGAAGGCCGTCGCGGCCTTAACCTCATGGTCGCCCATGAGGATCTGGTGTCTTCATCTTCTGGATTTCGGCAGAGTGTCGCAACCACGCCGCGGCAAAGCCGCGTCGTCAGACCTGCTTGCAGCAGGCTGGCCGTGCTCGCTGATGTGCGCTGCAAGCTTTCGCTTGCGCGTCTCGTCAGCTGCGCAGTGGTGGAGCCTATCGGGATCGAACCGATGACCTGATGCTTGCAAAGCAACCGCTCTCCCAGCTGAGCTAAGGCCCCG
>NZ_JBIQEU010000045.1:0-5936 GCF_045369765.1 Sphingomonas olei
GCCGAACACATGGATGCACCCGACCGGTGCTCATCGCTGCACAAAAGCTCTTGCACCGCAGGGGCCGTCCACACATGGCTCAACGACCACATCATCGCACAGCTACGCTGGTGCAGGGGCCGTCCAACCCATCACGTCAACACCAGCCACGGCCGCGAGGGTGAGCACGGCGAGTGGCGTCCTGATCCGGCGCAGCGTTCGGCGACGGCGGTGATGGCGCATCCCAGCCACATTCCAGGCATTCGGTCGTCTCGACATGCCTACATCATCGCCGGGTTTGGTTAAAAGTCGGCGATTAGATCAGCCAGGCACCAGATATCGGGGTGGCGGCGATATTCAGGTCAGGATCAACTCTTCTGTTAGGACGCCATCGCTGTCGCACGCGCAATGGCGCGGACGCTATGGCTGGAGAGGGTGCGCGGGCGCGCGCAGCGGTGCCTCGGCGCAGATGCCGCGATCCGCTCGGCATAATTCACCGCCTGGGCGGGTCCCCGGCTGGTGATGCTGAAATCGAACACCGTCGCCAGATCGTACCGCGCCCAGGGTGAGGCGATATTCAGCCACGCTGCGATGTGTGGCGAGGCGCGAAGGCAGCGATGTCGAAAGGCTCGGGCGCGCCGCTTTCTTCGCCGTCGATCAGCGCCGCGCGAAGCCGCGCCAGATCGGCGCTGCAGTCCTGCTCGCGGCGAATCAGATCGGGGATCGCCTTACGGTCATTGGTATAATGGCCCGCATCGATTTGGGCGGCGATCCAGTCATTCTGCTGCTCGGCCAGCGTGGTGGTCTTGCGCACGATCGCCATGGTCCCGACCTCATCAAACCATATTGTTGGTGCGATATAGTGCATCGGGGCAGGTGACCAAGCCAAGCCCGGTTAGAATCGAAAACATCTCGACAAGCGATTATGTCGACATGTAGCAACGTCGCCATGCCGACAGTTGCGATTATCAGCCAGAAGGGCGGGGCGGGGAAGATCACGCTGGCGCTCCACCTTGCCGCCATCGCGCAGGACGCGGGACGCGTCGCGCTCATCATCGATACCGATCCGCAGGCGACCGCCAGCCAATGGGCCTCCTGGCGCCAGGATCAGCCCCCCGCCGCGGCTCGCCGCCAAGGTCGCCGCGGCGGAGGGGCAAGGGGCCGAGCTCATCGTCATCGACACGCCGCCCCATGCCGACAGCGCCGCGCGTGCCGCGGTCGAGGTCGCCGATCTCGTGCTGATCCCGTGCCGTCCCAGCGCCTTCGACCTCGCTGCGATCCAGACCACGGCAAAGCTCGTGCAGCTGCTGCGCAAGCCCGCCTTCGTCGTCTTCACCGCCGGGCCGCCCAACGCGCCGCGCGTCTATGCCGAGGCGAGCGAGCTGGTCGACAGCTACGGTACCCCGCCAGCGCCAGTGATCCTCCCCGATCGCGCCGCCTATCGCCACGCCAGCGCGGAGGGGCGCACCGTGACCGAGGCGGAACCCTCGGGCCGCGCCGCGGCGGAGATCCGCGAGCTATACAAATGGACATGTCGACAGCTAGGCATGCCGGCACCGCGTTTTCGAAAGACCGTCTGATGAGCCGCAAGCCAAGCTTCGCCAACCTGCGCACCGCCGCCCCGGCGCTGAAAACGCCCGCGGCCGATCTTCTCCACACCCAGGGCGCGCCTGCGGCGAACGAGGCCGAAGACAGGCCAAAAGCACCCGCCACGCCACGCCCGGAAAGCCGCGTCGGCCGCAAGCAGATCGCCGGCTTCTTCACCCCCGACATGAGCTTCGCGATGCACATGCTGGCGAGGCGTCAGGGGAGAAGCCTCCAGTCACTGATGGCCGAGGCGTTCAACGACGTCCTCCGAAAACACGGCGAAAGCCCGATCGGGGAATGAGGGGAGGGGGAGCTATTCGCCCCTACCACACCCTTATTTATCCTGCGCCTGCAGATAGGCGATGACGTCGGCGCGCATCAGCGGATCGCGCATCCCGGGATAGGCCATGCTGGTCCGCGGCGCGAATTTGCCCGGCGCCGCAAGCCACGCATCCATCCGCTCCGGCGTCCAGGTGCCTCCCACGGATTTCAGCGCATAGCTGTAGCCGAACGCTGGATTGGCGGCGATCGGCTGGCCCATGATGGCATGAAGGTTCGGCCCCGCGCGGGTCGCGCCGCCCTTGCCGATCGTATGGCAGGCCGCACAGGCGCGGAAGGCGCGATTGCCCGCCTCAGGATCGGCATGCGCCATCAGCGTCTCGAACGAAGGCTGCGGCCCCAGTGCCTGACGCCGCGCCTCGCGCTTGCCATCGGAACAACCCGCCACGATCAGGCACAGCAGCAACCAGCGGGACGACGGTAATGCTGCCATGCGGACGGGCCGGATCCTAGCTGAACAAGGGAATGAGCAGGATGGCCCATAAGGCGAGCGACAGGGGAATGCCATTCACGAGACCCTCCACGGAGGGCGGACGGCGAGCATCATACATCGGTCGTCTCCTGATCGACCTTCGGTGTCTCCCGTCCTGCTCCACGCGCTACACAGAATTGATCGCGGCTCGTACCCTGTCGCTGAACAACCTGCTGATATAACGTGCTTGTGCACCGGCGGTTGCAGCCACCAGCTTCAACCACTGCAAGGGCGTCATGCGCCGGGTGAAAGGCACCGCACCGGATCATGGTGGCGGGCTAAGGGGGGAGAGACGGGATGTGTTTTGCATGGTAACGGCCCCGGCGCGAAGGGGATAGGCACCCATGCCACGTGCACAGGCATCACAATATTCGGAAAACAAACGAATGAATGTCCGAAGCGACCTTCGGCTCGACAAGTCGATCGGTGGGTCCACTCCTCTCATTCCCATCGGCAACATGGAAATGCAGCGGGTACGATGCTACGCGCTGCTTGCCCTCACCGATGCGGTGTCGATCAGCGTCAGCTTCCTCATCGCCAATGCCATTTTCATGGGTCATTGGCAGGCGATGCACGGCATGACGATGCTTGGCGTGTTGCTGCCGATCTATCTTTGGGCCGCGGTGCTCAACGGGGCGTACAATGGTGCGGTATTGCGCGACCCCCGAATCGGCGCGGCAAAGGCGATCCGGGCGATTGCCTTTGCCGCTGCGGCGGTACTCATCATCGCTTATTCGTTCAAGGTCGGGGCGGCTTTCTCGCGTCTTGTGTTCTGGATCGGCACGCTGGGGTCGGCCGGGCTGCTCATTGCCGGGCGGATCATGTTGGGGCGGGTGCTGCTGCGCCAGCTTGGTGACTCGCCTTTCAGTACCGTGGTCATCGTCGACGGCGCGGATTTCCACGCGGAACCCAACAGCATCGTCATCGATGTGGCGCAGCTCGGCTTTGATCCACGCACCGACGATCCGGTTCATTATCATCGGCTTGCCAAGTTGATCGCGCATGCGGACCGGGTCCTGATTGCTTCGCGCGACGATCATGTGGTCGCTTGGGCGCATGTGCTGAAATCAATGGCGGTTGATGGGGAGATTATCGCCCCCGATGTCGACCGCATCGGCATGATCGGGATTGGCCATTACAACGACCGGCGAACCATCGTGGTGTCGGCCGGGCCGCTGCATCTGCGCGATCGCATCATGAAGCGGCTTTTTGATCTCGTCGCCTCGTCGCTTGCTCTGCTGATCCTGTCGCCGCTCCTGATCGCCGTCGCCATCGCCATCCGGCTGGAATCGCCCGGCCCCGTGCTGTTCCGGCAGCAGCGGATCGGGCGGGACAATACCTTGTTCATGATGTTCAAGTTCCGCAGCATGTACCATGACCAGTGCGATCCTACGGCCGCCGTGCTGACGGCGCGCGCCGATAGCCGCGTGACCAAGGTGGGCCAGTTCATCCGTCGCAACAGCATCGACGAACTGCCTCAGCTGCTCAATGTCCTGTGGGGAGACATGAGCATGGTGGGTCCCCGTCCGCATGCCCTGTCGGCTCGCGCGGCAGATCGGCTGTATTGGGAAATCGACCCGCGCTATCGCCATCGCCATGCGATGAAGCCAGGCGTAACCGGTCTGGCTCAGATCCGCGGCTATCGCGGCGCGACCGTGGAAACCTCGGATCTCACCAACCGCTTGTCGTCGGACCTCGAATATCTGCGCGACTGGTCGATGGGGAAGGATCTGTGGATACTGTTCCGTACGATCTTCGTCATCCGGCACGACAATGCATTCTGAGAGCGCCGTGCGGGCTGAGGGCACCAAGATGGTTGAGGGTACGACGCGGGGCGGGACGTCTTCGTGGGCGGTCGATCCGACGCATGTGTCGGTCGTCATCCCGACGCTCAATGCCGGGCCACACCTGGCGGCGCTGCTGCCAGCACTGAAGACACAGGGGCTTGATCCGGCACAGTTTCTTGTCGTGGATTCGGAATCCACCGACCAAACCTGTGCTGCCTTTCGCGATTTTGGCGCGACTGTAGTCGGGATCGAACGCCGGACGTTCAATCATGGTGGCACCCGGCAGCGCGCAGTCGAGATGCGGCCGGATGCCAGCATCGTCGTGATGCTGACGCAGGATGCCATTCCGCAGCATCCCGACACGATTGCTCGTCTGGTTGCCGCCTTTGCCGATCCGGCGGTCGGCATGGCCTATGGCCGTCAGCTGCCGCGCCCGGTTGCGCGTGGAATCGAGCGGCACGCCCGTCTGATGAACTACCCGGCCCAGTCGGAAACCCGCGGGCTGGAGGATCGCGCGCGGGTCGGCGTCAAGACCGTGTTCTGCTCGGATTCCTTTGCTGCCTATCGCACCAGCGCGCTCGCCGCGGTGGGTGGATTCCCCGAAGACGCCTTCTTCGCCGAGGACCAGCTCGTCGCCGGGCGAATGCTGCTGGAAGGATGGCAGATCGCCTATCGCGGCGATGCGGAGGTGATTCACAGCCACGGCTACACCATTGCCGAGGAATTTCGCCGCTACTTCGACGTGGGGGTCTTTCATGGCCGCAATCGCTGGCTGATCGACACCTTCGGCCGGGCCGAAGGGGAGGGGGTGCGCTTCATCCGCTCCGAACTCGCCTATCTTGCGCGGCATGATCCGTTGCAGCTGCCTTCGGCAATGGTCAGGACCTTCGCGAAATACGCTGGCTACAGCATGGGCGCGCGGGAGAAGAAATTCTCCAATCGCTGGAAACAGCGATTGTCGATGCAGCCCTTCTACTGGCGTCAGCGGGCCTGAAGGGAATGGGATAGCGGATAGGAGCAGCTTCAGTGGCTTGCCTCAATATCGCTGCGATAGCGCTTGGTCGTAGTGTAACACCGCTTGGTCGTGAGATTATTTGTTGTATGGCTGTGCTGCTGACGATGACCTGATCCCTTGGGATGTCGTCAGTATGGCCCTGCAGGCTTGTGCGGCGATGTTTGCTGACTCAGAAACCTGCGTACTACCGGATGTTTGCGGTGCCCGTTTTTCCTGCCTTCCGCCTTTATGATCATCCGCGTACGCCGGAACATTCCCGGTCCGGATGCGGCTGACAGTGTCGTCCAATGTCACGTTCGCGCGCATCCAGGTGCTGCGTTTTGTCGCGGCCGCTGCCGTGGTAGCCTATCACGCCCAGCTGACAGCGATCACTTACTTCGGCGGGACGGCACCGTTTCCCTTCCTGGAATATGGTGCCTATGGCGTCGATCTGTTCTTCGTCATTTCCGGCTTCATCATTGTCTTCATCGCATCGACGCGTGAAACGCGCGCGGCGACATTCATCAGCCGACGGATCGAGCGCATCGTCCCGCTGTATTGGTTGATGACGCTGTTGACGTTCGCGTTGACCCATATTCCCGGTTTGGCACGCAATGAGGTGTCCGATCCGCTCCACCTCCTTCAGTCGCTGCTCTTCCTTTCGTGGCTCAATGGCCCGGAAAGCTATCCCGTCCTGAATGTTGAACCGCCCCGGGTTTGCGGGAGGCGTTGGGTTGTGAGTCACGCTGCCATATCGATGTTGTCCGCGGCAGCATAA
>NZ_JBIQEU010000046.1:0-5189 GCF_045369765.1 Sphingomonas olei
TACCCGTCACGCTGCTCGACGAAGGGGGTCCCTTTTGCACGCCGATAGGGGGTCCTTTTTGGACGCCGATTGACAGTGATCCGCCTTCTCCTTCTCCTATCCCTTTGCCTCACCTTTGGCTATTTGGTGCTCCGTATGCGCGGGACTGGCTTCTTCCGGCGACTGGTGAGCGGGTTTAGTCCCGCGCCAACGGCTATGCCGACGTCACCGGCTATCCCGCCTGTCATTGTCAACTATGACGACGACCGGGTTCCCAATAGTTCGAAGGGGCGCGTCACCCGCATCCTGGCCTCCCTCACAGAAGCTGAGAAGGCGATGCACCGGGAGCATATACCGGGATTCAGCCAAGCTGATGTCATCCAGATGCGCGAGCAGCACCTGCCAAAGCTCATCAAGAGCTACATCGACATCCCATCCGAGCATAGATCCGAGATCTTCCGAAAAACCGGAAAATCTGCCAGCTTCATCCTGAATGAGAGCCTAGACCAGATGCAAGGCAAGATCGACGAGATCCTGCGCAACCTCGCCCAACACGACATCGACGCCTTCACCAACAACACGAAGTTCATCAGCCAGCGCTACACGAACAGCAATCCGTTCGACAGATGAGAGAACTGGGCCTAACCGCCACTTAGGGCGGCTAGGATGATGCAACGGATAATACGGGCGGCCGCGTCCCACAGGACGGAACCGTCTCCTACAGTCTCACCAGACTGCTAGCCTAGAGCCGGACTGTCGTCCGTCCGATACGGCGTCGGTGAACGAACGGCGGGTTACAGCGGATCAGCCATTCTTTGAGATAGCTTTGAACGGCCGAGTTTGGCCGGTAGTCAACGCGCGCAAACGGCAGCTATCGCCATATGCCGGTCCGGAACCGGACATTCGCCTATCGGCCAGCCTCGGTCGACATCTGGCAGCCGGTTGGCGCAGCGCTGGAAGTCGGCTCCTGGCAAGACTTGCCATTCGACACATCATCTAGGAGCGGCAGAAATGTCCCACATCACGCCATTTGGGACGGCTGAGAGCGTCCCGCTATTCGATCCCAATCGGGAAAGCCAGTGCCGGACCAAGCCTCGCCATCGGTGTAACGCATGGTCGTATGCTCAGTCATATGCCTCACTCTTATCTAAGAGTGAGACCCTGTCAGGTCATTTAGGGGGCCACCTCAAACAGCCCGATCGGTCGTCAACGTGTACGGTTAATTTGCGCGAATTTCGATCGAACTAACCGGATAATCCCTAATTGTCGTATATTTTGTCCTTTCTCAATGCGGGTTTGCAAATATCCAAAATATTACCCTCTTACACCTGGGAAAACAGGACAAAATTGACCATCTTAAAATGACCTTCACACCGCCGTACTACTGGCATCGTACCACCCAGAGGAAGATGTGACATGGCATTTAAGGCGGAACTTTTTCGTAAGAAAATGAAGGCGTGTGGGGCCAGCCAAAAACAGCTGTCCGAAAAAATCCAGTGCGATGTGCGCTCAGTCAGTCGCTGGGCCAATGGCCACCAGATACCCAAGAGCGCCTCTATCGTGAAGCTGGCCGAAGCGCTTGGTTGCAGCCCCAAGGACTTCGACCCGGACTTTGCGGACAGCATGGAAGGCGTCATCGTTTCGGGCCGGGTGTCGGCAGCGTCGCACAATGCCTACGCGGCCATGAAGCTAGTTTTCAACGTTTCGCAGACCCAGATCCTCGAACTGGCGCCAATCCTGTTCGCGACCGTCGCGGCCCGGGCGCTCCAGATCCCCGGCGATGACGATGCCTTCTTCGCGGCGCATGAGTGCGAAGCGAGGAACCGGGGCATCCGCATCGGAAGGTTTGGAAGCCCGGACGAAGTCGAAGGTCTGGACCTCGATCGCGAGGCAGTCCGTAATCACAAATGCTTCGGGCTCGAACCAGAACAGGGTTCAACGGCTCTTCCGCGCAATCTCTTCTTCGAGGTATTGCGCCGGATGGTCGCGGAAACCGACAATGCGGTCAGCATCGATATGTGGGATCAAAACTGGCCCGACCATGTGCCCGATGCCAACGGCTTCAATCCCCACGTTGCCTTGCTTGATCTCGTCGCCGAGGGAGATCCGGAAATCACCCGCAGGCTGGTCCGCGGCGAGGTGCGCTTCTCCACCAGTATCGACAAGGCCGAGATCGCGAACAAGGGCGACCTGAACCAGCTGGCCGAGCTCATTCGTAAGGATCTGGCCGACCAAGCGGCCGCGCACCACGCGATGCTCGAGGACCAGCGGCGAGCAAGCCAGGCAAAGCTCGATCAATGGCGCCAGGGCTACGAACTGGAGCATCCCGAATGGGCGCAGGAATACGAGAAACTGACAGCAGCGCTTTGCCATCCGGCAGAATGGTATCCGGCCTACTACTCAGACAAGACGATTGAGGAGGCCCGTGCCAATCCCTTCGCAGAAACCCGCTTCGTTGACGACGCGCGGTACCCCGCCCCTTTCGCCTTCCGTAGGCGGTTCAAGCACGAGCCCGAACCTAGTTACCCTTGCACTAAGGCTGACGTCGAGAGGTTCGAGGAACTTCAGGCGCATCGCACCGCATCAAAGGCTGCGTTCGAGGGAGGCAGCCAGTGAACCCGTTCGATTGCCGCCGCCCCACCTCGTGCGCCGCCGCGGGCACGAAACTCAGCAGACACGCGGCGCTGCGCAGCCAGCAACGCAGCATGTCACCAGACATCATCGATGCCGTCATCGACTTCGGCCAGGAGCGCCACGCAGGTGGGGGATGCTTTAGCTATGCCTTCACCGATCGCACCTGGCGGCGGTTCGTCGAGCAGGTCGGGTCAGACGCCCGCCGGCTTGAGCGCGCCCGCAGCGCTTACGTGATCGTCGCTGAAAACGGCCTCGTCGTCACCACCGCCTGGATCCACTGATCGGGAGGCTACCGGCCCGAAGGTGCCAGGAAGGTACTGCGGACCGGGAGTAGCACGTGCAAACAACCGGTAAACGTCCGTTTTAGGTTTTTGCAATAACACACTTTTGAATTTCTGAAAAAGGTTGCTCATGTCCCGTATCGTCGAACCTCCCCGGAACGAACTCGACAGTCTGAGGCAGCCGCTCACTGCTGGCGAGCGCTTGGTGTTTGATCAACTGGATCGCGAACTGGACGAGGCCTGGGAGATTTACCTCCAGCCCCACCTCAACGGCACACGCCCAGACTTCGTGCTCCTTAATCCGACTGTCGGCATCGTCGTGATCGAGGTGAAGGACTGGAACTTCGACGCGATGCACTATTTTATCAAAACGCGAGACAACGGCCACGCCGAACTCTACGCTCGAAAGGGTGACGAGGAATTTGCCATCCCCAACCCGTTTTCAAGGATCAAGGAATACAAGGAAGCGATCTTCAATATATACTGCCCCCGCCTGCCCGAAAAGGCAGGATTCGGCACGATCACGCCCCTCGTGATCTTCCCATTTGCTCCCCGGGACCAGATACTGGAGCTTCAAAAGCGCTTTCTGAACGACAAGGAACAGGAAAACCGGGAAACTTGGCTCCCCGTCGCCGGGAAGGAAGACATGATGGCAGGCGGCCTGAAACGCAGGATCCCCTTGCTCAAACGTGAAGGTCAAACGGTCATGCGGCCATATCACGCTGCCGACATGCGGAAATGGCTCGTCGAACCCGATTTTGCCAAAACCCAGCGCGAACCGCTGGTCATGGACAGCAACCAGCGGACCATGACGAACACGAGAACCCCATCGGGCTATCGCCGCATCAAAGGGCCAGCGGGATCGGGCAAATCGGTGGTGCTGGCCGGTCGCGCCGCTCGGCTTGCCAGCGAGGGCAAATCGGTCCTCATTGTCTCGTTCAACATCACGCTGTGGCACTACCTGCATGACATGATCGTGCGCGGCTTGCGCGATCTCGTCGTGAACGGCAGATCCGTGTCGAAGCCGATGAGCGGAGTAACGTTCACTCATTTTCACGGGTGGTCCAAACAGGTCTGCCAGCACAGGCGGATCGAACACCTGGGGTTCCTCGATCGATACAGCAAGATCATGAAGCCGATCGCCGAGATTCAGAATAATCCAAGCCTCGATCCTAAAGAGAAGAAGCGGCGAATCAGTGCGATCAGTGGCCCAATCCTGAATGATCAGGTTCCTCGCTTAGCCGGAGAGGCTGCGCGTGCGCTCAGCCAATTCGAACAGTTCGATGCCGTGCTTGTCGATGAGGGACAGGATCTCCTGCCCCAGTGGTGGGACGCCCTGCGCAAAATTTGCCGCACGGATGGTGAAATGGTGCTGGTCGCCGATGTCACTCAGGACGTTTACGGCACAGCCGGGAACTGGACCGAAGAGGTGATGTCGGGAGCCGGATTCAAGGGGCCCTGGGCCCAACTCAAGGTCGGCTACCGCGTCCCTTCCGCTGCCCTGGGCCTCGCGAGGGACTTCGCCACGCGTTACCTACCCGCAGAATCGCGCGATTTGCCTGAACGTGACCAGGCTAGCCTCGAACTGGACGAAAGCTCGGTTCGCTGGATCCAATGTTCAGAGCAGGAGGCCGTCGCGAAGTGCACATATGCAGTGCATCAAATGAAATACAATGTGAAAGACAATAGCACGTCCAACAGCGACATCGTGTTTCTCTGTGATTCAATCGATCACGGTCAAAAGGTGGTCGACCAGTTGGAAACATACACAGGATATAAGCACAACATCGCCCACACTTACGAACATGACAAGGCGAAGGAAGGCCGCCTGAAAATGGCATTTTGGATGGGTCAACCGCGCATCAAGGCCACGACCTTTCACAGTTTCAAAGGATGGGAGACCCGGCTTCTCGTAGTTTACATCGCTAGCATCCGCGAATATAAAAACTGCACCGCAATTTATGCTGCACTCACTCGCTTGAAGCGTCATCCAGCTGGCAGTCATATAATTGTCGTTTGCTCGGAGCCTAGACTCGCAGAATTTGGCAGGCGTTACAACGAGATGGTCAGCTAAACCTAAGGTGCGGCATACGTATGACCTTCGGGTAGTCATGGGGATAGTCCACATCAATGGGTCCAGACCGTGGTGTAAGATGGGTACCCCCATCAACGTGTCTCTCGGCGATGGGGGCGGTGCAACGGCTGAGAAGTCCCATATTAGGGGTCGAATCCGGCTGAGGGCGAAATGACACCCTAAGCCTCGGCACCCTTCGGCCAGAGGTATTCGCCGGTGAG
>NZ_JBIQEU010000047.1:0-4865 GCF_045369765.1 Sphingomonas olei
TTCTTTGCTGGCATTCGTCGTCCCTTCCTTGGTCCAGACTGTCATAGTCGATGGACCACTCAGAAGGGGGCAGCTCAGGGTCAACCCGCAGAACTGGCTCGCCGACGTGCTCGACCGGATCGGGCGGGGCCACCCGATCAACCGGCTTGACGAGTTGCTGCCTTGGAACTGGGTAGCACCGGTAACAACATGAATATCTGATGCAGCGGTGAGCGGGCGTTAACGTTGGATCACGTAGCTCGCTATGCGCTGACCTGTTTGGATGGGGTGAGGGTGTATGAGGCTTCGATTCATTCTCGCTATGGCGCTCAGTGGTGTACTGGCTGCCCACTCAGCACAGGCTTGTATAGTTAGCGCACCACTCAATCTTGACGACATCAAACACGCCGACGCTGTCGTAGTTGGCCGCATCGGCAATTATCAAATCGTCCGCGATCTGGCGTTCCGCAAGCGTATGCTTGCCAGCCGGGGTCTGCCTCCCTTTCTTAAACAGCTCTACACGGACCCAAAGGAGACGTTGATGAGCGACTACGCAAAGTTCGACGTGCTTGTAAGCGAAACATTGGTTGGCCGTTTACCCCGAAGGATCACGGTAACGTGGGACAACTCGACCTTTGGTGAGCCGGAGCGAATGAGCGCGGGTCCATTTCTAATCGCGTTGCGCCGGGCCGGCTCACGCACGCTACCGTTGCAGGGACCAAGTGCTACCGTTCTGCCGAACTCACGGCCGGATCTTTTGACCGTGTTGCAGGCGCCTTGCGCAGGCGCATTCATTTTTGAGAGCGGAAGCGGCGCGGATCGAAGTGTCCGCCAGATTTTACGCGCAAGATCCAAGTAGAATTTCTGAGATCATCAGAAATCCTTTCATTTCTGCCATGGAATCGGCCTCCAAGGCTCGTTTCACCACCGACGGTGGTGGCCGGACGCTTACCGCCGAGCAGCCGAGAGAGCTGTTCGCCGAGCTCGTCGACCTGACGACTGACGGCTTCCACGTCGGCCCTAGATGCCGCGGGCTCGATAACGCTCTGGAGAAACGAATACGCGCCCATCAGCCCGCTAATGAGTCCGACCAGCGCCAGAATCCCCATGGCGTTCACTTCACGCTCGCTATTCGATGTGAAGCGGGAAAGCGCGACGATCAGGCAGCTGGCGATGCGGTCGATCACGCTGCCATCGTCTTCGGGGCCGATGCCGGTTGCCGCCAGCGCATCGACGATGGTCGTCAGATCGAAGCCGACGGTGCGCTCTGCGGCTGTCGGAAGGCTAGCGGCGATGTCGGCGGCGATGTTCGTGCCGCACGCGCCAGCGTTCCGGCCCGCGCCAACTCTGATGCCGTCATCAGGCCGGCGGCGCGGCGCGCGCCGGCGAGTCCAAGATCCTCGGCTATTCGGCGGTGCGCGTCCTCCATCCGCGATGCGAAGCTGGATGCCAACGATCGGTTGGCCTCCGGTCCCAGCGTGCCGAGAAGCCGCTGCATCTCTCGATGGCCATGCGCGACGGCTCCGCTCGAAGCGAAGCCGCCGATGCCGTTCACGCGTTCCAGTGCTGCGCGGACGTCTCTGTGGACCTTGTCGCGGGCCTGAGCGATGGCGCCTGTCGCCGGTGTACCGGTCAGCGAGCCGATCGACCCCGATGCGGATTTCCCGAGCAGTCCGTCCAGCACCGATCCGGCAGTGCTCCTGACGAGCGCGTCGCGAATGGTGCTGATGCCGAGCATGGCGTTCATCCGGCTGCGTGCCTCCTCCATCTCGCGGGCGACGCTGCTCGCCAGACTTCCCGCCGCGCCATGCGCCGCGGCGACGTCCTTTGGCCGGAGGTGTCCGGCGAGGGAACCGGTCGACAGAGCGAGATGCTTCGAGTCGATGAGGCCAGCGATGGCGCCGCTCTCGCGCCCAAGGCTCCCGCCGATCATCCGATTCATGTCGCGATGGGCCTTCTCAACGCTTCGGCTCGCGGTGTCGGACGCGAAGCCGGCGGAGGTCCGGCCGAGCAGCTTGTCCAGGGCGTCGCGTTTGAGGCTCGACCCAAGAGGATTCAGCATCGGTTCGATGTCTTCCGGCTTCATGACATCATCCCGACTTGCGACCGCCTCCGCGCGGCCATCTTTCGCCGACCATGACGCGCTGCAGGTGACGCTTGCGCCAGCGCGCTTATCGCTGCGGCTGTACATCGGCGACACCTCTGCTTGTCAGGTGAGGGCGAATGATGCCTGCCGGCGGCCGGCGCGACCGCTCGTCGTGATTCCGAGTGCGGAAATGACAGGGCGTCGGTCAGCCCGTCTCTACACGTTGACCGCTCGCTACAGTTGAACATGAAACTGGCGGAAGGCTCGAAGTCATCTGGCATGGACTAGAGGACCGTCGGCCTTCGATCGCATCATGGCATCGTCGGCGCCATGCGGCGGAAAGCGATCATTCGACTATTTCAGCCGTCTTACGAAGGTCCGCTTTGCATCATCAGCTGGCCGCAATCTGCCTGTCCGCTATCGGCCCAGAAACTGTCGAGCTGGTTCTGGCGAAAGTTGCCGGTCAGGAGCGCGCCCTAATAGCGGTCATTTCGGCGATTGAAGCTACTTCCCGAAAGCGGTCGGTCAGGTCCGGCGTACCGAGGTGCCCATCGATGACCGCAAATGGGTGGAGAGCGGACCCGTGGTTTTCGGGAATGCCGAGGGCGATAGCCGACATCTCGCAACGACGCCATTTCCCAAAAACGATGGTGTTTTGGGAACAGATCACGCACCGCGCGAGGCAGGACAATGTCAACCCGAGCTATCATGAACTGCTGACCGCATGGTGAGCAGGAAGTTGCCGACGGTTGGTGCGCGATTGCCACGCAGATGTGCCAGCGCCAAGGGCGCGAGGGGAGTGGCACCGGCAATCGGATGGTAAGCGACGCCAGCGAGCGCCAATTGCTGCATTGAGGCGGGGACGATCGACACGCCCTCTTCGGCCGCGACCAAGGCCAGCACGGAGGCAACCTGCGGCGCTGGCTGGCCCAGTCTCGGGGTGAAACCGGCCGCCTCGCACGCTCTCACTGCGGCATCGAATAGTGTGGGGCCGATCGCGCGCGGAGTCAGCACGAAGAGGTCGTCGCGGAGTGCCGTCAGCGACATCGAGCCTTGGCGATCACTCGGCAGCGCCGGGTGATCCGTCGGCAGCGCCAACACCATCGGCTCGTCGGGCAGGCTGGTGACGCGCATGTCGTCCAGCTCGATATTGGCAGGCCGCAGAAAGGCGACATCGATCGTGCCGTCGCGCAACGCCGCACCAAGGCTGGTGCTGTTGCTTTCGTGCAGCGCCAGCTCGACCTCGGGATAGCGGCGGCGAAAGGTTCTGATCGCGCCGGGTACGAGCGGGTTCATTGCCGCCGATCCGGTGAAGCCGACGCGCAGCACCCCCGCCTCGCCGCGCCCGGCACGCTGCGCTGCCCTGATCGCTTCTCCCACCTGCGCCGGCATGGTGCGAACTGCCGCGAGGAACGCAACGCCAGCCTCGGTCAGCTCGGCACCGTGCGGAACGCGGTGGAACAGCGGCGTGCCAATCTCGCGTTCCAGATCGCGGATCTGTTGGCTGAGCGGCGGCTGGCCGATGCCGACACGAACGGCAGCGCGTGTGAAGTTCCCCTCTTCGGCGACAGCCAGGAAATACCGGATATGGCGCAGCTCCATGCCATCTCCCAAAGCTATGATGATTGGGACCGCTATATATTGGACTGCGCACGGTGGAAGCACCATCTGGAAGGGAATGAACAGCGTCATCCTATCTGACCGACCGACCACCGGCGATCCGATGCTGCTCGTGCGGGCGCAGGATCGCAGTCCCGGCCTCCTCCACGGCAGCCTGGCCTATCGCCGCGCCAGCCTTGCGCTGTTCCTGGCCGGCTTCGCGACCTTCTCGCTGCTCTACTGCGTGCAACCGCTGCTGCCGGCATTCGCCGCCACCTACCATGTCAGCGCGGGTGCCAGCTCGCTGGCGCTATCGTTGACCACAGGCGCGCTCGCCGTGGCGATTTTCGCCAGCGGCGCGCTCTCGCAATCCCTGCCCCGGCGCGGATTGATGTTCGGGTCGATGCTGCTCGCCGGCATCTGCAACCTGCTCGCGGCGGTCGCGCCGGGCTGGACGTGGCTGCTGTTCGACCGGTTCGTCGAAGGCGCGGTGCTGGGCGGCGTGCCGGCGGTCGCGATGGCGTGGCTGGCGGAGGAGATGCACCCGCGCGATCTGGGCAAGGCGATGGGGCTGTACGTCGCCGGCACCGCATTCGGCGGCATGGCCGGCCGGATCGGCATGGGGCTGCTGCTCGATGTATCGACCTGGCAGGTGGCGATGGCGGCGATGGGCGCGGCCGGGATCGCCGCCGCGATCGGCTTCGCACTGCTGCTGCCGCCATCGCGGGGATTTGTCGTCCAGCGCGGCTTCGGCCTGCATACGCACAAGCGGCTGTGGGCGCGGCACCTGCGTCATCGCGACCTGCGGCGGCTGTTCGTGGTTGGCTTCCTGCTGACCGGCGTGTTCGTGACGCTTTTCAACTATGCGGGCTTTCGCCTGTCGGCCGTACCGTTCTCGCTCGGGCCGACCGCGATCAGCCTGGTGTTCCTGAGTTACATCTCGGGCATGATCGTCTCGCCCTGGGCGGGGCAGCTTGCCGACCGGGTCGGGCGGCGCGCGCCGCTGGCGGCGTCGCTGCTGGTGATGGCGGCGGGAGTGCTGGTGACGCTGTCGGACGCATTGCCGTTGATCGTGCTCGGCATCCTGCTCGTCACGCTCGGCTTCTTTGCGGCGCATGCGATCGTGAGCTGCCCCCTTCTGAGTGGTCCATCGACTATGACAGTCTGGACCAAGGAAGGGACGACGAATGCCAGCAAAGAA
>NZ_JBIQEU010000048.1:0-4351 GCF_045369765.1 Sphingomonas olei
CTTCGTCACTACGACGAAGCCCAGATCCTCCTTAAATCACAACCTCAAATCTGTGCCATTGGTGCTGACGGCGGACAGGGCATCGGAAAGGCGGACGTCGCGGAGGTATTTCGGCATCTGCGCTTCGTGATTTTCAACTATGACCGTTGCCTTGAGCAGTATCTCTGGCTGGCGCTTCAGGCGTATTTCGACCTCGACGGTGCAGCGGCGACCAGGATCCTCGCCCAGGTCGAGTTCCTCCACCCCTACGGTTCCCTCGGGCCGCTGCCGTGGCAGACGACCGAAGGCGAGCAGGCGGTGCCGCTCGGAGGGAGCGATGGGCTGAACCTCTGGGAGGTGGGATCACGCGTCCGGACGTTCACGGAAAGCGTGGAGAGCACCGTCGAGCCGCGGATCAAGGCCGTGATGGAGGACGCCTCCACCATCCTGCTGCTCGGATTCGGCTACCTCGACCAGAACGTCCAGCTGCTCACGCCGGGAGAGAAGCGGAACGCCTCGCGGGTCATCAGCTCGGCCTACGGCGTCTCGCAGTCGGACCAAGCGATCATCCTGACGGTGATGGGCAGCTTCGCACGGCCCACCGGCCCGGAGATCATGTTGGAGCCGGGAACCTGCCGGGACCTGTTCGGCAACTACCGCCTGCAGCTGAGCCTCAGGTAGTCTAACCTCCTTCGGCTGCTACCAGGTCGGTAATGCACTCACATATGGATGATTGCACGCGTCCGCTGGTCGCAGTGCCGGCAGCATGACACCGAGGTTCGCATAAGTGGCAACAGCGAACCTGATAAGGGTCAATGTCAAAGAAGGTGGTGCCGCTTACAGGACTCGAACCTGTGACCCCCGCATTACGAATGCGTTTGGATCGAGAAAAATCGAGCAAAATCAACGATGACGATGCGGAATAGGACCTGAAAACAGGGGGAGGTCGAGCGATTCGCGATACCAGCGTGATACCAGGTTTTCGCAGCGCGGCGGCATTGGGAGCGTGTTGCTGTCCCTAGGTCACCCCACGATCACCGGACGGGGGAGCCGGCGAGGATCAGGGTTGGCGGGAGGGGGCCTCTTAATCATCGCCGGCAACCCACCGTTCATTCATTGCATTTATTGCGAATATCGTATAGAGGCACTCAGCCCGCTCGGAGACATCCCATGACGCTGCCCGCCTTCGCCGAGCCCTTTGGCGATCGCCTCCCCACGGTCGACGAACGCCGGGCCGCGGATCAGTTGCGGCGTCTCATCGCGCAGCACGCAACCGGCGACGCGACGCTCAAGGTTTTCGATCCCGACGCGCACAAGCCCGTCGAGATCACGCTCACTCGGGCGATGTCCGATCTGCTGCTCGATCTGCTGCGCCAGGTGGGCAGCGGTCATGCCGTGACCCTCCTCCCGATCCGTGAACTGCTCACCACCCAACAGGCGGCCGATCTGCTGAACGTGTCGCGTCCCTATCTCATCGGCTTGCTCGACAAGGGCGTGATCAATCACACGTTCACCGGGCGCCACCGCCGAATCCGAGCGGAGGACGTCTTCGCCTACAAGGCAAAGCGGGACGCGGACCGCGCCGACGCGCTTTCCGATCTCGCCGCAGGCGATGCTGACCTCCTGTAGTGTTCGCCAATCGCTACACTGCGCTGGTCGATGCGTGCTCGCTCGTCGACACCATGCGCAGGAACCTCCTGCTCACGCTGGCAGAGGCCGAGTTCTTTCGTGTCAGATGGTCGGTGCCGATCATGGAGGAGACGGAGCGCGCGATCGCGCGTCTCGCGGAGGGCAAGGGATACGCTGATGCCGCGGCGCGCGGATCGAGAGCGCGCCTGGCGATGGAGCGCGCGTTCGAGGAAGCATCGGTTCGCGACTTCCCGGACGACATTCTCACTCCGCTCAACATCGAGGCCCGGAACGCCGACGACTTTATCGCCGACACCATTGCGCTGGACCTTGGCCGCGCGATTCCGGCGCTGCGACGGATGCGCAAACGGTTGAGAGTGCCGCCACTCGAAGCGGATCGACTGCTGCGAGACATGGAAGCGCGAGGGTTGATCGCGACGGCGGACACGCTGGCTTCGTTCGTGAGGTCGCTTTAGACGTTGAATAAGAAGGTGGCGAACGACCGGCCAGCTGATGACCTCCACACCGGCCCCTTCGCTTGACGCCACCGGAAGTTTCGGGAACGACCTCTCTCCATATTGGTCAGGTAGAGCTGATCGGCGGTTCGCTTCGGAGTCAGCTCTCTTGCAGGGTCAGCAAGGCTGGTCTGATCGTCCCAGCGCGCGCTCCGCGATCGACCGAGCTCGAGAAGTCATCGTCGATACGGCCTCACCCGCGCTCTTGAGCGTAGCCGACGGCGAGAACGCTCTAGATGTCGCGAACTCTGCCTCCACCGCAGCGATCGCCCATTGCTCGCGTTCGTCGAGATGGCCGTCAGCCATCACCACCTCTCGGAGTAGAGACAGGAGCTCCTCCTGCATCTGCGCGGCATTGCAGTCGGGGCTGGCCTTCTGGAAGTCGGCTAGAGCTTGCGCGAGCGGCTTTACCTCGGTCGTGTCGCTCGCCTCTTTGTAAAGCGCCAGAGCCGCGGCGATGTAGTCGGGATCGTAGCCCCAAACCTCGATGAAATGCTCCGCAATCGTAGAGCTCTCCGCTGGATCCACCCGGCCGTCGATGGCAGCGACGCGCATCGCGAGGGGGCCCATCAGGTCGAGCAGCGAAACTGCAAGGGCACTGACCGGCGAGTTGATGAAGTGCGGCACGACGTCGACGCCTGGTTCTACCGCATCGCGGATCATCCGCGTCACGCCCCAATACACCCCGCCAGTAGCGACAGCCGCCAACGCGACCCAGCCGACCGGCGTGGCGGCCGCGGTGCCGACGCCGAGCGCCGCGGTGAACGCCGACCAACCCGTGGGCGCGAAGAAGGTCGTGGCGACCCAGGACGATGCCGCCACCTGACCGCCGGTCAGTGCCATGCCGCCCACATCCCACGCCGACCGTGCGCCCTTCGTCACCCGCGAGGTCCAGTAGACGTCGCCGCCGATCCGAAGCTGGCGCTTAAATCGGTGCGCGTCGGCATCCGCGAGCACCCGGTTGACGCCGGAGAAGCACTCTATCAGTTCAGTCACGCGAGCTTCGCCGCCACGCTGCGTTCGAGTTCGGTAACGCGCGCGCGTAGCCCGCCGTCCTTCACGTCGGCGATGGCGCCAGTTCCGAGCCCGAGCGCGACTAGGAGCGGTGTCACCATGGGCCCGAGCAGAAGTCCGACGACGGGGATGGAGCCGATCAACGCACCCATCGTAAAGCCGACGATGACACCGAACGTCGTTGCCGGGAAGGCGCGCGCGAACTCCAGGATGCGTGCGACGATCTCACGACCGATCGCGACCACACGCGTGCCGACCTCGGCCGACACGTCGAGGGCGTGCTTGAGCCAGTGCTTGGCGTCGGCGCTGATGGCGAGATCATCGATGCGCGCGATGATGGCTGTGCGCGACGGCAACGTCGCGGATGACGAACTATCCAAAGCGTTTCTCCCCCGAGGACGGACAAATACAAGCGATATTGCCGACACTTGTCGAGAGCCGAAAAAACGAGTGCGACCGAGACTGTCGCAGCTGAGCACTTGCCATGCTCCGGCCGCCGGTTAGCCTGACGCCGGTTCGCTGGTGATGATCGTCCTCCTCCCGATCGCGTTGATCGTGTTTTTCCTGCTGTGGTGGGCGCTTGCGCGCGTCGTGCCGTTCGTAGTTGGCCTGGCGCTCACCGTGGCAAAAGGCGTGGCACTTGCTGTTGCCGCTGGCGCGTTCGCGGCGTTGCTTGCCAGCTACGGGACGGTTGATCCCTCAGCGACAGGCGTATGTGTTGGGCTTATCGCGCTACCCTATACGCTCAGCGGAGTTTTGGCGCTCGTGGCTCGACGAGCGCTGGGGCCAGCGCCGGCTCCAACGCCCTACACCCAACCCCGCGCAACCCTCGTCGGCGAGGACCTTGTCGCCAAGGGTGCCCCCCCCCCCAAATGCCCCCAGTCGGTCAGGGCTTGGCTGGGACGTGGCAAAAGGCGCGAGGCGTCGCCGGCAAACATGGTCGAGACCTAAAGCTGGCAGAGGAGCAGGTCACTCGGTTCCTAGATCATGCCGCGCGCGAGCCACTTGATCCCTTTTTGATCGACTACCTTCCAGTGATCGAGCTTCGCCTGCTCCAACTCGTCGACGGCATCGAAGCGGCGATCTCGCTCCTACCGACCGAGCAGGCGAGAAGCGCGAAGCGTTGCGAGCTGGTGGTGTCAATCGGCGTCCAAAAAGGACCCCCTATCGGCGTGCAAAAGGGACCCCCTTCGTCGAGCAGCGTGACGGGTATG
>NZ_JBIQEU010000049.1:0-4176 GCF_045369765.1 Sphingomonas olei
TACCCGTAACGCTGCTCGACGAAGGGGGTCCCTTTTGGACGCCGATAGGGGGTCCTTTTTGGACGCCGATTGACAGTCACTGCGCCCGCAATGCGCGCAACGCAGGCCGTGAAGAAGCTCAAGGAAGCGTCCTCGACGGGTGCGAGCGTTGAAACCGAGTACGAAGCCACCCCATCCGATCCCTACCCACAGGTAACGGCAATGCTGGCGCCCCTCGCTCCAGTAGCAGCGGGCCAGGCCGGCGGCGTGCGCTTCTCGAGGATGCGCCCCTAATGGCGTTCGCGGATCGCATGTTGGCCCTTGAGGCTCGTTTGCTCGCCCGCTTTGGTGCGAACGGCACGCTCACGGGTGCCAGCACGGTCTTCGATCCCGACACGAACAGCATGGTTGAAGTGTCGCCGGCCTCGCGCCCGGTGAGGATGACGGTCGGTCCATCGGAAACTCTGGACGAGGAAGGCCGCGAGGTATGGCGCATGGTCGCCAAGATGCAGACCCAGCCCAAGCGCGGCGACAGCATCACATTTGCGGGCAAGTCCTACGAGGTCGGCAATGTCGTCACGCTCTACGAAGCCGACAAGCCGGTCCTGTACGTCGCGGAGGTCAGCTAATGGCAGTCCGCTTTGATATGTCCCAGCTGATCGCAGCACGCGCCAAGTTCGCCAAGATGCAGCAGGAGAAGGTGCTAGAGGTCACGCAGAAGATCACGCTCGATGTGGGCAAGAAGCTCATCGAGGGATCGCCTGTTCGCGATGGTGACTTTCGCGGCGCTTGGCAGATCGACACTCCGACACAGAGCGGACAGCCCGGCAAGATCAGCAATCCCACGGTTTACGGCCCAGCCCTCGCGCGCGGACATTCTAGTCAGGCTCCGAACGGGTGGATTGAAGCAGCAGTTGAGAGCGCCGCGCGCTCCGGAGGTAGTGAATGAATCTCGATGAAGCAGCCCTTGAAGCGCGCTTTCTGTCCGCGTTCGATCTCAAGTCGAACCAAGTTCTCACGCTGAACAAGCCCTCCACAGTTGTGGACAAGTCAAAGCCGTGGGTGCGCTTCTCCGTGTCGCTTGAGAGCAACGAGCGTGTGAGCAACGGCGACAATCCCGAGTACCTAAGCACGGGTGGCGCATACCTACAGGTGTTCATTCCTAAAAAGCTAGGCCTCAAAGCCGGTGACGAGGTGGTTGCCCGGTATGACAACCTCTTTACTGATTGGCGCAGTGATGATGGCGCACTTCAGGTAGTCCGCATGACGCGCCAAACGGTCGAGAACAAAGACGAGTATCAGCATACTATCCGCTACTCGTTCCAGAGCCTGCGTTACCGCACCTAGTACAAAGCACCTCCAACTGGCCGCCGCTAAATAGGGCGGAGCCAGACTTGCGGCTCCAGTTCAATAATTGGAGGCCGCAAATGGCAACTGACTACATCAATCAGAATGAGGTCGCCTACAAGATCATCGAGGAAGTGGAGTTTGGCGTAATGCCAGCTACCGGCAGTCTGCTGGACCTTCCCGCTGAAACTGGTCAGGCACCACTCACCTATTCGACCGCGATGATTGAGGACACTACGCAGCGTCCTAATCGCGAAACTGCCGCTCCTACTCGCGGTCACGCATCCTCGACGGGCACGTTCAACATGCCGCTTCGTCCTTGCGCTGCGATCGACCTGCTCATTGAGAGTGCGATTGCCGGTAAGTTCGATGAGGACACGGGCATTGCCTTCGGCGGTGAAACCGACGTGTTCTTCACCATGCTTACGAAGCTGACCGAGCGCGGCGGCTACATGGGCTATCAGGACGGCGGCATCACCGTTAACAGCTTCGGCCTTAGCGGCACTGCTCGCGAGGGTGTTACCGCATCCTTCGAACTGATGGGCAGCAAGCGCGTTCGCACTTCCGCTGACAGCGCACTTCCGGTCATCGCTGCTACTGCAAAGAGCTTCAACTACATCGACGTGAAGAACTTCTCGATCGCTGGTCAGACGCTTGAGTTCATCAACATGGAGTTCAGCACTGGCACGGCACACGATCACCGCATTGTGTTCGGCCAGAAGGAAGCAACCAGCGTGGCTGCAACCGGCAACCGTGAAACTACCCTGAGCCTCGGCGGCTACCGCAAGGGCTTTGAGGTGGACGCGCTGTTCGGCGACGACACGACTGTGGAAGTGAAGTTCGACATTGTTCGCGGCACTGGCGCAAACACTGAAGGCTACCGCATCACGCTGCCCGCAGCGATGTGCAACAGCCCAACCGACGAACTGACCGACACTGGTCTGCTCATCAACCTAGAGTTCACCGCGCACTTTGACGAAGTCAGCCGCGCGGCAATCATCGTGGAAAAGCTCTGAGGGTTTCTCCTCTCCTTACCTCTTAGTTTCTCCATGAGGTGGCGGCATCGAAAGGTGCCGCCACTGCCATGTTCGCTGCTCAAATAAATAGGATGCTATTAGAGAGGAGCAACACATGACTACTAAGATCAAGTTCCGCAAGCCATCCAACTACGACGTTGCAGTTGCAAAGATGGGCGTTCCCTTCACCTACACTGACAACGACGGCAACAAGTACGGCACGTTCACCGTGTCGCTGTTCAATCTGGACAGCAAGTTCGTCCGCATCGGCATGGAGCGCTTTGGCCGCGAGAACAAGGAAGCACTCGGCAAGCTGGAAGACGCGGAGAAGCGTGGCGTGTTCACGTTCATCAACACCGCTCTGCACGGCTGGGAAGGTGTGCAGGACGAGAACGGCAAGGACGTTCCATTCTCGCGCGAGAACGCAATGGCACTGCTCTTCGATCCAGAAGACGACGATGACGGCATGTTCAACGAACTGGTGAAGTTCTCGCAGAACAAGGCCAACTTCAAGCACGATCCGCGTTCGACCAAGGACGACGAAGCAAAAAACTAATCGCCTATCTCAACTGGCTGGAGGACGGGGGCAATCTCGTCCTTCAGGCAGCAGAAGCGGGCAGTGAGCGTGCCCAGCTAGAGGTAGAGGCTGCACCCAAGCTCAACAGCGTGTCGCTGTTCCAAGCCTTCAACGAACTATCCACGATGCGCCCGATCGGCATGGCCGCTGGTCCAATCCCCAACAAAGCGATCATCTGGTACGCAGAGCGACTAGAGATGGACCTAGTAGAGCAAGACGCATTTGAGAGCACCATCCGACAAGTGGATGTTGCTTGGTTGAACATGCAGGCCGAGAAGGCCGAAGTGACGGCAAAGCGGGCAAAGGCGAGAAGATAGCCCAAACCGACTAAGTACGGGATGGACAGTAATCTCGCCGCCGCAATTGAAGTCATCATTGATCCAACTCGCGCAGTGTCGGGCGAGCGCGCCACAATCGCTTCTCTTGATCGGATCATCCGCCACGGACAGCGAGTAAGTGCCGCCAACGATAACATGGCGGGTTCCTTCGATCGCAACGGTCGAAGCATGTCCAAAGCCGCAGACGCAGGCGGCGCAATCAGCAAGGTACTAGACGACATCAAGGGCCGCGCTGCTGGCGCTACTCCTGCCGTGGGCGGTCTGGTTCAGAGCCTCATGGCGATGGGTCCGCAAGCTGCGGTCCTTGGCGGCATCGCACTCGGCCTTGGCGCAATCGGCTCTGCCGCAATCAAGTCCGCTGCACAGACACAAAGCTGGCTTGGTCAGATCGAGACCATGACGAAGAACGCGAAGACCGCGAAGGAGACTTACGCGGCGCTCGTCAACTTCGGCAACTCAACTCCGTTCGATACCGGGCAGTCGGTGCAGGCTTTTGTGAAGCTGCGCCAGATCGGCCTTGCGGCAACTGAAGAGCGTCTTCGCTCCTTCGGCAACACCGCTTCTGCCACCGGCAAAGACCTCAACCAGATGATCGAAGCCGTTGCCGACGCCGGCACGGGTGAGTTCGAGCGCCTTAAGGAGTTCGGCATCAAGTCGAAGGTCGAGGGCGACAAGGTCAAGTTCACCTTCCAAGGCGTGAGCACGAGCGTTGCGAACAACAGTGTCGCGATCACCAAGTACCTTGAGGATATCGGCAACAACCAGTTCGGCGGTGCGATGGCCAAGCAGATGGCCACGCTCAACGGCGCGTTCGCTGGCGTTGGCGATGCTATGCGCGGAATTGTCAATCGGCGTCCAAAAAGGACCCCCTATCGGCGTCCAAAAGGGACCCCCTTCGTCGAGCAGCGTTACGGGTATG